>DXEO01000136.1 GCA_019114925.1 Candidatus Corynebacterium faecipullorum | reverse complement strand
CAGTGTCTTTTCTTCCGTTCACTTCGACCCCTGAGTTGATGTCCAATCCGGCGGTGCCGACGCGAAGCGCCTCGGTGAGGTTCGCTGGATTCAGGCCGCCAGCGAGAAGTGACTTTGCTTTGACCTCGTCCGGGACAGTCGTCCAGTCGAAGGAGGTACCGGTGCCGCCGATGCCGGAGTCGAGGATGAGGAGGTCGACGTCGTCGGCAAGCGCAGAGGCGAGGCCTGGACCGTGGGGTGCCGTCATGTCGATGGCGCGCCATACCTGGCGCTCCCCCGCTACAGCGCGTATGGACTCAATGAGTTCGAGCTCGGCCTCTGTGCTCCCCTGGTAAGGCGCGTGGATCTGCAAGGCGGAGATGCCATCGATGGCCAGCTCCTCCCAACCGGTAGTGCGGCGTGAGACCGCGACATAGCTAAGGTCGGGCTCATGAGCGATGATATCGAGCGCGGTTTCACGTGAAACATTTCGCGGCGACGCCTCTTCGAAGATGAATCCTCCGTAGACGGCGCCTGCGGCACGGGCGGCCTGGGCCGCTGACCACGTAGTGAGGCCGCAGACCTTGTTGTGGCCATAGACAAGCTCGCGGGCGGCGCGGTCGATATCGGGCGTGCCGGTGAGCTGGGAGCCGACGAGGAAAGCGTTGGCGTGCGAGCCCAGGCGGCGAACGGTTTGGTTGTTGCGGATGCCCGACTCCGAAACGATGACTTTGCCAGATGGGACGTGGTGCGAAAGGCGTTCAGAGCGTGTGAGATCGATGCTGAGGTCGTGGAGGTTGCGGTTGTTAATGCCGATGACGTCGATGCCAAAAGCAGTGGCGCGGGCGACTTCCTCCTCGGTGATAGCCTCGGTAAGGACATCGAGCCCAAGGGAATCCGCCAGCTGCTTGAGCTCCGCGTAAGTCTCGTCATCGACGATGGACATCATGAGCAGGATGGCGTCGGCGCCGAAATAGCGAGCGGCGTAGACCTGGATCGGGTCAACGATGAAGTCCTTGCACAGCACGGGTAGGTGCGTGGACAGCGCCACGGTCTGCATGTGGTCATAGTCGCCGCCGAAGCGATCAGGCTCGCAGAGGACGGAGATAGCCGAGGCATAGCGCGAGTAGACGCGAGCGATGGCCCCAGGCTCATAATGTTCCCGAATGAGCCCGAGCGATGGCGAGGCGGACTTGCACTCCATGATGAAACGGTTGGTGCCGTTGAGCGCATCGTAGATGGAACGTTCTGAGCGCGGGAGAGCAGCTAAATCAACGTGCGCCAGGCGCTCACGGATGGCGGGCAGGTGCGTGCGGCGCTTGGCGACGATCCCCTCAAGCACGGTCGGCAGAGCCATAGTTCGCCTCCTCGTGCTTCTTCAGCCATGCGGCCACGGTTCCATCCTTGATGAGCTGGTCGGCATGCGCGACGCCCTCTTGGATGGAGTCGGTAGTGCCATTGAGGTAGAATATCGCGCCGGCGGTAGCGGCTATCGCGTCGTGGTGGGCGGGTTTACCGGTACCTGCGAATACCGCCCGGAGGGACTTTGCGTTCTCTTCCCCGTTGCCGCCGGCGAGGTCAGCCAGTTCGTGGTGGGAAATACCGAGGTCCTCTGGGGTGAGCTCGTAGTGGTTAATGGTGCCGTCGCGAAGCTCCCAGACCTGGGTGGTGCCGTGGATGGCAATCTCATCGGTACCGGCGCCGTGGACGACGAGTGCGCGTGTGCGGCCCAGATCCTTGAATACCTCAGCGATGAGTTGGCCCTGCTCGGGGTTGGCGATTCCCATGATCTGGAACTCCGGTCGGCCCGGGCTCAGCAGCGGGCCCATGGTGTTGAAGAGGGTCGAAATCCCGAGCCCCTTACGTACCGGTTGCACGTGGGCTACGGCCGGGTTATACGCAGGAGCGAAGAGGAACGTGAAATTCGAGGCCTCGAGTTGGCGGACCGCGCGGTCCGGATCGAGATTGAGCGGGATACCAAGGGCCTCAAGGACGTCTGCGGAGCCTGACTTGGAGGAAACAGAACGGTTGCCATGCTTGACCATCTTGACCCCGCCGGCGGAGGCGACGAGGGATGCTCCAGTGGTGACGTTGATGGTGTTAGCGCCATCGCCACCAGTCCCCGCAGTATCCATGAGCCCCTTGCCAGTGACTGGGAAGGGATGGCCGGCATTGAGGAAGGCGCGGGCTGCGCCGGCGACATCGGCGAAGGTCTCGCCGCGGGTACGGATGTGGGTAAGGAGGGCGGCGATATGAATGTCGTCGTACTCCCCTACCGTCAATGGCGTGAAGACCTCGATAGCTTGCTCGAGCGTTGGATCTGAAATGTCAAGAAACTCTTGCAGTGTCTTTAGTGCTTTATTGTCTGTCATTACTTGATTCCCTCCATCGTCGGTTGAGTAGAAAGTTGTTTGATGCAGCGTTCAATGATGATTGGTCCCGTCGGCGTGAGGACAGACTCGGGGTGGAACTGCAGGCCGAGGGCCATGCCGTCGAGCGTTTCCGCGGCCATCGTGACAGGGCCGATGTCGGTCTCGGTCTCCGCGAGGCTGCGCATCTGGGCGGGAATATTCGCACAGCCTAAGGAGTGATAGCGCGCAACGGGGAGGAGGCGGCCCACGTAGTTCGGGTTATCTGGCTCGGAATCAGTGGTGAGCCCTTGGAAGAGCGGATGCTTCGCGCCAGCGTCGGTCAGCGTCATGGGCACAGAGGAACCGTGCACTGGACCGCAGGCTTCGACCGTGCCGCCGAAATGCTCGAGCAGCGCCTGGAAGCCCAGGCAGATGCCGAGGATGGGGATGCGGCCGAGGGAGGCGCCGATAAGCTGCATCATCGATCCGGCGTCGCGGGGATGGCCCGGGCCGGGCGAAAGGATGATGATGTCGGGCTGGACGGCGAGGACCTCCTCCACCGGCACGGTGTTGCGGAAGACCGTCGTGTTGTAGCCGGCGAGCGCGTCGACGAGGTTGTAGACGAAGGAATCATGGTTATCGATGAGGACAACGTGCGGGTTCATCGGATGACCTCCAGGTGTGCGTTGTGTGCCTGGGCGATGGCGCTGAGCACCGCGTAGGCTTTGTGGACCGTTTCATCGGCTTCGGATTGCGGGACGGAATCGCGCACGACTCCCGCGCCGGCCTGGACGACTGCCGTTCCATCCTTGACGTAGGCGGAACGGATGACAATGCAGTTGTCCATGGAACCATCGCCGCGCAGGTATCCGATAGCACCCCCGAAGGAGCCGCGACGAGTTTGTTCGGTCTCACGGATGAGCTCCATGGCGCGCAGCTTCGGTGCGCCGGTGAGCGTTCCCATGTTCATGCAGGCGCGGTAGGCGTCGAGGGCGTCGAAATCCTCGTGCAGTGTGGCGACGACGCGGGAGACCAAGTGCATCACGCGGGAATAGCGGTCTACTTGGAGCAGGTCGGCGACCTTTCTGGTGCCGGGGACAGCGACGCGGGCGAGGTCATTGCGGGCCAGGTCCACCAGCATGATGTGCTCCGAGACCTCTTTGGAATCGGTGCGCATCTCGAGTTCGTTGCGGATGTCCAGCTCGTGGGTCGCACCGCGCGGACGGGTGCCGGCGACCGGGTAGAGCTGCACCTGCCGGTCGGAGGCCGTGTATTTCAGGTTGGATTCCGGAGAGGCGCCGAAGAGCTCGTGCTCGGTGCCGCGCAGGTAAAACATGTACGGCGAGGGGTTGGTCTCACGCAGCGTGCGATAGGCGGCAAAGGCATCCGGGCAGTCAAGGCTGAAGGCGCGGGAGGGCACGACCTGATAGATATCGCCTGCATGCACGTTGCCTTGGAGGCGCTCGACGTGGCGGCGGAAAGCGGCGTCATCAATGGAGGCGCGCGCGCTGATGGTCTTACGCGGTGCGGGGACCTCAGGAGTAATAGGTTCGGTGGCGGCGGCCCGGTCGAGTTCCTCTTCGAGGGCGTGCTTGTCGACGCCCCACCCCTCAATCTTTGCCGTCTGCGTCAAGTGGTCCACCGTGAGGACGTGCTCGGCTACGAGAAATTCATAGTCGGGGTATTCGTTAGGGCCATCAGGAACCGGCGGTAGCGCCTCGAAGGTATCGACGTAGTCGAAGGCGAATCCCCCACCAAGGAAAGGCAGCGATTCGCCGGAATAGAGCTGGCTAAACTGCAGCGTGCGAAGGATATCCGCGGTTGAGGTGGCGCGGAGGCGGGCGCGTTCATCGTGCTCGGTTGAGAGCTCGAAGCTAAAGGTAGCACTGTCCTCACCGTTCTGGCTCATCCTGGAGCGGAAGTCCTGACGAAGCTCATCTAAAAGCAGGTGACCGGCTGGCGTTAAGGCCGTTGCGGTGACCTCTTGGCCGCGGCATACGACCTTGAGCGCAGCCTTCGTGATCGCGATGCAGGTGAGGTTCTTCTTGGACTCGATGTCTGCGGATTCTAAGAGCAGGGAATCCTGCGGTGTGGCAAGGGCATAAAAGAGCGCGCTGGCGTCGGGTGTGTACCTGACCTCGCGTTTGGCTATAAACGGCATACTGTGTCTTTCTTTAACGATAGTGAGTGCTGCCGCGAGCTTCGCAAGAGAGCAAAACGCCGAAAAGCCCGCAGCTGCGGGCCTTAAAAATTGGGAGAAGAACGAGGCCCGCGGGTTACGCGCGCCACCACCAAAGTTTAAAAGTGTTCTTCACATCACCGACTCTAACACCGATACCTTCTGCCGTACAGATAAAGGGTATTCGGGTACCCCCGTGGCCTCATGGTGGTCCGAGCTCACTAAACCGAGAGTGATATAAGAAACATGCAGCTAGCCGGAGTAAGGTGCAACTCTAAAACTATAGAGCTATAGCTTTTGCAGGACTAAGAGTACCCCCGCGCGGGAAAAATATTCATAAAACTGCTGCTTAAAAGGGTGAAAAGAGGATTAAATAGCGGTCACTACTGTCACTCTTGCGTAGAAAAGGACCATTATGTTCTCTAAGACTGCTGCTACTCTCTCCGCTTTTGCTCTGAGCGCTGCTGCGCTCGTGGGCTGCTCCTCGTCGTCGGAAAGCGCCAGCGGTGATTCCGGAGGCGGAGATTCCTACTCCATCGGAATTAATCAGCTGGTTCAGCACCCCTCCCTCGACGCCGCCGCAGAAGGGTTCCAAGAAGCCTTCGAGGATGCGGGCGTGGATGTGGATTGGGATGTTCAGAATGCCAATGGCGAGCAAGGTACCGCGGTGTCTATCTCCCAGCAGATGGCGAACGCCGACCACGATCTCTACCTGGCCATCGCTACCCCAGCCGGTCAGGCAATGAGCAAGTCCATCAAGGACAAGCCTTTGCTGTTCACTGCGGTCACGGACCCCGTGGAGGCGGAGCTGGTGGAGTCGCTGGATAAGCCGGGCAAGAATGTCACTGGTACCTCTGACGCCGCCCCCATCGAGGAGCAGGTAGAGCTCATTAGCCAGCTGGTCCCGGACGCCAAAACTGTGGGCGTCGTCTACTCCTCCGCTGAGGTGAATTCCAAGGTGCAGGTTGAGCAGCTGACGGAAGCAGCCAAGCCGAAGGGCATTGAAGTGAAGTCGCAGACGGTGACCTCCGTGACGGAGATCCCGCAGGCGGTGGAGGCACTGGGTGATGTCGATGCCATCTACATTCCGACCGATAATATGGTCGTTTCCGGCATCTCTTCGCTCATCAAGGTAGCGAATGACAAGACCATCCCGGTCATCGCTGCGGACTCCGGTGCCGTTGAGGGTGGTGCTGCCGCCACCATCGGTATCGACTACAAGGAGTTGGGCCGCCAGACCGGTGAGATGGCGCTGCGGATCCTGCAGGATGGCGCTGACCCGGCCCAGACTCCGGTGGAAACCGCATCTGAATACACCTACGTGATCAACGAAGACGCAGTGAAGGAACAGGGCATTGAGGTGCCGCAGGAAATCCTAGACAAGGCTGAGACGCTGTGATTGGAGCACTCGAGCTAGGTCTCATCTATGCGGTGATGGCCGTGGGCGTCTACCTGACGTTCCGCGTCCTTGATTTCCCAGACCTAACAGTCGACGGCTCCTTCACCACCGGAGCGGCAACGGCCGGCGTGCTCATTACGAACGGGGTCAACCCCTTTGCGGCCTCGTTGGCTGGTTTCGGCACCGGTTTTGTGGCTGGCTGCATCACCGGACTCCTCCATACTAAGGGCCGCATCGATGGGTTGCTTGCTGGCATCCTCACGATGATCGGTCTGTGGTCCATCAACCTGCGCATCATGGGCAGCGCCAACGTACCGTTGCTGACGCAGGATTCGGTTTTCACTCCGCTAGACGGCGTCATGGGAACCTGGGCCGGGGTGGGCTTGCTCGCCCTGGGTGCGGTGCTGCTCTGCCTGCTGATCGTGTGGTTCCTGTCCACGGACCTGGGACTCTCGCTGCGCGCCACCGGCGACAACCAGCAGATGATTACCTCCTTTGGCGTGTCCACGGATTTCACCAAGATTCTGACCTTGGCTCTGTCCAACGGCCTGGTGGGGCTGTGTGGTGCGATCATCGCGCAATATCAAGGCTTCGCGGATATCTCGATGGGCATTGGTCTCATTCTGGTAGGCCTGGCCTCCGTCATCCTCGGGCAGGCGGTACTCCCCCAGTCGCGCTTGTGGATGGCCGTCGTGGCGGTGGCACTGGGTTCCGTGATTTACCGACTCATCATCTTCGCCGCTTTGCAGGTGGGCCTCAACCCGAATGACATGAAACTCATTACAGCGTTGCTGGTCATCGTCGCTCTCCTGGTGCCTCGAATAACGCGGGTACGCGGCAAAAGGAAGGCCTAAATCATGCTCAACATAGACAAGATCTCGAAGACCTTCTTTCCGGGGACGGTTAATGAACGCCGTGCGCTTCGCGACGTCTCCCTGGAACTTGCCCCCGGTGACTTCGTTACGGTCATCGGTTCTAACGGTGCGGGGAAGTCGACACTGCTGAACTCCGTTGCGGGCCGGCTCATCCCGGATTCGGGAAGGATCTCGATCGATGGCCAGGACGCAACCACCCAGTCGGAGCAGAAGCGTGCAAGGAAGGTCGGGCGTGTCTTTCAGGATCCTATGGCGGGTACAGCTCCGAACCTGACGATTGAGGAGAACCTCTCCTTGGCGTACCTGCGCGGCAAGAAGCGCGGACTCGGTCTGGGGCTCAACTCCGCGCGCCGGGCTGTTTTTGTGGAACAGCTGGAGTCGCTCGAGCTGGGCTTGGAGAAGCGCCTTGGAACGAAAGTGGGCTTGCTTTCCGGCGGCCAGCGCCAGGCGCTGTCATTGCTCATGGCCGGCTTTACCAACCCGAAGGTGATGCTTCTGGATGAGCACACGGCTGCCCTCGACCCGCAACGCGCGGAGCTGGTGACCACACTGACGAAGCGCATCGTCGAGCAAGGGCAGCTCACCACGCTGATGGTGACGCACAACATGGCGCAAGCGCTGCAAGTGGGAAACCGCCTCATCATGATGCATGAGGGAGAGATCATCTACTCCGCTGACGCCGAGCGGAAGGCGAAGCTCACGGTGGAGGATCTCATGGCGGAGTTCGCGAAGATTAAGGGAGCGACCTCCGATAGGACCCTCCTGCAGTAGCGTTCCTGCGAGGTTGTTTCACGTGAAACCTAGGTGCTGTGTTTGGCAGCACCTAGGTTTCTTTCTGTTCGTGGTGGCTTAGCGGCGGCATTAAAAGAGGGCCCAGCGTTGTGTTGGGCCCTCTTGGTTTTACGTGAAACCGGAACTAGGTGAGCTTGTTGAGCGCGGAAGAGAAGTAGTCCTCGACTGCTGATGGGTCATCGAGCGGAAGGACCGCTCCTACGTACTGGTCCGGGCGAACGATGACGACGGCACCGTCGCGGGAAATTCCACGGGCATCGAAGATGTCCTTGTCGCCAGGGAGAGCGTTGAAGACATTCTCCCAATTCGGAATGTTGAACTTGCCGTTGCGCGGGCGGAACAACAATGGAGCGTCAAGAATCTCATAGTCGTGATGGTTGGTCTGCTGGTAGATGGCCTTCACGTCGAAGTAGGTGTTCTCATCGGCGCCCTCAGGGGTGAACTTGGCGAGGATGGGGCCGAGCTTCTCGGCCCACTCGCTCAGAGTGGAGTTCTCGCCGGCCTTGGGGGCATCGGCAAAGGCGTAGATGCGGTAGCGGCCATCGGCGGTGTGCTGGTGGCCCAGGTGCTGGGGGTACGCGTCACAGCGGCGCAGAACCTCGTAGGACTTGAAGCGCTTGCCCACCGGGAAGCCGACGGCCAACTTCTGGTGCTCAGTGCTGCCGACGATGAGGTTTTCTTCGTACTGCGTCATCATGCCGGCGGCGAACTCCTCCGCGGCGACGTAGTACTTCTCCACCGCCTCCGGATCATCGAGCTCCTCGGTCGGTGTGGCCATGAGGGTGGACCACTCGCGGTCGAAGTTGATGAGGTTCTGGGCAGCTGGCTGACGCTCGCCGTGGTAGGTGGTCAAGAGTTCCTTCGGGGCGCGGCCGTCGAGGACGTGGCCGAGCTTCCACCCGATATTGAAGCCATCCTGCATGGAAACGTTCATTCCCTGACCGGCCTTGGCTGAGTGGGTATGGCAGGCGTCGCCGGTGAGGAAGACGCGTGGGTCCTCGTCGTTATCGTCGAAGGCATCGACGAGCCGGTGGCCTACCTCGTAGACGGAGTGCCAAGCAACCATCTTGACGTCGATGAAGTAGGGCGAGTAGATCTCGTTGGCCTTCTCGATGATCTTCTCAATCGGGGTGGAGCGGACCTTGTGATTGTCATCCTCGGGCACGACGCCGAGGTCGACGTAGATGCGGCAGAGGTAGCCGCCCTCACGCGGGATGTGCAGGATTGAGCCGGCCTGGGAGTGAATGGCACACTTGGTGCGCCAATCTGGGAAGTCGGTGTCAACCACGACATCCATGACACCCCATGCGTGATTGGCCTGGTCGCCCTTGAGCGAGCGGCCGATGGACTTACGAACGCGGGACTTAGCACCATCGCAGCCGACGACGTACTTGGCGCGTACGTCGCGCGGCTTGCCGTCGACATCCTCGAGGTGGACCGTTACCGGGTATTCGCCCTCCCCTACCTCAAGGGAGACGAAGTTCCAGCCGTAGTCCGGAGTGATGCGGCCCGGGGCGCGGTGCGCATAGCGAGCGAAGTAATCCAGCACGCGGGCCTGGTTGACAATGAGGTGGGGGAATTCAGAGATGCCCTGCTCGTCATCGATGGGGCGAGCGCCACGGATAATCTTGGACCGATCCTGCGGATCCGGGTTCCAGAAAGACATCTCCGTGATTTCGTAGGCCTCTTCTGTAATTTCCTTGGCAAAGCCGAAGGCCTGGAAGGTCTCCACGGAACGGGACTGGATTCCATCGGCCTGGCCTAGCTCGAGGCGGTGTGGGCGGCGCTCGATGATCCGCGTATTCACGTCCGGGAACATGGCCAGCTGCGCTGCGGCGATCATGCCGGCTGGCCCGGAGCCCACAATGAGAACGTCCATTTCACCGGGAAGCTCAGAGGCGCGATCGATGCCATACCCGGCGGGCTCGTGCACGCGGGGATCTTCCGAAACGTAGCCGTTGTGGTGGAACTGCACTGTGGACTCCTTAGTCAGCGGGTTGTCGTGGTCGAGAACAAAAGCGAGTGATGGGGGTGGTATCTACCCCCATCGCTTTGTGAGCTTTGTTCGTGGAAGTAGTGACTCAGTTCAAGACGTCTGAAGGATGTGAGCTGGGTCTTATTTCTAGAATCATATATGATGCGCGTCCCCTGCACAATGATCAGCGCACGGGACGTCGTCTAGCGCGGGCTGAAGATGAAGTGCCCCTGAGATTGCTCGGCCTCGTGCTCTGCGCCGAGTGCGATTCCCTTGCGCTCACGCAGGATGAAGGCGCAGATGAAGCCAACAATCGAGGCTGAGACTAGGTAGCCCGACACCGCAAAGGTGGTACCCGTTGCCTCGACGAGCGAGGCGGCGATCATGGGGGCGAAGGCGCCGCCGAGGACGGAACCGAGGGCGTAGGTGATGGAGACGCCGGTGGCGCGAATGGAGGCGGGGAAGAGCTCGGCGTACATCGCGGACTGTGCGCCATAGGTCAGGCCCAGGCCGACGGTCAGGAAAATGAGTGCGCTGTAGAGAAGCCCGAGGCTACCGGTGTTGACCAGCGGGAAAAGGGCGGCAGCGCCGATTCCCTGCAGGATGAATCCGATGAGGTAGGTGTTTCGGCGGCCGATATAGTCGGAGATGTATCCCGCGAACAAAGTCATCAATGCCCACGTGACGGCAGAGACGGTCACCGCGTTGAGGACGTCACCGCGGTCGAGGGCAACGAGGCCGTCGGGATCGGTGGCGTAGCGCTGAATATAGCCGCCCGTAGTCATGTAGCCGACGGTGCCGTTACCTGCAAAAACGAGGGCTGCAACGAGGACTAGCGGGGTGAAGTTCCTGAAGAGCTTACCAATGGGGTTGGTGGCTTCCTCTTCTTCGCGCTCCGCAATCTCTTCAAAGACCGGAGATTCGTCGACGCCCATGCGGATGAGGTAGCCCACCAGGATGAGGACGAAGGAGAGCAGGAAAGGTACGCGCCAGCCCCAGCTCATGAAGGCGTCGCCAGGCGCAATGGTGTTCATGATGGAGAGGACGCCGGAGGAGAGCAGCAGGCCAGCTGGCACGCCGATCTGCGGGCCGGCGCCGTAGAGACCGCGCTTGTCATTCGGTGCGTGTTCCACTGCCATGAGCACTGCGGACCCCCATTCGCCACCTGCGGAGATGCCCTGGATGATACGCAGGGTGATGAGGAGGATTGGCGCCCAGATTCCAGCGGCCTCGTAGGTGGGCAGAAGGCCGATGAGGGTGGTCGCACCACCCATGGCGAGGAGCGTGACCATGAGAACCACGCGGCGGCCAAGACGGTCGGCAAAGTGTCCTGCCAGAAACGCGCCGACGGGGCGGAACAGGAAGGACAATCCCACGGTTAGGAAGGAAATGATGGTGGCTAGGCCACCCTCGAGCGGGCCGAACATGAGCTGGTTGAACACGAGTCCGGCCACTGCGGCATAGAGGAAGTAGTCGTACCACTCGATGGCGGTACCAATGGTAGTCGCGGCGACGACGCGGCGGCGTTCGGCCGTCGAAATTGCCGGCGTGACAGATGTGTGCGACATTCTGGTTCCTTTCGGCATGCGGTGTGCCATATATGGAAATGTGTGTGAGTTGAACCACTTGCGGTGGTGGTAGGGATAATATACGATCTGGGTAAGGATTTGTTCACAATTAAGGATTCTTCATGGCTGTACCTGAGTTCTTGCCGGTTAAACCGGGCAAAATGATCGCTGTCCATGTGGCCTTTGAGTCCCGCGCGGCACAGCGCGGTCGCTGGCCCAAGACCCCGAGTTACTTCCTCAAGGCGACGAGCACGCTGGCTGAGTCGGACGGGATTGTCGAGCGCCCCGAAGGAACCGAGCTGCTGGCCTTCGAAGGCGAAATCGCACTCATCATCGGCACTCCGGCCCGCAACGTATCCCTCGAAGATGCGTGGAAGCACGTTGCCTACGTGACCGCCTCGAACGACATTGGCCTGTATGACTACAAGGTCCAGGACAAGGGCTCCAACACCCGTTCCAAGTCGCGCGATGGGTACACCCCCATTGGGCCGGAGCTTATCGACGCCCAAGGGATCGACCCCAAGGGCCTTCGCCTTCGCACGTGGGTCAACGGAGAGGTTGTCCAGGAGGGAACTTCTTCCGACGAGGATCTCATCTTCCCTCTCGCGCAGTTTGTTGCCGACCTTTCCCAGCACATGACCCTGGAGACCGGTGACATCATCCTCACCGGTACCCCGGCCGGCTCCTCTGTCATTGAGCCGGGTGACGTCGTGGAGGTCGAGGTTGACGTGCCAGGAGGCGTGAGCTCCGGCAAGCTGAAGACCACCGTGAAGGAAGTCCCCGCCTCCTTCGATCCGCAGCTGGGCAATCTTCCCTACGTGGACGATAAGCAGCGCGAGGATGCCTACGGTGACCGCGAATCCGCCGGCCTTCCCCCCAAGGATGAGGGCGGGCTCGATCCAGAGCTCAAGGCGGCCTTGGAGAAGGCCCCGACTGCTGGCTTGTCCGCCCAGCTGCGCAAGCGAGGTATCAATCAATCCGTGATTGAAGGCGTGTACCCACAAGCCAAGGGAACCAAGATGGTGGGCGTTGCCCGCACCTTACGTTTCGTCGCCGGTCGTGAGGATCTGTTTAAGTCCCATGGAGGTGGCCTCAACGAGCAGAAGAAGGTCTTCGACACCGTCAAGGAGGGTGAGGTCATCGTCATCGAGGCCCGCCAGGAATCCGGCTCTGGAACGCTGGGTGACATCCTGGCGCTGCGGGCGAAGGTCCGCGGTGCAGCCGGCGTTGTCACCGATGGCGGCGTGCGTGACTACGAGGCCGTCAAGGAGATTGGCCTTCCCGTCTTCACCCAGGGCGCGCATCCCTGCGTGCTCGGCCGCAAGCATGTCCCGTGGGACAGTGATATCGCCGTGTCCTGCGGAAACGCCACCGTCCTCCCGGGTGACATCATCGTTGGTGATGATGACGGTGTCGTGGTCATCCCCCGCGATATCGCAGCCGAAGTTGCCGAAGGTGCCCTGGCCAAGGAGCACGAGGACGAATGGGTCGCTTCCCAGGTGGAGACGGGCGCCAGCTTGGATAGGCTCTTCCCGCCGACTGGAGCGAACAAGGAAGCCTACATCGCTTTCCGTGATGGAAAGGCCGGTGATCAATGACGGAACCCGCAGCACCAGCCGGGGAAAGTAAATCCCAACAAGCTTATAACTGGATAAGTGAAAGGATTCGGACTCGCGATTATGAGCCCGGATACCGCCTCGTGTTGGCAACAATCGCGGATGAACTGGGGATCAGCGTGGTTCCCGTCCGCGAGGCTATTCGGCAACTCGAAGCGGAAGGGATGGTCACCTACGAACGCAACGTCGGTGCCAGCGTGACCACCTACAATCGCGAGGCCTACTACGAATCCATGGACATCGTGGCCACCGTGGAAGCCAATGCCACGGCCCAATCCGCCCCGTATCTCAACGCGGAGGATATTGCCCGGGCGCGAGAGATCAACCAGCGCATGCGGGAGCTCGATATCCACCACGATCCAGAAGAATTTACCCAGCTCAACAAAGAATTTCATAGCGTTCTCTTCGCCAAGTGCCCGAACGAGAGGTTGAAGGACTTGGTGGTGGACCAATGGAAGCAATTGGAATACCACCGCGTCTCTACTTTTCGCTACGTGCCGGAGAGAGCCCAAGAGTCTACGCGTGAACACGAGCAATTGCTCAGCCTCATCGAGGCTGGCGCCGAACCCGCCTACATAGAAAAAGTGGCCAGGCAACACCGACTGACCACTCTCAGCACCTATCGCAAGAAAAACGACTAAGGAGTCTCAACCAGCCATGGCTATCAACAACGATGCTGCTAAGCCCACCGATTTGCCCGAGAAGATCCTTCACTACATCAACGGCGAGTTTGTTCCGTCGATTGACGGCGATGAATTCGAGGTCCTGGATCCGGTAACGAACAATACCTACATCAAGGCCGCGTCTGGCAAGCCGGAAGACATTGACAAAGCGGTTGCCGCCGCGAAGGAGGCCTTTGAGAACGGCCCGTGGTCCAAGGCCCTGCCGCGTGAGCGCGCCCGTGTGCTCAACAAGATTGCGGATATCGTCGAAAGCCGCGCGGACAAGCTTGCCGCTTGGGAATCCTTCGACTCCGGCCTGCCCATCACTCAGGCCAACGGCCAGGCTAAGCGTGCAGCGGAGAACTTCCGCTTCTTTGCTGACCTGATCGTCGCCCAGGCTGACGACGCCTACAAGGTACCGGGCCGCCAGATCAACTACGTCAACCGCAAGCCGATTGGCGTGGCGGGCCTGATTACCCCGTGGAACACCCCGTTCATGCTGGAGTCCTGGAAG
>DXEO01000135.1 GCA_019114925.1 Candidatus Corynebacterium faecipullorum | reverse complement strand
AGTTGATGTACATCGTGATGTCACGGTCCGGATCCTGGGACTCCAGGACCAGTAGCTGCGCCATGATGTCATTGGCGGAGGTGTCATCGACCTGGGTGCCCAGGAAGATGATGCGCTCTTCGAAAAGCTTGGAATACGGGTTGGTGGTCTTCGATCCCTGTGCGTTCTGCTCAATGAACTCCGGCAGAACGTAGCGGGAAGAAGGCATCTGAAGGTTAGACATAGTGATAAAGCTCCTTGTTCCCTAGTTGGTGATAGGACCGTTGACGGACTCGATGACGTGGTCGACGATGCCGTATTCCTTGGCCTGCTGGGCGGTGAACCAGCGGTCGCGGTCCGAATCCTTGGTGATTTGCTCGAAGGTCTGGCCGGTGTGCTCAGCAATAAGCTCAGCCATCTCGCGCTTGGTCTGCGCGAACTGCTCGGCCTGAATGGCGATATCCGCGGCGGTACCACCCACACCAGCGGAAGGCTGGTGCATCATGATGCGGGCGTGCGGCAGCGCGTAGCGCTTGCCCTTGGTGCCGCCGGACAGGAGGAACTGGCCCATCGAGGCAGCTAGGCCCATGCCATAGGTAGCCACATCGCACGGCGAGTACTTCATCGTGTCGTAGATGGCCATGCCCGCGGTAACGGAGCCACCCGGCGAGTTGATATAAAGCGAAATATCGCGCGTTGGGTCCTCTGCGGACAGCAGGAGGATCTGGGCGCATAGCTTGTTCGCAATCTCATCATCCACCTGGGTTCCCAGGAAGATAATGCGCTCACGCAAAAGGCGCTCATAGACGCTATCGCCCAGGCTCATACCCGTTCCTGGCGAGGTCATCTCAACATTTCCAGACATGTATTTCAGTCTCCTTGCGGACGGTTCTTTCACTAATGCCACCACACTACTGGAGGTTGCGCGGCACGTGGGGTGTGTTCGCTATCAGCGTTTGGACGCTTATCTTGGGTGATTAAGGGAGGGCTTTCCACAAACCCAACCTCCATGCAAAAGGCCCAGCGCACACACGCTGGGCCTTCAAGCAGGGAGGCGATTACTCGGCGTCGTTGGCCTCAGCCTCGTCCTCGTCGATCTCACCGAAGTACTGGTCAACGTCAACCTTGTTGCCAGCCTCGTCGGTGACCTCGGCGCGGCAGATAGCCGTTGCCAGGGCCTTGCCGCGGCGAACATCGGAGAACAGGTTACCCAACTGGTTGCTGGACTGCAGCTGCTGGATGAACTGGTTCGGGTCCATGCCGTAGGACTGGGCAGTGAACAGGATGTGGTCGGTCAGCTCCTGCTGGGACACCTCCGGCTCCTCAATCTCAGCCAGGGCGTCGAGGAAGAGCTGGGTACGGACGGATTCCTCAGCGGACTTGCGTGCATCAGCGTCGAACTCCTCGCGGGTCGTGCCCTGTGCCTCAAGCAGCTGAGCCAGCGCCTTCTCGTCATGAGCCAACTGGCCCAGGATCTGGTGCAGCTGAGCGTGAACCTGCTCATCAACGATGGAGGACGGCAGCTCGAAGGAAACCTCAGCCAGAGCAGCCTTCAGGACCTCATCACGGATGGCGGCAGCCTGCTCAGACTTCTTGGTCTCCTCGACACGGGACTTGGTGTCCTCACGCAGCTCATCGATGGTATCGAACTCGGAGGCCATCTGTGCGAACTCGTCGTCGAGCTCCGGCAGCTTGCGCTCCTTGGTCTGCTGGACGTGGACCTTCACGGTGGCCTCTTCGCCCTCGTGTTCACCGGACTGGATGGTGGTGGTGAACTCGTTGTCCTCATCGGTCTTCATGCCGCGCAGTGCGGTATCGAGACCCTTAATCAGGTTGTCATCACCGATGCGATAGGTCATGCCCTCGTGGGAAGCCTCATCCAACTTGGTGCCGTCTACCTCGGTGGTGATGTCGATGACAGCGAAGTCACCGGTCTTCATCTTGCGCTTGGTGTCCTTGAGCTCACCGAAGCGAGAAGCCAGATCCTCGAGCGCCTTGTCGACGTCCTCTTCGGAGGTCTCGAAAGCCGGCACCTTAACGGAGATCTTGGAGAAGTCCGGCACCTCGAACTCTGGGCGGATATCTACCTCAGCGGTGAACTCGACAAAGTCGTTGTCCTCCAGCTTGGCAATGTCAATCTCCGGCTGACCAATAACCTTGAGCTCGTTTTCCTCAACGGCCTGCTCGTAGCGGGACGGCAGCATGTCGTTGACGACCTGCTCGAGGATGGGGCCACGACCAAAGCGGGCGTCGATAAGCTGGCGCGGAGCCTTACCCTTACGGAAGCCCGGGATGGAAACCTGCTGCGCGATCGCCGCGTAGGCCTGATCGATTTCCTTGTCCAGCTCAGCGAACGGAAAGTTGACGGTGAGCTTGACGCGGGTATCGCTCAGCTTGTCTACGGTGGTCTTCACGAGAAACTCTCCTGATTGTGATCGTTCAAAGATGAAATTAGGGGGCCTGGATGAGTGTCCAGGCCCCCATACGTCGGGGCGACAGGATTTGAACCTGCGACCCCCTGCTCCCAAAGCAGGTGCGCTACCAAGCTGCGCCACGCCCCGTATGGAAAGCCTCTGCGCCCGAAAGTTCCGCACGCAGCTGCGCTTCATACTGGGGCTAGTGTACCGATAGCCGCTTGACTATCCCAACACCGGCCCCGATTTAACTTTATTTCCGCATGTCAGAGGCGACTTTAGCTTTAGAAGTCGAAGTCGAAATCAAACATTCCGCCATCGCCCCCGTCGCCACCAAAGAGGCCGTCGAAGAAGCCGCCTTCCCCGCCTCCCCCGGCGTCACCGGCACCCAAGTCTCCGGCTCCGTCCATGGCACCACCGTCCATGCCGTCGGCGCCGCCCATATCTCCACCCCAGTCGCCGCTTTCGGCGGCTGCAGCGGAGTAACCAACGCCGGACATGCCCGCGAACATCGCGTTGAACATCATGGAGTAGCCCACCATCCACACACCGGTGGTCAATGCATCAGCCCACCACGGACGCGAGTACCAGCCGGCCGGGACCGGGCGTCCTGCCACAACACCACCCGGGTAGTAGTTGGGGGTTTCTGCAGATGCGCTTGGCGACGCCGTCAGCGTCTCCCCGTTGGCCTCCACCGTACGGGTCTCCGTCACCTTGCCGGCCTGGCGTTGGCCCTCCAGCGGTGGCAGCTCCGGGCCCGGATCCATGCCCATAATCTCGCGCGCGGCCGCAACGTAGTAGAGCCCCTCCAGCGCGGACTCACGCGCCAAATTCGCCTGCTTTACGGTGGTGGCCTGGGAAATCGCGGAGTTTGCGGCGGTAAAGCGCTCCGAGGCATCCGCCATAGCCTGCTGGGAGGCGGTATCCGTACCGCTCAAGTGCATCACCTGACCGCCGAGACGCTCAGTCCAGCGGCGCGCATCCGCCATCGCGTCATCAAAACGTTGGGATTCTCGCAGCTCTTGCTGCTTCTTCCCGTTTCGCGAGGACAGAAACCAAGCGCCGCCGCCAACGACGAGGATAAGGAGCAATAGAGAGCTCACGAAAGCACCACTTTCATCTCAGAGTCGAATTTGTGTGTTGTTGTAATTGTCTACCTACTCAAACTAACGCCCTTGGCCCCTTTCTAGTTCCCATTTTTCTTTCAGCGACCGCGTGCGCTAAAGTAATCGGCACACCGATTCAACGGCTTTCAACGTTGAGACTTTCAGAGTCAAGACCTTGAAAGTTGAAGATAGCCGGTTGTGGGAATGTCGTATAGTGGCTAATACCTCAGCCTTCCAAGCTGAAGACGCGGGTTCGATTCCCGTCATTCCCTCCAAGAAAAGCTGCACTGAGCACCTATTTTAGCTAGCCGGTGCAGCTTTAGTCGTTTTCGAATTCTTCGGTGCTACGCCGCGCTCGGGGCGCCCCTGTGATTCACTCAGGCCATCATTTCCCTTTTCTGCACGGGTGACCATGTTCTGCGTAGAGTGGGCCGCATGACAGTACCTAATATCAAATTGCACGATGGAAACTCCATCCCTCAGCTCGGCTACGGTGTCTTCAAAGTTGACCCCGACAAGACCGAAGAGCTGGTACTCGAAGCCCTCAAGGTGGGCTACCGCCACATCGACACCGCTGCCATCTACGGCAACGAGGAAGGCGTGGGCCGCGCGATTGCTAAGTCTGGCATCCCGCGCGAAGAGCTATTCATCACCACGAAGCTGTGGAATGACCGCCAGACTGATGCCGCCGCTGCTCTCGACGAGTCTTTGGAAAAGCTAGGACTGGACTATGTGGACCTCTACCTCATCCACTGGCCCTGCCCGGACAATGGCACGTACGTCGACGCGTGGAAGCAGCTTATCGAGCTGAAGAAGGCCGGCAAGGCCAAGTCCATCGGCGTCTCCAACTTCGAATTAGAGCACCTGGACCAGTTGGAAACCCAAACTGATGAAACCCCCGTGGTCAACCAGGTGGAGCTGCACCCCTACCTGCAGCGCTGGCGCGAGCTCGATGCCTTCCGCGCCCACAAGGTACACATCGAGGCCTGGGGCCCACTAGGCCAGGGTAAGACAGATCTTTTCGAGCAGCCGGAAATCACCGAGCCTGCCGAAAAATACGGCGTTTCCCCCGCCCAGGTGATCATCCGCTGGCACCTGCAAAATGGCGTCATCGTGTTCCCGAAGTCCGAAAACCCGGAGCGCATCGCGCAAAACTTCGATGTATTCGGCTTCGAGCTTGATGAATCCGAGATGGCTGCAATTACTGATCTCGACCTCGGGGAAGAGGGCCGCGGCGGCACTCACCCCAAGGATATGAACTAAGCCTCCGGAAGCTCCGGCGGAATGTTGGTCCGCTCGTACTCGGCAAGAATGTCAATTCGGCGCTGGTGGCGCTCGGCACGGGACCATTCCTGATCAAGGAAGGCATCCACGATGGCGAGTGCCTCCTCCTCGGAGTGCATGCGGCCGCCGATGCCGATGAGCTGGGCGTTGTTGTGCTCACGGGCAAGACGTGCGGTCTCCGGGGACCATGCCAGGGCGCAGCGCGCACCCTTCACTTTGTTAGCGGCGATCTGCTCGCCGTTGCCCGAACCGCCCAGCACAATGCCGAGCGAGCCCGGATCGTTGACGGTCCGCAGCGCGGCCTCGATGCAAAATGCCGGGTAATCATCCTCGGCGTCGTACTCGTGGGCACCGCAGTCAATGACGTCGTGGCCCTGCTTCTTCAGGTGTTCGGCGATGATGTTCTTCATCTCGAACCCTGCGTGGTCTGCTCCTAAATAAACGCGCATGGCCCACATCCTACCGGCCTGTGGGCCATCCCACGCACTAAACCTGCGGAGCTTCCGTGCGGGAGCGCTTGAGCTCGAAGAAGTACGGGAACTGAGCGAGGCGCACGGAGGCGTCGAAAAGCTCGCCGGCCTCCTCACCGGT
>DXEO01000134.1 GCA_019114925.1 Candidatus Corynebacterium faecipullorum | reverse complement strand
CAACTGCTCCATGGCCACGGAGGTGTCGACCTGCTTGAAGCTCCGGGCATCGTTGCTAAAGAACGTAAAGGCGTACAGCAGAATGAGAACCAGGCCCGCGATCGAGCCATAGCGGATGATGTTCTTGTTTTTCATTAATTACCTTGCGAATTCGAGGCCTCAAACCAAAGAGGGCAAGAAAAGACTAGTCGTTGCTGTAGACCGCAGGCTCCAGGGTGCCCACGTAGGGCAGGTCGCGGTAGCGCTCCGCGAAATCCAGGCCATAGCCCACGACGAACTCATTCGGGATATCAAAGCCTACGTCGAAGAGGTCCAGGTCCGCCTTGACTACTTCGGGTTTGCGCAGCAGCGTGACCACTTCCAGGGAACGCGGCTGGCGGCCCTGCAGGTTGCGGATGAGCCAGGACAAGGTCAGGCCGGAATCAATGATGTCCTCCACGATGACAACATCACGGCCCTCGATATCGCGGTCCAGATCTTTCAGAATCCGCACCACTCCTGAGGAGGAGGCCGAATTACCGTAGGAGGACACCGCCATGAACTCCAGCTGGGACGGGATAGCGAGCTTGCGGGCGAAATCCGTCAGGAAGAAGACCGCGCCCTTGAGCACGCAGACCAAGATGAGGTCTTCATCGGTGTTGCGGTATTTCTCGGATACGCGATCCGCCATCTCCTGGATGCGCGCCTGAAGATCATCTTCGGTGATGAGAACGTTTTTGATGTCCTCTCCATAAGGATGGGCGGGGACGGCTAAATCATGGTTGTCGTGCACGTGAGCGCTCCTTTGCTGACCGAGGCAATAGTGACAGTTTGCCACCAACGCGTGCGACTTCCAACCTTGTACCTTTCTTTTCGCTGCGGACGGCGACGGGGCCTTGTCCATGCCACCGCGTGCACAGGGCATCGAGGCCGCGCACCGCCTCGCGAGTAACCTCCACTCCTTCCTCGCGCAGCCATGCAGCGATCGCCCGGCGGCGCTTCGGTTCGGGGAGGGTGGCTAGCTCGGTGCAGTCGGTGGTGGGGTGGGTGGCGAGGAGGGCGTCGTCAAGCGCGGCGTCGTGAGCTGCCTGGGCTAAGGCCGGAACGGGGTCTCCACCCACGATCTCCTGCAAGCGCGGGAGGATCTCGCGGCGCAAGGCTACGCGGCGGAAAGACGCATCCTGGTTCTGGGGGTCCTGCCAGACCCCCAGGCCCAGCTCCACGCAGGCGGCCTCGGTCTGTGTACGGCGCACGGTCAACAAGGGCCGCAGGACGTGCACGCCCTCCACCTCCGAGCGCTCACGCATGCCCGCCGCCCTCCCGCGGAGGGCGCTGAGCAGCAGGGTTTCGGCCTGGTCATCGGCGGTATGCGCCACCGCCACCTCATGCCAAGGCACGAAGGCACGATACCGGGCGGCGCGGGCTTCGGCCTCGACGGAGCTTTGCTTGCCGACGTCCACCCGCAACACCTCCGCCCCCGCCCCCAAAGCGCGGGCCTGCTCGGCAGCCCGGCGCGCCTGCGCGGCCGAGCCTTCCTGCAAACCGTGGTCGACGCACAGCGCTGTCACCTCGTGTCCTTCGGCCACGAGGGCGGCGGTCAGCGCCAAGGAATCGGCCCCACCAGACAGACCCACCGCTATGGCGCGTGGTTGCTCACCCACCACAGTGCGCGCGGCGACGCGGCAGGCCAAAAAGTTGGGGCTTTTGCGCGGCCAGAAGGGCTTCTTAGAAGTCATGGAGTGCGGCAGCGAGCGCGTCTTGGGCTTGGCGGGCGGAGGTAACCTCGCCGTCGTTGACTAGGAAGGCGAAGGCGTACACGCGGCCCGACTGCCCCTGGGCGGTGCCGGTCAGCGCGGAAGTTCCCGTGAGGGTGCCGGTCTTGGCGCGAACGAATCCGCGCGCAGAAGAATCGTGATAGCGCTCGTAGAGGGTTCCTTCGCCGCCGGCAAGAGGGAGGTAGCCCAAGAGTGGGCGTAGCTCCTCGGTGGCTACGGCTTGATCCGCGATGTGGGCGAGGAGCCCGGCGGGAATACGGTTATCGCGGGAGAGGCCGGAGCCGTCCTTGAGGGTGACACCGTGGACGTCGATGCCGGCGCCGCGCAGCTCGTCGAGGATGGCCTTCGTGGCGCCCTCGAAGCTTGCTTCCGTGCCCCGGCTAACAGCCAGCTCGCGGGCAATGGCCTCCGCCATGACGTTGTCAGAATCTTTCGCGGCTTGCTGTGCGCGCAGGGCCAATGGCTCGGATTCCGTAGTGGCGATGACCTCGGAGTTTTCGGGGGAAGCGGCGATATCCGCCTTGTCGGCTCCCAGGCGGGTGGCTAACGCGCGGGCAACGTCGAGGGCAGGCTCATGGGAGCGGGGTACATCGCCGGTCTTTTCCCCGATGCGCCCGCCATAGAGCATGGCCGGTTGGATGGGAGCGACGTAGCCGCCATCGATATTGTCATCGTCCCAGCCGGGTGCCTGGTCGGGGCCGGCCCAGATGGAGGTGTCGATGGAGACCCGCGTGACGGTATCCATCTTCTGCTGGATCTGTTCCGCCAGCTCATCGAGGCGCTCGTCTGTCAGCCAGACATCGCCGGCGGCCTCAATAACGACTTCGCCTTCGTGCTCACCTGTGACCACTTCGGTGGTGAGGCGTTCTTCCTCATCGAGGGCAAGCGTTGCTGCGGCGAGGGTGAGGACCTTGGTGGCGGAAGCCGGGGTCAGCGGCTTCGCAGGCTGGCGCTCCCACAGCACCTCGTGGGTGGTGGTATCAATGACTTGCCCGCCGAAGGTGGCTAGAGCCTTGTCCTTACCCAGCTCATCCAACCTGGCTTTGAGCGCGGCGGAGTCGATATCGCCGGGCTCGACGGGCTGAACCAGTGTTGTGGGTTCTTCCTGCTTATAGGGCTGGCCGTGGTCCAGGTGATCGTAGGTGCGCTGGACTTCTACGCCCACGGCGGCCGTCGCCGCCACGGCACCAGCCGTGACGAGCGCCGCAGTACTCCACCAGACATGCTTAGCTTTCATCGCCCTTTAGACTAGCGCGGTAGACTAAGCGGAGCACATACCAACCTATTAGTTATGGAGGATTCAGCCGTGAGCGTTGAAGTAACCATCGAGATCCCTAAGGGCTCCCGCAACAAGTACGAGATCGACCACGAGACCGGCAAGGTCCACCTCGACCGCTACCTGTTCACCCCGATGGCCTACCCGGCTGACTACGGCTTCATCGACCACACCCTGGGTGAAGATGGCGACCCGTTGGACGCACTGGTCATCCTCCCGGAGCCGGTGTTCCCCGGCGTTGTCGTGGAGGCTCGTGTCCTCGGCGTGTTCAAGATGACCGATGAGGCCGGCGGCGACGATAAGCTGCTCGCCGTCGTCGATGACCCGCGCTGGGAGCGCTACCAGGACATCGACGATGTGGAGCAGCATATCAAGGATGAGATCGAGCACTTCTTCACCCGCTACAAGGATCTGGAGCCGAACAAGGAAGTTACCGGCTCCGGCTGG
>DXEO01000133.1 GCA_019114925.1 Candidatus Corynebacterium faecipullorum | reverse complement strand
CTAACAGGTCACACTTTAGGGGGGTCTCCCGGATCTGCACCTGAACCACTAGTGTGTGGAGGGTGACTGTGATCAAATCCCTGGAAAAGCTCGTCCTGTCCACAGCACTGGTCGGCATCCTCATCGCGCTGGCCATCGCCCCTGTCGCTGGCGTCAGTGGCGTTGCCGTGGCCAGGACGAACGACACGATGCAATCGGACATCCAGGATCTCACCAACGGTGATGCCCCTGGAGTGAGCACCATCTTGGATGCCAAAGGTAACATCCTTGCCTATATCTATGAACAACGCCGCCATCCGGTGCAGCCGGATGAAATCTCGGATGCCATGAAGCAAGCCGTCGTGGCTATCGAGGACCGCCGTTTCTACGAGCACGAGGGCGTCGATCTGCAGGGTAATCTCCGCGCTTTGTGGACTAATTTGGCCGCAGGTGGCGTATCCCAGGGCGCGTCGACGCTGGACCAGCAGTATGTAAAGAACTACCTGCTCCTGGTCAATGCAACGACCGACGAGGAACGCCAGGCCGCGACGGAACGGTCCGTAGCCCGTAAGCTGCGCGAGATGCGCATGGCGACGGATATCGATGCCAAGCTCTCCAAGGACGAAATCCTGACCAACTATCTCAACCTCGTACCCTTTGGTAACCACGCCTATGGCGTTGAGGCTGCGGCCCGCACCTACTTCGGAACTAGTGCCGTGAACCTCACGGTGCCGCAGGCAGCGATGCTCGCCGGCATGGTGCAGTCCTCGGAGTATCTCAACCCTTATACCAACGAGGAAGGCGTCATCGAACGTCGCAACATGGTGCTCCAGGCCATGGCCGACACCGGTTCCCTCTCTCAGGAAGACGCCGATGCTTTTGCCCAGGAACCCCTGGGCGTATTGGATAGCCCCGCTACCCTGGCCAATGGCTGCATCGGCGCGGGTGATCGCGGTTTCTTCTGCGACTATGTGCTGGAGTACCTCAACGAAAAAGGCATCGACCGCGAGCACCTGACACGCGGAGGACTTACCGTCAAAACCACGCTTGACCCGGACGTCCAGGACCAGGCGCTCAACGCGGTGCGCAGCCATACCGCCCCGGATGCGGAAGGCGTGGCGGAGGTCATGAACGTCATTCAGCCCGGCACCAGTACCCGCAAGGTGCTGGCCATGGTCTCTTCACGCACCTACGGGCTCAACCTCGACAACAACGAAACACTCCTCCCCCAGCCGAATTCACTGGTGGGCAACGGCGCCGGTTCGGTGTTCAAGCTCTTTACCGCCGCGGCCGCTTTGGAGGCAGGCTACGGCATCAAGGACAAGCTGGCTGTGCCGAAGCGCTACGAGGCGGAAGGGCTGGGATACGGCGGCGCTGAAAACTGCCCAGCCAACAAATATTGCGTGGAAAACGCCGGCAACTACGCCCCCACGATGACCATGCAGGACACGCTGGCCTACTCCCCCAATACTCCTTTCATCCAGCTCACCGAGCAACTGGGCGTCGAGCGCCTAGTCGATATCGCCGTTAAGCTCGGCCTGCGTTCTTATGAAGAACCCGGCAGCTACGACGGCGAAACTTCCATCGCCGACCACATCAAGGAATCCAGCCTGGGCTCCTTCACGCTCGGCCCCACGGCAGTGAACGCGCTGGAGCTGTCCAACGTGGGCGCGACGGTGGCCTCGCAAGGCATGTGGTGCGAACCGAACCCCATCGAGGAGGTCACGGATTCCCACGGCAACGAGGTCTACCTCAAACACACGCCGTGCGAGCGCGCAGTGGACAAGGAAGTAGCGAAGGCGCTGGAAAACAACATGACGGCCGATACCGAAAAGGGCACCGCCGCCGACTCGGCACGCGCTGCCGGTTTCAGCGGCCGGGCTGCCGCCAAGACCGGCACCACGGAGTCCAACCAGTCCTCGGCCTTCCTTGGCTTCAATTCGGCCATCGCAGCCGCACCGTATATCTACAACGACGGGACCACCACGAGCCCGCTGTGTACCGGACCCGTGCGCCAGTGCACCAGCGGCAACCTCTTCGGTGGCAAGGAGCCGGCGGCAACCTTCTACACCATGGCCGCGCGCATTCCCGCGGCCCAGAAGGGCACGGTGCCGGACTATGACCGCGCCTATGACTCCGGTACGGTGTCGCCGCTTATCGACGGCCTAAAGGGCAAGTCCGAAAGCCAAGCCCGCTCCACTCTGGAGAAGGCCGGCTACGCCGTAAAAACCACCGAGGTTCCCGCACCCGGTGTGGGCTACGGCAAGGTAGTTCGCGTCATCACCGGTCCTTCTGGCTTGAAGAAGGGCGCGGAGGTCACGCTCCAGCTTTCCGACGGCTCCGTGAGCGACAGCTCTGACACCGCAAGCACGGACCGCGTAACCTGGGACTCCAACTACGGCGCACCGGCCGCACCAAGCGGTGACGGTGGAGGCGATACTGGAGGCGGCCAACCCTCGCAGTCTGAGCCACTATTCACCCAAGAGGATGTCGACCGCTTCACGAATGACGTGCGGAGCTTCTTCGGGCTTTAGCGCTTAACGCGCTAAAGCGTGACAAGGAGCTAAAGCGTGACAGGAGCTAAAGCGTGGGGTGCTTGCGCTCCTGCGCTAGCGCGTTAGTTGAGGGCGGCCTTCACTGCGGTGGACAGGCGCTTGCCGTCGGCGCGGCCAGCGGCCTTAGCGGTCGCCACCTTCATGACGTTGCCCATCTGCTTGATG
>DXEO01000132.1 GCA_019114925.1 Candidatus Corynebacterium faecipullorum | reverse complement strand
TGATTGCGAACATGGTGCAGATCGCTGCTTACCAGCGCCAGCGAGAGACCGCGATCATGCGCATCGTCGGCGCCTCGCGGTGGGTGACCCACGCCCCCTTCATCATGGAGGCGGTTCTCGGCGCACTCGGTGGTATCGTTCTCGCCGGGGTGGGAGTCATCGTGGGAAAGAATACCGTGATCGATCCCGCGCTGAAGGACCTGTACCACAACCAGCTGCTAGCCCCCGTGACATCTGGAGACGTGTGGACGGCTCTGCCCATCGTGGGGCTCGTGGCAATCCTGTGCGCTGCATTGACCGCGCAGGTGACCATGCGCGCCTACGTGCGAACATAGGCCAACAGGCCTGTTGTGGGTTGTGCCTGGCAGTAGCGTAATATAGTTCGAACTATGGCGAAGAAGGCAAAGAAGAAAAAGGCGGCCGTCGACAATAACTCGACCCTGGCCACCAACCGACGTGCCCGCCACGACTACACCATTCTCGACACCCTGGAATGCGGCATGGTGCTCGTGGGCACCGAGATTAAGTCGATGCGCGAAGGTAAAATCTCCTTGGCAGATGCCTTCGCCACCATCGACGACGGCGAGGTTTATATCCGCAACCTCCACATTCCGGAGTATTCCCAGGGCTCGTGGACGAATCACTCGCCCAAGCGGACCCGCAAGCTGCTGCTGCATCGTAGGGAGATTGACAAGCTCATGGGGCAGGTGCGCGATGGCAATAAGACGCTCATCCCGCTCAAGGTGTACCTAAAGAATGGCCGCGCCAAGTGCGAGCTTGGTTTGGCCAAGGGTAAGCAGGACTATGACAAGCGCGAAGCAATCAAGCGCCGCGACCAGGATCGTGACATCACCCGCGACCTGGGCCGCCGCGTAAAGGGGATTAACGCCTAACCTGGAAGCCATGATTTATACGGCTAAGGTTCATGATGTTATTCGGGAAGATGAGCAGCCGCGTGGGGTAGCGGTGCTCGTCGATAAGCTCTGGCCCCGGGGCGTGGCCAAGGAGCGTCTGTCCTATGACCACTGGTTCAAAAATGTCGCGCCCAGTCCAGGGTTGCGTAAGTGGTGGGGGCACGATGCTGACACCTTTGAGGAATTTGCCCGGCGCTACCGTGCGGAGCTCGACGAGAACGACGGCGAGGAGTTGGCGCGCTTGCGCCAACTAGCGGAGGATGGCGACGTTACCCTTCTCTTCGCCGCCAAGGACCGCGAGGTCAACCACGCCACTGTGCTGAAAGCGTGGTTAGAGGAAAGCTAGGCAAATAGTCCCCAGATGGTGGCCCCACGGCGATGAGGCCGGTGACGACAACGAAAACGTTGCTGGGGCGGCCGCGGAATTGCTTGAGGGCATCGATGCGGTGGATGGCATACATCGGCAGCAGGTACAGAATCGAGGCGATGAAGGGGCCACCGATGGCCTCGATGAGGCCTAGGATAGACGGATCGATGATTGCCACGGCCCATGCGGCGATGAAGATGATGCCGTGCATGATGGAATTGAGTCGCTTCTCAGAGAGTTTCGCCGTAGCGCGCGCCGCGGTACTGCGAAGCAGGAAGTTGCCGCCTTCGGTAGCTCCCAGCACGTGGCCGAAGTAAGAGGAGATGATGGCGATCATCGCGATGATGGGGGAGAGGAATGCCAAGACCGGAACACCGGTGACGTTGGCCAGGTAGGACAGGACCGGCAGGTTTTGCTCGCGCGCTTCGCTGAGACCGTCCGCGCCGAGCGTGAGGGTGCAGGACCACACGAAGAACATGGTGAATACGGTGAGCAGGATTGCGGTCAGTGCCAGCGCACGCGAGGCGTTCTCGGAGCTCTTCTTGCGGCCGTGCGCGGCGACCATGGCCAAGGAGAACTGGGAAATCGCGGGGGAATGGTTGAAGGAGAAAACCAGCACCGGGATAATGAGGCTAACAGCACCGACGACGCGTCAATCATTGTCGCCCACTTCCATGAAGGAGGCGATATCCCAACGCGGGATGCGGTAGATGGACAGTGCGCCGAGGCAGAAGATCAGTGGATAGACCAAGAACTGCGTGACGGCCAGCACCATGCGTTGGCCAAAGGCGAAGACGATGGTCATGATGCCCACGAGGGGGAAGGATAACAGTGGGCGAGGAATCGATGGCCCGTGTAGCTGATTGACGATGAAACTATCAACCGTATTGGTAATCGACACGCCATAAATGATTACGATGGGGAAGATAGCGCAGAATTAAACCACCGAAATGATAAATCCAGCGCTTCTGCCGAAGTAGTCCGTGACTACCGCGGTGATGTCTTCGCCCTGGCGCGGTGACGCACAAATCATGCGGGCCAAGCCGAGGTGGGAGAAGTACGTCATCGGGCCGATGAGAAGGGTAGCCACGAGGAGGGGCCAAAAGCCGAAGCTGTCGGCGTTGATGGGGAGAGCTAGGCCTCACGTGGCCTGCGGCGGAGCTTGCGGGAACAGGGGCGGGTGCAGTAGCGTTGTACGAACCGTAGGGTGCATAAAGATGCGTTCTGCGCAGCTTTCACAGCAATGTGTAATCAAGGGGTCGATTTGGTTTCGACTTCGTACATTGAGCCAGGGGAAGCGTGCCGGTGAAGGCTGGAGACCACCGCAAGCGT
>DXEO01000131.1 GCA_019114925.1 Candidatus Corynebacterium faecipullorum | reverse complement strand
TATCAAGTAAGCCTTAACCGGCACTAATTCATCCCTGAAGGAGGGGAAACCACATGGCACACAAGAAGGGTGCTTCCAGCTCCAGCAACGGTCGCGATTCCGAGTCCAAGCGTCTCGGCGTCAAGCGCTTCGGTGGTCAGCAGGTTAAGGCCGGCGAGATCATCGTGCGTCAGCGCGGCACCAAGTTCCACCCGGGTGAGAACGTTGGTCGCGGCGGCGACGATACCCTGTTCGCTCTCGCTGCAGGCTCTGTTGAGTTCGGCGTCAAGCGTGGCCGTCGTCTGGTCAACATTGTTCCGGCTGAAGAGGCTGCTGCAGAAGCAACTGCCTAAGAGCTTCATGGCTTAATCCCGAGCATTCTGCTCGGGATTTTGTCGTTTTCACGCGGCCGGCTTGGCAGGGGAGCGTGGAGAAGACTAAAGGGGGCGTGGGCTTCAGATCCCCGGCAGTGCTCAACTAGGACGGTATGCCAGGAACCGTTACACTAGCGGGCATGGCACGATTCATTGACCGAGTGGTTTTGCACCTGCAGGCAGGCGATGGTGGACACGGCTGCGCCTCCGTCCACCGCGAAAAATTCAAGCCGCTCGGCGGGCCCGATGGCGGCAACGGCGGCCACGGCGGAGACATCCTGCTGGAGGTCTCAACCCAAATCCACACCCTCATGGACTTCCACTACCGCCCGCACATCAAGTCCGAGCGCGGCGGCAACGGTGCTGGCGACTGGCGCAACGGCGCGCGCGGTAAGGACCTCATCCTGGAGGTACCGGCAGGCACCGTGGTTTATACCGAGGATGGGGAGATGCTCGCGGACCTCACGGTTCCGGGAACCCGCTTCGTGGCCGCGGAGGGTGGCTTCGGCGGACTCGGCAACGCAGCACTGGCCTCCGCAGCCCGCAAGGCCCCGGGCTTTGCGCTGCAGGGAGAACCGGGCGAGGCGCGCGATCTCATCCTGGAGCTGAAGTCCATGGCGGACGTCGGCCTCGTCGGCTTTCCTTCCGCGGGTAAGTCCTCGCTCATTTCGGTCCTCTCGGCGGCCAAGCCGAAGATTGGTGACTATCCTTTCACCACCCTTCAACCCAATCTGGGAGTGGTGGACATGGGCCATGAGTCCTTCACCATGGCGGATGTTCCGGGCCTGATCCCTGGGGCCGCCGAGGGCAAGGGCTTGGGCCTCGACTTTTTGCGCCATATCGAGCGCACTGCGGTGCTCGCGCACGTGGTGGACACCGCGTCCATCGAGCCGGGCCGCGATCCGCTCTCCGATATCGAGGCGCTCGAGACCGAGCTGGCGAAGTACCAAGAGCTGCTGGAGCAGGACACCGGTCTGGGTGATCTGCGCGAGCGCCCGCGAGTCATCATCCTCAACAAGGCGGACGTTCCTGAGGCAGAGGAATTGGCGGAGTTCGTCAAGGGTGACCTTGAAGAGAAGTATGGCTGGCCGGTCTTCATCATTTCCGCCGTCGCGCGCAAGGGCCTCGACCCGCTGAAATACAAGCTTATGGAGATGGTCAACGAGCACCGCAAGGCCCAGCCCAAGGTCGCCGCAGACAAGAACCACACCATCATTCAGCCCAAGTCTGTGGGCAAGAAAAAGAAGGGCAGGTTCGCCGACTTCACCGTCACCCCAGACCCCGAGGTGGAGGGCGGCTTCATCGTCGAAGGCGAGAAGATCGACCGCTGGATCCGCCAGACCGACTTCGAAAACGACGAGGCCGTAGGCTACCTCGCAGACCGTCTGGCTAAGGCCGGCGTCGAAGAGGAACTGCACCGCCAAGGCGCGCAGGAAGGCTGCCCGGTGACCATCGGGGATATCACCTTCGAGTATGAGCCCATGGCCGGCGGCCGCGCGACCGATGCTGGCCGCGGACAGGATGGCCGCCTCATGAGCACCGAGCGAGTTTCGGCTGCTGAGCGTAAACGCGCTTCCCAGGCACGCCGCGGTCTCGTCGATGAGTTTGACTTTGGCACCGATGGGGAGGTCACGCGCGAGTCCGCGAACCGCGATCGCTGGCAGGGCTAGCCCGGTATACTGAGCCGGTATGTCATCCGAAAACGGCAACCAGCTCGACTATCCGCTTCCCCTCGAACCCTTCGAGGGGCCAACCCCGGAAATGGACTACCCGGAGACCGCCACGCTGTCGGAAAAATCCAGCGGCTTTTCCTCGCCTTTGCGTGATCAGATCGCACAGGCCAAGCGCATCGTCATCAAGATCGGCTCCTCCTCGCTGACGCGCGATGACTTCGTGACCTCGACTGAGAAGATCGACAAGATTGTTGATGCCGTGTGCGCCCGCATGAATGTCTCGGACATCATCATTGTCTCCTCCGGTGCGGTGGCCGCGGGCATGGGCCCGCTGGGCCTGACCACGCGCCCCACCGATTTGGCCACCAAGCAGGCAGCTGCCGCGGTGGGCCAAGTCCACCTTGCCTACGAGTGGGGCGTGTCCTTTGCTCGCTATAACCGCACCATTGGGCAGGTGCTGCTGACCGCGTCGGACGTCGGCAAGCGCGATCGCGCCCGCAATGCCCAGCGCACCATTGACCGCCTGCGCCAGATGCGCACGGTGCCTATCGTGAATGAGAACGACACCGTCGCGACTTCTGAGATGCACTTCGGCGATAACGACCGCCTGTCTGCGCTCGTGGCCAACTTGGTTGGCGCGGATGCCCTCTTCCTCTTCTCCGACGTGGACGGCCTTTACGACAAGAACCCGGCGGAGCCCGATGCCAAGTTCGTGGAGGAGGTGCGCACTGGCAAGGACCTCAAGGCAGTCGTCGCTGGTGATGGCGGCAAGGTCGGCACCGGCGGCATGGCCACGAAGGTCTCCGCTGCGCGCTTGGCCACCCGCGGCGGCATTCCGGTGCTGCTGACCTCGGCGGATAACATCGGGCAGGCGCTTGACGACGCCTCCGTAGGCACCGTCTTCCACACCCGCGAGGAGCGCCGCCTGTCCGCATGGAAGTTCTGGGCGCTCTACTGCGCGGATACCGGCGGCTCCCTGCGCCTTGACGAGGGCGCCATGGAGGCCGTGGTCCGCGGTGGAAACTCCCTGTTGGCCGTGGGCATTACGGATATCAAGGGTGAGTTCAACGCCGGCGAGATCGTGGACATCATGGGCCCCAAGGGCCAGGTCATCGGCCGCGGTGAGGTGGGCTATGACTCTGTTACGCTGCGCAGCCTGCTGGGCAAGCACACCGAGGAGCTCCCGGAGGATATGCGCCGCCCTGTTGTCCACGCCGATTACCTGTCCAATTTCGCCTCCCGAATTTAATGCGTTATTTCATGGGCCCCGATGTGTGGGCAGCAACCGTGGCAGACATCGATGCCGCCGGGCACGAGCGTGTCGAACGGTTGGAGGAGGCGGAGGTCTTTGTGAACACTGCCTCGGATCCGGCGCAGACCCCGGAGATTCCGGAGAATATCCAGTGGGTGCAATACTGCTTCACTGGGGTGAACCGCCATATCGATGCCGGGCTCATCCGACGGGATGGCCTGCCGTGGTGCAACTCCGCCGGTGCTTTTGCCAAACCCGTGGCGGAATCCGCGCTGGGGCTCATGCTCTCACAGGCGCACCACCACAAGGCTTTTGCGCTGGCGAAGTCCTGGTCGGTGGCGCGTCAGCTCGATGAATCCCAGGCTTGGCTCTATGAGCAGCAGGGGCCTACGCGCGTGCTCATCGTGGGCGCGGGAGGCATCGGGAAGCAGCTCATGGCCTACCTCGCGCCCTTCGGCGCGCATATCACTGCGGTGAACCGCTCGGGCCGCCCAGTGGACGGCGCGGACACAACACTGCCCATCGAGCGCATCGACGAAGCATGGGGTGAGGCGGATTTCGTGGTGAGTATCCTGCCGGCGACGGCCGCCACGGAAGCTCTCTTTGATGCCGCTGTATTCCGCGCCATGAAGCGCTCGGCCGTGTTTATTAACGTTGGCCGCGGCAGCACCGTAGTCACTGGTGATCTCGTGGACGCACTGCGCACGGGCGAGATCGCCGGAGCGGGCCTCGAGGTCATGGATCCGGAGCCGCTTCCGGATGGCCATCCGCTCTATGATCTCCCCAACGCCACCCTGACGCCGCACATGGCGGCCTCGGATCACGTGGCCCAGTACCACTTGGGTGCTATCTTCAATGCCAACGCCGCCGCGTGGGAGCGCGGCGAAGAAATGCCCACGCGCGTCGACTCGGACGCCGGCTACTAAAAGGAGGATGTTCATGAAGTACGCCATCGAACCACACCCTTGGGAGGAAACCATCGAGGTGCTCGATGCCGCAGGGTTTGAGCGCGCCCCGCTTGATGAGGCCTCCTTCCTCATCTACACCGGCAACGGCACTGATTTTCCGGACCCGCTGCCGGAGAATATCGGTTTTGTGCAGATTCCCTCGGCGGGCGTGGATCATGTCTTGGATGCTATGAAGACGACCACCGTGCCGTGGTCGAACGCCGCCGGCGTCTATGACAACACGGTGGCGGAATCTACCATCGCGCTGCTTTTGGCGCAGCTGCATGCGCACCGCCGCGTCAACGGTACGTTTGATTCCTATGCAGAGATGGAGGCGCACACTTCCTACCTCTACGACGACAAGACGGTGGCCATTATTGGTGCCGGTGGCATTGGCAAGCGTCTGATCAGCATGCTCTCCGGTTTTGGGCCGCGCATCATCGCGGTCAACCGCTCCGGCAACCCGGTTGAGGGCGCGGAGGAGACCTACCCGATTTCCCAGGTGGACAATGTCTGGCCGAAGGCGGATTACTTCGTCCTCATCGCTCCGCTGACCCCGGAGACCCGCCACATGGTGGATGCGGAGGCTTTTAAGCAGATGCCGGAGCATGCCGTGGTGGTTAACGTGGGCCGCGGCCCGCTTATCAAGACCGAGGACCTCGTTGCAGCCCTGGAGGCAGGGGAGATCGCGGGTGCGGCACTCGACGTCACCGACCCTGAGCCGCTGCCGGAGGATCACCCGCTGTGGCAGGATAAGCGCGTGGTTATTACCCCGCACATTGCCAATACGCAGCGCTCCGTGCGCGAGAAGATTGGCGCGCACACCATCAAGGTGGCCAAGGCTTTCGCGGCGGGGGAGGAGCTACCTACTCTGGTTGACCCGAAGGCCGGCTATTAATGGATAACCCCGAAATCCGTGTTGGTGATGCTGAGCGTTCTGCGGCCCTGGAACAACTGAGCCAGCACTTCGTCAACGGCACGTTAGGCCCCGATGAGTTTGAGCAGCGCACCGGTGAGGCAGCCGCAGCGCGCACGCGCGGGGACGTCGAAAAGCTCTTTGCGGACCTGCCTGAGCTTTCCGCCCCCAGCGCCACAACACCTGCACGCCGCCACGAGGCGGAGCTGGAAGATATGCTCGCCCGCGGACGCAAGGTGCAGATAGCGGATGCTGTTATTTGGTCGGTGGCGATGATCGCGCTTTTCCTGGGCCTCTTTGTCTTCGATTGGAGCTATTTCTGGATTTCGCCTGTCATCGCGTTCTTCGCTTCCTGGGCTGCGCGCGGGGTGTTGAAGTTCAGCGAATCAGATGAAGAGCTCTTCGATGAGCTTTCCGAAGGCGAAAAGAAAAAGCGCGCTGAGCGCCTGCGTGCCGCGGCGGAGCGCCGCCGCGAGCTCGAGGCCTAACTAAAAGCCAATCCGCGCCCATAGCTGCACAAAACCCTGACAGGCGGACAGACCTTCCGTACGCTGGTATGGCATGAGTACCACCGAACGTGAAGAAGTTCTGTCCAAAGCCCGCGCCGCCAAGGCGGTGGCGCCGCAGTTCGCACAGCTGCCCACCCCGCGCAAGAATGAAATCCTCAACCGCGCCGCAGAGAACCTCATCGCGCACACCGAGGACATCCTCGCCGCGAACCAGCATGATATCGAAGCCGGCCGCGCCAATGGAATGTCCGAGTCCCTCATTGACCGCCTGTCGCTGGACGCCGCCCGCATCGAGGGCATTGCCGGCGGCCTGCGTCAGGTAGCTTCCCTTCAGGACCCGGTAGGGGAGATCCTGCAGGGCCGCACCATGGATAACGGCATCCAGATGAAGCAGGTCCGCGTGCCGCTCGGCGTAATGGGCATGGTCTACGAGGCCCGTCCGAACGTCACCGTCGATGCCTTCGGCTTGGCCCTCAAGTCCGGCAACGTGCCGCTCCTGCGCGGTTCCAAGTCCGCGAAGAACTCCAACGCCAAGCTCGTGGAGCTCCTCCAGGACACCCTCGTGGAGTTCGATCTGCCGCGCGAAGGCGTGCAGCTTCTGCCCTGTGAGACCCACGATTCCGTGCAGGATCTCATCACCGCCCGCGGCTTGGTGGACCTGGTCATCCCCCGTGGCGGTGCGCGCCTTATCAACGCCGTGGTGGAAAACGCCACCGTCCCCGCCATCGAGACCGGTACCGGAAATTGTCACTTCTACGTCGATGCCTCCGCGGACCTGGACAAGGCCATCGACATGGTGATCAACGGCAAGACCCGCCGCACTTCGGTGTGCAATGCCACGGAGGGCGTTCTGATCGACGCCGCGCTTGACGACGCCTCCAAACTCCGCATCATCACCTCCCTCCAGGAGGCAGGGGTCACCATCCACGGCGATGTGAAGGAGCTCGAAGCCTTCGGAGTTAAGGACGCCGTGGAGGCCACCGATGAGGAATGGCGCGAGGAATTCCTCTCTATGGATATCTGCGCCAAGGTCGTCGACGGCGTGGATGGCGCCATCGCGCACATTGCCGAGTACACCACCGGCCATACCGAAGCCATTGCGGCCCAGGACGCTGACGTGCTGCTGACCTTCGCCAACGAGGTGGATGCCGCAGCAGTCATGCTCAACGCTTCCACCGCGTTTACTGATGGTGAGGTCTACGGCATGGGCGCCGAAATCGGCATCTCCACCCAGAAGCTGCACGCGCGCGGCCCGATGGCGCTGCCGGAGCTGACATCTACCAAGTGGGTGCTGCAGGGCACGGGCCAGACCCGCCCCTAGAGCCTGCGACATCGCGCGGACTAGTGTCTTTCCCACTTGGACGTGGATCGCGCTTCCATCAGAGGTGTGGTGGACGGCGTTCGTTTCCGCTAAACAGGAAAGGGTGAAGCCTCTTTCCTCATCTCTTGCGATATCCACTGTTGTGCTTGGCATGGCAGCCTCGGTGATGAGTACGCCAGCGGCCTCGGCGGGCGGCGTTGAAACCTGCCCCGAGACCGTGGTGCTCGTCGCACGCGGCTCGGACCAGAACGAGGAACAAGGCGAATACGTGGGCCCGCAGCGCTACTCAGAGCAGGCGCCAGAATCCACGGGTTTTGAGGGGCGCAACTTTGCTGCGCTGTTTCACCAGGTCGAGCAGCGTCATCCGGGCGCTATGGATGGCGTGTACGTGCTGGCGCTGGATCCGGAGGCATACCCTGCGGCTATGAACCTGCCGCCATTGGCACAGGAGGGCGAGGATTTAAGCCCACTTCAGCTGGTGCAGCGGGCGCTCGGGATCCTTCAGCAGCACTCTCTTGGAGAGATGGTGTATTCGGTGACGCTGGGGGCCATCGATAGTCTGCGTACTGGCGCCCGCAATGCCCCGAAGGTGGTGGACAACTATGAGGCGACCACCGGTTGCCACCCACAGTGGGTAGCTGCCGGCTACTCGCAAGGAGCGCTCGTCGCAACGAGCGTGGAGGGCTATTTGGCCGAGACCGGGCGCCTGCATGCCATGCTCACCTTCGGCAACCCGCTTCACCAGGTCCCATGGGCTCAAAACCGCGCCGGGCTCCCTGGGAATCGCTCTGTCGATTACTGTCTAGACGGTGATTTCGTGTGCGACTTTTCCCTCGACGCCGCCAACCGCGCTTTAGCCACCAAGGCGGAGCGTCACGCCTCCTATTTCTTGGGGGAGCCTTCCGAGCAGGATGTGCAGGTCATTGATGCGGTGGCCGGTATACTCACCAGCCATGACTAGTCCACAACGCATCGGCATCATGGGTGGCACCTTCGACCCCATCCATAATGGTCACCTCGTCGCCGCCAGCGAGGTAGCTCACCGCTTCCGCCTCGACACGGTGGTCTTTGTCCCCACCGGCCAGCCCTGGCAAAAGGCCGATAAGCAGGTCACCGCCGCCGAGCACCGTTACCTGATGACCATGGTGGCCACGGCATCGAATCCGCGTTTTACCGTCTCACGTGTGGACATCGACCGCGAGGGGCCGACCTACACCATCGATACGTTGCGCGATTTGCGCGGAATCTTCCCGGACGCCGAACTCTTCTTCATTACTGGTGCCGACTCGGTGGCGTCCATCATGAGTTGGCGCAACTGGGAAGAGATGCTGGAGATGGCCCATTTCGTCGGCGTGACCCGTCCCGGCTATGAGCTGCGCAAAGACATGCTGCCGGAGGATTCCCAGGATGATATCGAGCTGATTGAAATCCCCGCCATGGCCATTTCCTCCACCGATTGCCGCGCTCGCGCCCAGCAGGGCCAGCCGGTGTGGTACCTCGTGCCGGATGGGGTAGTGCAATACATTGCCAAGAACCACCTTTATAGCCCGCACCCGGAAAAGCCCCTGTAGCCTCCGCGCATTCTGAGGGGGAATTCGACTAGGAAAATGCGCCTTGTCGTGTAAGACTAGAGATCTTAAGAAAACGTAACTGTGTAGGGATTGTCATGTCGATTACTGATGAAGCACGCCTGATGGCGGAAACCGCCGCCTTGGCTGCGGATGAAAAGCTGGCCACCAACATCGCCGCTATTGACGTTTCCGACGTGCTGGCGATTACCGAGGTCTTCGTCTTGGCCTCCGCCGATACCGAGCGCCAGGTGGGGTCCATCGTGGAGGAAGTCGAAGACGAGCTGACTAGGAAGGGCTTTGAACCCAAGCGCCGCGAAGGCAATCGCGAGAACCGTTGGGTCCTGCTGGACTATGGCCCCATCGTGGTCCACGTTCAGCGCAACGATCAGCGCGAGTTCTACGGCCTCGACCGCCTGTACCACGATTGCCCGCTTCTCGACATCCCCGGCTTGGACACCCCGGAGCGCCCCGGCGAGTGGTCTGATGAGGTCAACCCGCGCGATGTTGAATCGATCGATGAGATTCCCCTGGCCCAGCCAGAGCCGGAAGACGACGAATTATGACCCGCCGCCTCCTCCTCATGCGCCACGGCCAGACCACCTACAACGCCACTGGCCGGATGCAGGGGCACTTGGACACCGAGCTGTCGGGCGTAGGCTACTCGCAGGCGCGCGCCGCCGCCGACCTGCTGGAGGGCAAAGGCATCACCGCGATCGTCTCCTCGGATCTCATCCGTGCGCGTGAGACCGCGGAGATCATTGCGCGGGGTTTGGGGCTTGAGGTAGCCGTCGATAAGCGCCTGCGCGAAACCCACCTAGGTGAGTGGCAGGGGATGACCTCGGCTGAAGTGGACGAGCAGTTTCCCGGGGCGCGTGCGCTGTGGCGCCACGACCCCACTTGGGCGCCGCCGCAGGGCGAGAGCCGCGTTGATGTGGCTAACCGCGCCCGCCCCGTTATTGATGAGCTCATGCAGAAGCATCCGCAGTGGGATGAAGGCGCGGTGCTTGTCGTTGCGCACGGCGGTGCTATTTCTGCGCTGACTTGTCACCTTTTGGGCCTTGAGCACCACCAGTATGGAATCCTCTCCGGTTTGAAGAACACTCACTGGTCGCAGCTGACCGCGCGGCCCGAGTTCGATGCCGCTCGTCCGCTCTCTCCACTGGAATTCA
>DXEO01000130.1 GCA_019114925.1 Candidatus Corynebacterium faecipullorum | reverse complement strand
TGCATCCATAGCCTGCAGCTCCTTCATGCGCTTCAGACGCTTGGAGACAGTCTGGAAGTTGGTGAGCATACCGCCGAGCCAGCGGTGGTTCACGTACGGCATACCAACGCGGGAAGCCTCTTCAGCAACGGCTTCCTGAGCCTGCTTCTTGGTACCAACGAAGAGGATGGTGCCGCCGTGTGCGACGGTTTCCTTGACGAACTCGAAGGCCTCATCGATGTAGGTCAGCGTCTGCTGCAGGTCGATGATGTAGATGCCGTTACGGTCGGTGAAGATGAAGCGCTTCATCTTCGGGTTCCAGCGACGGGTCTGGTGACCGAAGTGGACACCAGCGTCGAGGAGCTCGCGCATGGTTACGACTGCCATGTTTCGCTCGCTTTCTATATATTGTTTCGGTTTTACAAGATTGTGCGGTGTTTTATTCCGCACCCTAGCAACGAAGGCCCTGGTTAACACCCCATCATCCTGGGGACCACGTCAACCACGGACTGTCTCTTCCTTAACCCAGGAAGCAACTACTTCGCCGCGCGTAGTCAATCCATGCAGAACCCTTCCGGGCATTAGACACAGACTGCTGTGGGCTAGCTTAGTACTGCACACGCGCTGATTCCAAACGGCGCGACTGTTTAATCGCCGCCGGTTTGTTGACAGCCACACGAAACTTTTCCCTGGCGCACCATGGGTTACTTCTTTAACACTTTATCCACAGGTCGACCGCACGTCCTTCCCTCGGGCCGCGCTCACGCGCAGGCTTGAGGTCATGCCTCACCGTCTTCTTTATCTGTTGGTTCTACTGTTCATGTGGGCTGCGCTTGTCGACGTCCCCCTCGCCGCCGCCTTCGTCGACCCCACCACTGGGGAACCGGTTGCTTCTCGGGTCTTGCGTGGCTTCGAACCTCCAGAGAAGCGGTGGATGGCCGGACATCGCGGTGTCGATCTGGACTTGCCCGTCGGCGGAACGGTGCGTGCCGCTGGCGATGGAGTCGTATACTTCGCAGGCTCCATAGCGGGCAAACCGGCCCTTTCGATTGCTCATGGCAACGGTCTGCGCACCACCTATCAACCGGTGTTCGCGCGGGTTAAGAAAGGTGACCAGGTGAAGGAAGGAGATGTGATCGGCACACTCGCGCCGTCCGTGGACGGCTATCCAGGGCTGCACTGGGGCGCGATTGAGGGCCGCGAGGACTACATCAATCCACTGGATTTGCTGGGGGAACCTGTCATTCGCCTCAAGCCCGTGGGTGGGAGCGGGCGTATACGTCTTTGAGCCGCTGGGCGGATACGTGAGTGTAGACCTGCGTGGTTTGCAAAGAGGAATGGCCAAGCAGCTCTTGCACGATGCGCAGATCCGCTCCCCCCTCGAGCAAGTGGGTAGCTGCCGAGTGGCGCAAACCGTGCGGGGTTAGCCCCGGCATTCCCGTCACTTGGGCGGCGCGTTCGACGACGCGGCGGACCTGACGCGCATCGATGCGCCCGCCGCGCGTACCCACAAACACGGCTTCCGTCTCGCCGGCAAGCTCGGGGCGCCCTGTCTTCAGCCAAGCGCAGAGCGCATCATGAGCTGCATCCCCGAAAGGGACAACGCGCTGTTTATTACCCTTACCGGTCACGCGGGCAGTGCGGCGCGACAGGTCGATATCGCCGAGGTCGAGGCCGACGAGCTCAGCCACGCGCACACCGGTGGCGTAGAGAAATTCGAGCATGGCGCTATCACGCAGGAAGTGGACCTCATCGGTGGAGACGGCATTGCCCATCAACTCCCCCGCCGCGGTGGGTGACATCACGGTGGGCAGGTGCTTGCCCACCTTGGGTGTGGCAAGGCGCTGCGCCACATCCGATTGTAAATAGCCTTCGCGCGCGGCCCACGTGGAAAAAGCGCGCACAGCGGCGGTGCGGCGCGCCAGGGTGGAGCGGGACTTACCTTCAGCAACGGCGTGGGCCAACCATTCGCGCAGTGAGTTCAGAGTAAAAGCTGAAAAATCCGGGACTTCCGTTGCCAACAGGCGCAAGTCAGAGCAATAGCCGCGGGCGGTCGCTTCGGAGCGGCCGCGAACGATGCGCTGGTATTCTGCGAAATCCTCGATCGCTTCCTCCAGTTGTCCCCCTACGTGCCGCTCGCTACTGCCACTTTCACCACTCATGTCTCATGAGTGTACTCAGGCGCGCTGCCACATCGCTCCCGAGCGGGTGATCACCCCCATCTTTTGCATGGCCACGAGCAAGTGAATAGTCAGCGCTACCCGCATTCCTGCGGCCGCCGCAATATCTTCTGCGCTCGCGCCTTCCTCCGCGCTTTCCGGCGGGGTGGAATCATATACCCGAAGCTCATTACGGGACAGACGCTGCACCGCAGTCGGCTGAAACTCCAGTTCATATTGGCCAGCCACGTCCACCTCCCCCGCCTTGCCAACCAAACCCCGTACTTCATCCGCAGAGGCCACTAACTGAGCCCGCCCATCCTGGATACGTTGATGGCAACCCAAGGACCCAGATGTGGTGATGGGCCCTGGCACTGCCATGGCAACCCGGCCCAGTGCTTCCGCCCAGTTCAACGTGTTGAGCGCACCAGAGCGAAATCCAGCTTCGACCACCACGGTGCCGCTCGTTATCGCCGCCACAAGGCGGTTGCGGGATAGAAAGCGAAAGCGCTGCGGCCGCGTGCCCGGCGCGAACTCAGACACGATGCATCCTTTCTCGGCGATTCTGTCAAAAAGCCTTGCATTGCGTGCTGGGTAAGAAATGTCGATGCCGCAGGCCGCTACTGCTACCGTTAGACCTCCTGCATCCAGCGCGGCTTCGTGTACTGCCGTATCGACACCTACCGCCCCGCCGGAAACCACAGTCCATTGGTGGGAGGCAAGGCCGCTAGCCAGCAGTGAGCCAGCTTCCCAGCCATATCGGCTCACCGCACGCGTCCCTACCAACGCCACCGATTGGGATACCGTTTCGCGCAGGTTTACTCCACGGACCCACAGGCTGTGAGGAGGAAACGCTTGGTCATCAAATGTTGCTGGGGCTTCCACCATTCCCTGGTGATAGAAGCCAAAGGCTCGCGAAAACTCTTCTCCCGGCCACTCCGTATCCGCGGGTGTGATCAGTCGAGCCCCCACCGCTTCCGCAGCGGCGAGGTCTTCTTCTTGCCGCAGCCAGTCGCGCCGCGAAGCCGTCGCCTGCCGCAAGGGGCCGATCCAGTCCTCGCCCTTGTAGATTCCGCGGGCGATCTCCTCAGCCGGGTACTGACTCAGCAGCCCGTGGAGGGTTGGTGAGGGGCCCTCCACAACACGGTTGAGGTAGGCCCACGTGTGCCGGGTACTCGATAGGTTGAGCTCGCTCATACTGCCAGCCTTTCGATGGTTCCGGCACCGCGGAGATCCAGCGCTCGACTGACATGGTCCAGCTCGGGGCGTGCGGAGCCATCAAGGTCTGCCAAGGTCCATGCCAGACGCAGCACCCGATCTACTCCGCGTTGGCTCAGCTCACCTTCCGCTAGATAAGCGGACAGCATAATCATCGCCGACTCCGCCGCCGGGCGGTGGCGCCTCAAATAGGAAGCGGACACGGCACCATTGACCACGCTCCCCAACCCGTCAGCCTCCCAGCGCGCTTTCATCCGTTCCCGGGCGCCAGCCACGCGCTGCGCTATATCCGCGGAGCTTTCTTCCCCTTCGGCGTGAAGCACTGCGGATTGCCCCGATAGTGACACGATGATGTCGAGGCGGTCCCGCAGCGGTCCTGAAAGGTTCGACAGATAATTCATTCTGTCTGCCGCACGGCACTCGCAGCGCGCTGGTTCTTCGGCACCACATCGGCAGGGGTTAGCAGCTAGTACCAGTTGGAATTGTGCGGGGAAGATGACTTCTCTGCTCGCTCGCGTCAGGCGCACCTGTCCTTCTTCTAAAGGGGCGCGCAGGCTATCGAGAACCTGCGCTGGTACTTCACTGACTTCATCGAGGAAGAGCACACCATGGTGGGCTAGGCTCACCGCGCCCGGCCGCGGGCGCCCCGAGCCGCCACCGATCAGCGCGGCCCTTGTTACCGAAGCATGCGGTGCGATGAAGGGAGCACGAGAAACGGCGGTACCAACGGCCCCGGCCACCGAGTGGATGGCTGTGGCTTCTACCGCCTGCTCCGTGCTCAAGCGCGGCAGAATGCCCGGCAAGCGCGAGGCAATCATCGACTTTCCAGAGCCGGGCGGTCCCACCATCATCACGTGGTGACCGCCGGCGGCAGCGACTTCTGCCGCCCACTTGGCTTCTTTCTGGCCCGCGACCTCGCTGAAGTCAGCGACCTGTTCGCGGGCAGGCGCTGCCGCGTGAGCGATGAGATGTGCATCCGGCAGACAATCGGTCCCGCACGCCCAGGCAAAAGCATCCCACAGGGTTTCGGCCACGAGGACTGTCATTCCGGGCACCAATGCCGCCTCCGCCGCATTGCCCACAGGAATGATGAGGGTGTCATAGCCTTGCGAGCGCGCGGCCAAGATCGCCGGGATGATGCCAGAAACCGGGCGCACTTGCCCGTCCAATCCCAGCTCGCTGAGGACGAGCGCCCCGCTGAGCCGACTTCTCTCACTCTGCCCGGCCGCCAGGATTGCCAAGGCCATCGGGAGGTCAAAGTGAGCCCCGGCTTTAGGCAGCGACGCCGGTGACATGGACACCACGACCTTCGTCTTGGGCCATGGCAAATGCGAATTGCTCACCGCAGTGCGGATGCGGTCTCGCGACTCAGAGATCGCTGCATCCCCCAGCCCCACGACGTGAACTCCGGGAAGTCCAGGGCCAACGTTGGCCTCCACTGTGACCACCCGGGCCAGGACACCATCTAGCGCAATCGTGTCGCATCTACCGAGAGCCATGATCGACTCCCTGGAAATATTCCACTTCGAAGGCGTCCCCCGACTTCGCCCCGGTGGCCACGAGTCCGAGCACGTCGAAACGGACCTTGCTTAATGCCTGGTTTTCACTCCGCGCAGTACTCAGCCACTGCGCAGCTGCTTTGCGCAGGCGCTTTAGCTTGCGTGGGGTTACCGCTTCCGCGACTCCAAAGTTGCGGGTAGCCCGAGTCTTTACTTCGCAAAAGACAATGGTGCCATCGCTCTCGCGCACAACGAGATCGAGCTCGCCCACGCGGTAGTGAACGTTTGCGGCAATGACCTGCGCCCCGCGTGCGCGATAAAAGTCAGCGGCGAATTTCTCCCCTGCTTTTCCTAGTGCATCCGCAGGTCGAATGGTTTGCCCCACGGTCGGTGAATGCAGAGAGGTTGCTAGATTTCTTGTCACTATGGTGCTCCTTGGAATTGAACGTGTACACAACACGCCGTAAGCACGACACAAGAAAATCCCCGTGCCGAACACCCCTTACGGCACTTCCAGAACACCCCACACAACAGCCCTGTGGCGAGGGCTTCATCCCTCGCCACGGCAAATCTGTGGATAACTAGTCCGGGGTCAACTCGATAGCGTTTCCCCGCAGTCTTCTACCTAGAACTCTATTCAGGGAGAACAAAGTCCGGCTTGTCCAGCTCCTCAATATTGACGTCCTTGTAGGTGATCACACGGACATAGCGCACAAAACGCGCCGAGCGGTACATGTCCCACACCCAGGCATCCGACATGCGGACCTCGTAGTAGACATCCGGGCCTGAGGTGTGCGGGATGAGCTCCACCGCATTGGCCAGGTAAAACCTGCGTTCGGTTTCCACCACATAGGAGAATTGGCTGACCACATCACGGTATTCGCGGTACAGCGACAGCTCGACTTCAGCCTCGTAGTTATCGAGTTCCTCAGCGCTCACGGTGTGCTTCTCCTTCGCTCACAATTACCTGGAATCACGGTGTCACAGATTGAGCACAAGCTTAGTTCGCACTTGCTGCCTAAGCCTTCAGGCGCGCGAGGAATCGCGCATGAGCTTCAGCAACATTGCGATAACTCATGCGGTGCTCAGGTGTTGCCCCCAGCTGGGCGATGGCCTCCTGATGCACAGCTGTGCCATAGCCCTTATGGCTTTCCAGAGCATAGCCCGGGTATTGCTTCGCCGCATCCACCATGAGGCGGTCCCGGGAAACTTTGGCCAGAACACTGGCCGCAGCGATGCAGCGTGCGGCGGTATCGCCGCCGATGATGGGCAGCTGCGGGGTGGGAAGGCCGGGGACGAAGAAGGCGTCGCTCAGCACGTAGCCCGGACGGATCCCCAGCTGCGCCACCGCACGGCGCATGCCTGACAAGTTGGCGTGCTGAATACCAAAGGTATCGATGTCCTTCGCGCCTATGTGCACCACCGACCACGCCAGCGCTCGGCGTTTGATCACCGGCTCCAGCTTTTCCCGGGCCATCGGCGTGAGTTTCTTCGAATCATCCAGCCGCTCCAAACCGGGCAAGATGCGATCCGGCAAAATGCACGCGGCGATAGTCACTGGTCCGCAGCAAGCTCCGCGCCCAGCTTCATCCACCCCGGCAACGGGCCCCAGCCCTGCTTTGGAGAGCGCGACCTCATAGGTTCTCTTCTGTTTTAGACGGCGCATAGCGGTTAGAGGGACATGTCCTCGATAGTGTGCGCACGGCTAATCGGCACCACCACGGCAGCGACCTTCCCGCGCACGTTCTCCACTGGAACGGTGCCCTGGAGCTTATCGCCTAGGTGTGCGCGCGAATCCAAGGAGTTTGTGCGGTTATCCCCCATGACCCACAGATGTCCCTCGGGAACGGTGACAGGCCCAAAGTAAGCGCCGCCACAGGCCTGCGATCCCACCCGCTCATCGACGGGTATCTCCGGAGGATCGAGGGCAAACTCCTGGTTGGTGGGTTGGCCGTCCACCATAACTGCCGGATCGCCCTCCTGGCAGGACACGGTCTGACCACCGGTAGCGATGACCCGTTTGACCAGAATGTTGTCACCGTTGGGAGCCAGTCCGACAACAGCCGCCATGTTCTGGATACCACGGAGAAGCACATTGCGGGAACGCTTGACCTCAAAAGAGGTGTTCCACGATTCTGGACCGGCAAAGACCACAACCTCTCCCGGGCGCGGGTCGCTGAAATAATAACTCACCTTCTGCACCGCGATGCGATCATTCGTGCACCCCGGGCAACCATGCAGGGTGGGCTCCATGGAGGAAGATGGGATGAGATACAGCCTTCCCACGAAGGCCTGAATCAACGCCAGTGCCACGAAGGTGACAGCCAGCGCCGACAGAACATCGCGGACTCTAGGACTGGATGTCCGGGTCATCGACTCCGCCAATACGGTTGAAGGGGAAGAAGATGAACATGACCTTGCCACGAACATTCTCCAGAGGGATCGTTCCCTGGTACTCATCCTGGATGTGATAGCGCGAGTCCGCGGAGGCCGTGCGGTTATCTCCCATCACCCAGATATTGCCCTCCGGCACGGTCACGGGGCCAAAGTACGCGCCGCCGCAGGCATAGGAACCGGTGGTTTCATCAACGCGATAGGTCGGTGGATCCTGCACATAGTCCTGCTCAATGGGCTTGCCGTCCACCATGACTGCCGGATCCCCTTCTTGGCAGGACACCGTCTGGCCACCGGTAGCAATGACGCGCTTGACCAGGGTGTTCTCATCGGGCGGGGTGAGCGACACATAGCTCAGGGCATCCTGAATACGGTGGATGACCGGGTTATCGGAGCGTGGCGACACCCAATTGATGTCCCAGTCCGGGGTTCCCTTGAATACCACGACATCACCGGGCTCCGGACTCTTATCGCCGTAGTAGGAAATCTTTTCGGTAAAGATCCGGTCGTTATTGCAGCCTTCGCAGCCATGCAATGTCGGCTCCATGGAACCGGAGGGGATCACGTACTGCCGGCCTACAAAGTTCTGGAAAATGCCGACGACTGCGAGCACGGCGACCACTACGAGAGCGGTCTCCAGCAACCAGGGCATCTGCTTCTTTTCTTCAGCTGGGGGCGCCGCGCTTTCCGACGCCTCTCCCCCAACCCCCTGGGAACCTTCAGTAATGTCGTTTTCTTTTTCCACGGGCTAAATCCTAGCAACGTGCGCCGACATCCCGGTATGCGGCTCGGCCGGAGGACCGCTGAAAGCACAAAGCCCTCCGCTTTAGCCACAAGAATCGGTGGGAAGCGGAGGGCTGAAGAGCAGCTAGAACTAGCGGCGCTCCTTGATGCGGGCCTTCTTGCCGCGCAGGTCGCGCAGGTAGTACAGCTTGGCGCGGCGAACGCGGCCGCGACGGACTACCTCGATGGAGGCAATGTTCGGGGAGTGAACCGGGAAGGTACGCTCAACGCCGATGCCGAAGGAGACCTTACGCACGGTGAAGGTCTCACGGATGCCGTCGCCCTGACGGCGGATGCAGACACCCTTAAAGAGCTGGGTACGCTCGGTGGTGCCCTCGATCACCTTGACGTTGACGTCAAGGGTATCGCCCGGACGGAAGGACGGGATATCGTCGCGCAGCGAAGCTGCATCAACCTTGTCAATGAGGTTTGCCATTGGTGTTTTCCTTTTCAGTTTAAGACAGAGGACCCTGGCGCCACCTCGCGGCAGCTGACCGGTTCGTGCCTATTACACAGAACATCGCCATCTTTCCACACCCCACCCCCGAAGAACAAATTCCCTCAAACGCCTGACATCTCCTCGCTGCGGGCTCTAAGGTGGGTGGCGCACTGATACCCCACGGGTGCCCACGGGAAGTGGGCTGAGAGTGGCGCTGATACCGCGCCTGCACCGTTCGAACCTGCCTGGTTAGCACCAGCGAAGGAAGAGAGGAGCAGCCATGACGGCTACCCATAACCCCATCCAGTCCACCGCCTCCGGCGAGATCCACCCCAAGCACTCCTACTCCCCAATCCGGGAGCACGGCCTGGAGGTACCGGAGACCGAGATCCAACTGGATGATTCCCCTACCGGGCCCAATGAGCCTTTCCGCATCTACCGCACACGTGGCCCGGAGTGTGAGCCCGAAGTAGGTCTGCCGGCCCTGCGCGCCGAGTGGATTGCAGAGCGCGGAGACGTCGAAGAGTATGAGGGCCGCGCACGCAACCTCGCTGACGATGGGCGCTCGGCCGAGCGCCGCGGTGCGGCTTCCCAGGAGTGGAAGGGGGAGCGTCGCCAGCCGCTGCGTTCTAAGGAAGGCAAGCGCGTTACCCAGATGCACTACGCACGCCAGGGGATCATCACCAAGGAGATGGAGTTCGTGGCCCTGCGCGAGCACTGCGACCCAGAGTTCGTGCGCTCCGAGATCGCGCGTGGCCGCGCCATCCTGCCTAATAACGTCAACCACCCCGAGTCGGAGCCGATGATCATCGGCCGGAAATTCCTGACCAAGATCAATGCCAACATCGGCAACTCCGCGGTGACCTCCTCCATCGCCGAGGAAGTATCCAAGCTGCGCTGGGCCACCCGCTGGGGCGCGGATACCGTCATGGACCTCTCCACCGGTGATGACATCCACACCACCCGCGAGTGGATCCTGCGCAACTCGCCGGTTCCCATCGGCACCGTGCCCATCTACCAGGCGCTGGAGAAGGTCAATGGCGTTGCAGAAGACCTGACGTGGGAGATTTTCCGCGATACTGTCATCGAACAGTGCGAGCAAGGCGTGGACTATATGACCGTGCACGCCGGCGTACTTTTGCCTTATGTGCCGTTGACCACGAATCGCGTCACCGGCATTGTTTCCCGCGGCGGCTCCATCATGGCGGGCTGGTGCTTGGCGCACCACAAGGAGTCCTTCCTCTACGAAAACTTCGACGAACTCTGCGAAATTTTCGCGCGCTACGACGTCGCTTTCTCCCTCGGCGACGGCCTGCGCCCCGGTTCCCTGGCAGATGCCAACGACACCGCCCAATTCGCCGAGCTCAAGACCATCGGTGAGCTCACCCGGCGCGCCTGGGAGTATGACGTCCAGGTCATGGTGGAAGGCCCGGGCCACGTTCCGCTCAACATGATTCAGGAAAACAACGAGCTCGAGCAGGACTGGGCCTCGGATGCCCCCTTCTACACACTGGGCCCGCTGGTTACGGATATCGCCCCGGGCTATGACCACATCACCTCCGCCATCGGTGCGGCGCACATCGCCATGGGTGGTACGGCCATGCTGTGCTACGTCACTCCCAAGGAGCACCTGGGTCTGCCCAACCGCGATGATGTCAAGACCGGCGTCATCACCTATAAGCTTGCCGCCCATGCGGCCGACGTGGCCAAGGGCCACCCAGGTGCGCGCGCCTGGGATGATGCGATGAGCAAGGCACGCTTCGAATTCCGTTGGCACGACCAGTTCGCGCTCTCCCTCGACCCGGACACCGCGCAGGCCTACCACGATGAGACCCTGCCCGCGGAGCCGGCGAAGACCGCGCACTTCTGCTCTATGTGTGGCCCGAAGTTCTGCTCTATGCGCATTAGCCAGGACATCCGGGATACCTTCTCCGATTCTCTTGGCATGCCCAGTTTCCCGGGTAAGGGCTCCATCGATCCCGAAGTCGTGGCCGCCGCCCGTGCCGGTGAGAAGCAGATGTCGGAAGAGTTTAAGGCTCAGGGCTCTCAGCTCTATCAGGAGGAAGAAGCTGCGCATGCCTGATCTTCGCTGCTACTTCGTCACGGACGCGGGCGCGCCTACGGAGATCGTGCGCATCGCTGCGGCAGCGGCTCGGGGCGGTGCCGGGGTGGTGCAGGTACGCTCCAAGCCGATTTCCGCCCGCGACCTCTACCACTTGGGCCGAGAGGTAGCCCGCGCGGTGGCACAGGCCAACCCAGAAACGCGCGTGCTTATCGACGACCGCGTGGACGTCGCCGCCGTCCTCCGCCACGCCGGCGAGCCAGTGCACGGCGTACACGTCGGCCAAGACGATCTGCCCGTCGCCGCAGCCCGCGAGTTGTTGGGGCCGGATGCGATTATCGGTCTGACTACCGGCACCCGCGAGTTGGTTGAGGCCGCCAATGACGTGGCCGATGTCATTGACTACATCGGCTGCGGCCCGTTCCGTGCGACTCCAACGAAGGACTCCGGCCGCACGCCTTTAGGGCTTCACGCCTACCCGGAATTGGTGAAACTCTCCCGTGTGCCACTCGTGGCCATTGGGGATGTCACCGCCGACGATGCAACCGATCTTGCCGCGACGGGTGTTGCAGGCCTCGCGGTGGTGCGCGGCATCATGCATGCCGAGGACCCAGAAGCTTATTGCCGTGAGCTGCTGTCCGGTTTCGATGAAGGTGCGCGATGAGTACTAGCTCTGATTCCTCAGTCATCGTCGTCGGTGCGGGTGTCATCGGCCTGGCCACCGCGGTGGAACTGGCTGCGCGGGGCCACGAGGTTACGGTGTTGGACCCGGCACCGGCCTCTGGGGCTTCGCACTATGCCGGCGGTATGCTCGCCCCCGCCGCCGAGGTGGTTTACCAGCAGGATCCTCTCTTCCCGCTGATGCGTGCCTCCGGCGCGTGGTACCCGGAGCTTATAGATTTGGTTGCCGCCCACACCGAGGTCCCAACTAGCTACCGCGCCGAAGGAACCCTCGTCCTCGCCGCTGATCGGGCGGATGCTCAGCACCTCGCCGAGCTGGCGGATTATCAGTCCCTCCACGGCATGGAGGTCGCGCGCATCACGGTGCGCGAGGCCCGGCGCGTCGAGCCTTTGCTCTCACCACGTCTAGCTGCTGCGGTGAGTATCCCGGGAGACACGCAGGTCTTTCCCCGCCAGTGGACGGCTGCACTGCTCAGCGCAGCTCAAGCAATCGGTGTGCGTTTCTTCCGCACGGCAGCACAGTCGATTAACGCTGCCACGGGAGTGGTGACCACTGGCGCCGGCGAGTTCGAAGCGGAACAGGTGGTGCTCGCTGCCGGACTCGGTGCGCGTGACATCGAGTGGGCTGCCTCGGCAGGGCTCCAGCAGTCCCCGCTCCACCTGCGCCCGGTGTACGGCGATATCCTGCGCCTTCGCGTGCCGGATCACCTGCAGCCGCTGCTCACCCGCGTGGTGCGCGGCTTCGTGGAGGACCGCCCCATCTACCTCATCCCCCGCGGCGACGGCACCTTGGCGGTTGGCGCTACAACCCGCGAGGACACTCTTGCCACAGCCCAGGCCGGCGGTGTCTACGCGCTGCTTCGCGATGCCATTCGCATCCTCCCCGCCGTCGAAGAATGCGAATTCCTCGAGGCCAGCGCGGGCGCCCGCCCCGGCACGCCAGACGATCTGCCGTACCTCGGCCGCGTAAGCGACAAGCTCGTCATCTCTACCGGCTATTTCCGCCACGGCATTCTGCTCACTGCCCTGGCCGCGCGCTGCACCCGCGAACTCATCGAAGGCACCGAACCGAGCATTGATCTCGTGGCCTGCAGCCCCCTACGACACCTCAAGGAGCAACCATGATTCTGATCCTCAACGGCAAGCCCTATGACACGGCAGCGAGCACCGTCGCCCAACTGCTGGATGAAAAAGGCATCGACGCTGATGGCACCGCCGTGGCTGTGTCCGAGCAGGTCGTCCCCCGCTCACAGTGGGAGTCCACCCCACTCACCGAAGGCGCGACCGTGGAAATCCTCACCGCAGTCCAAGGAGGTTAAATGCTCACCATCGCCGACACCACCTTTTCTTCCCACCTCATCATGGGCACCGGCGGGGCCACGAGCCACGAGGCCCTTGAGCGCGCACTCGTCGCCTCCGGAACCGAGCTGACCACCGTGGCCATGCGCCGCCACGCTGGCACCCGTGACGGTGAGAGTGTCTTCGATCTGTTGCGCCGGCTGGACATTGCTCCACTTCCCAACACCGCCGGGTGTCGCACCGCGCGCGAGGCGGTGCTCACCGCCCGCATGGCCCGCGAGGCGCTGGGGACCTCCTGGGTCAAGGTAGAGGTCATCGCCGATGAGCACACGCTGCTGCCCGATGTAGTCGAAACCCTCGACGCCACCGAGCTGCTTGCCACCGAAGGTTTTACCGTGCTGGCCTACACCAGCGACGATCCCGTCGCTGCCCAGCGCCTCGAAGATGTTGGAGCGGCAGCCGTCATGCCTCTCGGAGCGCCCATCGGCACCGGCCTGGGCATCCTCAACCCCCACAACCTCGAGCTCATCTGCTCGCGTGCCTCGGTGCCCGTGCTTGTCGACGCCGGCATCGGCACCGCCTCCGATGCCACCCGCGCCATGGAGCTCGGCTGCTCCGGCGTGCTTCTCGCCAGCGCGGTCAACCGCTGCCAGGATCCCGAGGTTATGGCCACCGCCATGCGCCACGCCGTCGAAGCTGGCCTTCTTGCCCGAAGTGCAGGGCGCATCCCGCAACGCGAACACGCCCAGGCATCCTCCACCTTCGAGGGCCTAGCCTCCTGGGCCGACCAAGTTCTCTAGACCTGTGGCACTGACCGCCGCCACAAGAAGGCCCCATGCTCAGCAAAGATGAACTCGCCCGCACCGCGCGCCAGCGCCTCCTGCCCGGCTTCGGTGACGCGGCCCAGGAGCGGCTCAATGCCGCCCACGTGCTCGTCGTGGGCGCCGGAGGGCTGGGCTGCCCGGCCCTCCAGCAGCTAGCGGCGGCAGGCATCGGGCGGATCACGCTCATCGATTCCGATACCGTCGATATCAGCAACCTGCACAGGCAGGTGTTGTTTGGCGCGGGGGACGTCGGGAAGCCCAAGGCCGAGGTGGCCGCCGCGCGTGCCCGCGGGCTTGCCCCCGAGCTGCAGATCACCGCGCTCAACGCGCGGCTGACTTCCTCTACAGTTCTTGACCTCTGTGCAGAGGCCGACCTCGTCCTCGATGGCTCAGATACCTTCAACACAAAGTATCTTGTCGCTGATGCCTGCGAGCTGACGTCTACCCCGCTGGCGTGGGGAACCGTGCTGCGCTACGGCGGGCAGACCGCGCTGTGGCACTCCGGGAATGCATGTGCTGACGGGCGCGGGGTGGGCTTGCGCGATCTCTTCCCCGCCCCGCCTAGTGGCGAGACTCTCGAGTGCTCCACGGCTGGGGTCCTGGGGGCTACGACATCGGTCATCGCGGGGCTCATGGCCACCGCGGCGGTCGCCACGCTCGGCGCACTCCCAAATCATCGAGACATGGTCGGGCGCGTCACCTCCTACGACGCGCTCCCCGGTAGCTTCCGCACACTGCGGGTGGGCGCCGATCCCGAACGCCCGCTGGTCAGTGCCTTGCCTGGTGAGCGCAGCCTTCCGCCGGAGCTTCGCGACGGCCACGCCGCCCTCCTTGATATCTCCGAGGAGCCCAACTTCCCTGAGGCCACGGTGACACTGCCCTGGCATACCGTCACCGATGATGATTCCGTGCGCCGAGCACTATCCGCCTGCGCCTCCGAACTGATCTACGTGGCCTGCCCCTCCGGTGGGCGTAGCGCTGGCTTTGCCCTGCGCTACGCCGATCTCGCCGCAGACATGGGCATCGAGCTGCGCAACCTTCCCGGTGGGCTCGCGGCGCACGGTTATTAGGCGCCAGCCACCGCCGGCGTGCGGAAGAGGTGCTCATCGAGGATTCGTGCCGTGCCATGGTGGCGGGCTCGGAAAATCACGCAGGAGGCCACTAGTGCCAAAGCGGTCACGATGAACAGCACCGCAATACCCGCCCAGAAGGTGCCATCGTGGATGCCGTCGGTGGCGCGGGTAAAGGCATTTTTCGCATAGGTCATCGGGTGGAAAGGATGCAGCATGCTCAGCGGCCGCGGAATAGCCGCCACCGGCCACACGCCGCCGAAGACCATGACCCCTAAAGCAAAAGCACCGACGGCGAAGACGGCACCAATCTTGCGTCCAAAGGTGACCAAAAAGAATTGGTAGGTCGCCGCCCCCACAGCCGCGATGGCGGCGATAACCACCAGCATCATCGGCCAGCTCGCCGGGGACCATCCCATCGTGGAGGACATGAAGGCCATGAAGGCTAGGACGAGGAAATTCAATCCCGCCACGACCCCGAAGGCTGCGAGGATGCCACGTACCGGGCTCGTGGCCGACTCGCCCCGGCGCCCCAGGTAATACGGAAGCGTCATCGCTACCAGCAGCATGACGAGGAAACCGAAGACCAGAACGAAGAGTAGTGAGGCGCCACCCGTGATGTTCTTCTCTGTCGGGTCAACCGGGCTGACCACCGTCTGGACCGGATGCAGGTTAGAGGACGTGAAATTGATGGGCACAGCCATGTTCTGTGCGGACGTCTCCGGCTGGGTAATGGAGGGCGCTTTGGCGGCGCCGTCGGCAAGCTTGGTAGCCAATTCGTTGGAGCCATCCTTGAGCTGGTCCATGCCACCCTTCAGCTCCGTGCCACCGGCGGCCAGCTGGCTCGTGCCGTCCTTCAGCGTGCCGGTTCCCTCATACAGGCGGGAGGCACCGTCCTGCAGCTGGGCGGCACCATCGCTCAGTTCGCCAACACCCGCACGCAGCTGCTGAGAACCATCGGACAGCCGGTGCGCGCCGTCATTAAGAGCCATCATGCCGCCGAGGTATTCCGAGTTGGGATCGGACAGGTTGTAATAGAGCTGGCCGGTGCCGTCAGAGAGTTTCTCCAGCTGCGCCACCATGTTTCCGCTGGCGGCTGGGTCCAGCTTGGACACCAAGGAATAGAGTTGGTCGGCTTGCTGGTGCATGCCGAGGCCACGAAGGACGTCGACAAGCTGCAGCAGCGCCGGGGCCACGGCCTGTGCCTGCTTGAGAACCGGGATGAGCATGCCCGTGAGCTGGTTGACACCGCCGTCGATCTGACCCGCGCCATCCGCCAGGCGTCCTGTGCCGGCAAGCAGTTTGTCGGAGCCGTCGGCAAGCTGTGCCGCGCCATCATCGAGCTGCGCGGCGCCATCGCTGAGGCGACCTACTCCGTCATTCAGGCGGTTCGTGCCGTCCAGCAGCTGGCCCGTACCGTTGTTGAGATCGCCCGCGCCAGCGTCCAGCTTGGCGATTCCCTCAACCGCGCGCCCGCCGCCTTCCTGCAATTTGCCCGCCCCCTCATCGAGACGGCCGGCGCCCTCTGCCGCAGTGCCCAGGCCGTCGCTGAGTTTGTTGAGACCCTCGATGACTTGGTCGGCATATTTCTTGGAAATCGCATTTTCCACGCTGGTCTGCACCTGCGGGATGAGGCTGGAGGAAATCACCGAACCATTCGTGCCGTAATAATCATTGGTGGCGAAATGAATCTCTGGTTTCACCGGTTCATCGCTGATGATGGTGACGGCCTGCTCGGAAAAGTTCTCCGGGATAGTCACCACCATGAGGTACTTGCCCTTGAGCAGCCCCTCATCCCCGTCCCCCTTGCTGACCTCAGCGAAGTTCAGGTACCCCGTCTCCATCAGGCCTTCCACAACCTGGTCACCGTAGTTGGTATAGGTGCCCTGCTTCTCGACGCCCGCGTCCTCATTCACCACCGCAAGGTCAATGTTGCGCATGTACTTTGACGGGTCCCACATGGCCCACATCATGGTGCCGGCGACGATCAGCGGTGCAACGAGAAGAAAAACGATGAGCACGCGCGACACGGTACTCGTGGGGCGCCAATCCAGGACGCGGTGCCAGCCCATGGCTTCGCTGTCGCGGGTCGCAGCACTCCCCTCATTCGCCCGACCAGGCGAAGAACCATTCTTCCGGGTTTCTTCAGGAATACGGCTCATTCCCGCCTCCTCATAGTGATAGTTCAGGTCCGCTTCTAACCCTCTGTCCAGGCATGTTCGACGAAAGAGCGAGCATGAGCGAGACCGCTAGATCATTTGTTTCACCAAACATACCACCGGAGGAGTTGACGAGATAAACTTATGACCATTCGTGTCATAGCATGCATTTCAGTTTTCCCCAGTTTGCACCCCGGGTTCCGAGGGGCATGAACAGGGCGTTTTCTCCTCCGGTTGCGAGGCCTTAAAACCTGATTTAGTCTCTGTGCCTATGGGGGATATCGAAACTTACATCCGCCTTCGCAATTCGGGGATTGCGTTGGTGGAAGCAGCAACCAACACGCCCGAGAGCCTGCGTGCGCTGGGTGCCTCGGCCGGTGATGCCGCGGAGCTGACGTCGCTTCATGCCATTTATTTCGGCGATACCCGCTTCACCGGAAAGCAGCGCGCAGCGCGTCGGGCGGCCCAACGCCAAGGCCACGACCTGGCCACGCTAAACCTGATTGAGTCCTACACCGCCAAGCTGAAGAAGCAGCTCGACGTCTGGAATTTGCGCGTGATGCTCGCATCCACGCCTTCAGAACGGGTTGCTTCAGTGGCGGCGGAGCGTGTGAAGGAGCTCAGGCCCAAGCGCGTGCCTTCACCAGGGGTGCGGCTGACCTACCGCAAGAATGGCCCGCATTCGCTCACGGTTACTGACTCCGCGCTGAATATCTCCACCATCCGCAGCACCCTGGAGTCCATTAACCCCACCGATCTGCTCGATGCCACCCACCACGTCTTCTTCAAAGAAGGCGTGGGCTCGCGGCCGGCGGTGGGAACAAATGTCGTGGTTACGCTCGACGAGCTCGACAAAATAGTCCGGCATGACGGCGATGACATCGAACTCGAGCTCACCAACGGCGGGCGCATGAGCGGAGCGGAGTTTCTCACCTACAAGTTCGCCGAAACTGGCTACGCCACATTAGTCCACCCCACTATCGGCCCGGTGTGGTTGCACCGACTGTCGCGCTTTGCCAGCCTCGAGCAGCGCATCATGGCCAGTGCCGAGCACCCCACCTGCGCTATCGAGGACTGCAATAAACCGGCGGACTACTGCCAAGTCCACCACATCATTCCCTGGAAGGCGGGCGGCGAGACCAACCCGCCCAACCTGACCATGCTGTGCGCCTACCATAACGGCATCAACGACGATGACCCCACCAGCCCGTCCGGCCGAGGCTATGTCTTTCGTCTAAAAGGGCCCGTTGACTACATCCCGCCCTGGGGAACGCCGATTACCGGGCAGCCGGCCTACCAAGAAGCAGCCAACCGGCTCGCGGCAGCCGCACCCCCTGCCCAACCGCCGGATCCACCAAACGGTAGCCCACCACCTGGGTAGCCCACACCCCAGCACCGCGCCGCCCGAGCAGCATGGTGCCGCCCGTGTAGCTCTCCCACCTGGTTGGCTCACCGACTCCACGCGGAAGCCCCGCAGAACCGCAAGGCTTTCCGCGTCTTCGGCGATCCCGCAACTAAGTCTCATCCCACTGAGCAATCGCACCCGCCGTCCACGCTGTGTGATGCCGTCTCTAAAGCGAAAACGCGCGAAGCCCCGACCGTTTGAACAGTTAGAAGCCGGCCTTCTTGAGAGCGTCGGCCATCGAGCCACCGCCGCCGCGGTCCGCGCGGCCATGCCCACCGTCGTGGCGGGAGTTGCGCCGGTCGGAACGCCCGCCGCCGTTGCGGCGCTTGGGGGCGGGCTGGCCGGGTTCGTCGTCAAGCCGCAGCGACAAACCGATTCGCTGGCGCTCCACGTCGACCTCCATGACCTTGACCTTCACCACCTGGCCAGAACGGACCACATCATGCGGATCAGAGACGAACTTATGGCTCATCGCGGACACATGCACAAGGCCATCCTGGTGCACACCGACGTCAATGAAGGCACCAAAGGCCGCAACGTTGGTCACGGTGCCCTCCAGAATCATCCCCGGTTTCAAGTCCGAGACCTTGTCCACGCCTTCCTTGAAGGTGGCCGTCTTGAACTCAGGGCGCGGGTCGCGGCCCGGCTTGTCCAGCTCCGCAATGATGTCCGTCACCGTCGGCACACCGAAGGTATCGTCAGCAAAGTCCGCCGGCGACAGCTTCGTCAACACCCGCGAATTGCCGATGAGCTCCGAAACCTCCAGACCCGTCTTCTCCGCGATGCGCGCCACCACCGGGTAAGCCTCCGGGTGCACAGCCGAGGCATCGAGCGGGTCCTTACCGCCATTGATGCGCAGGAAGCCCGCCGCCTGCTCGAAAGCCTTCGGTCCCAAGCGCGGCACCTTCTTTAGCTCCTTGCGCGAGGCAAAGGTGCCATTCTCATCGCGGTAGGCCACGATATTGGCCGCAATCGTGGAGTTCACACCAGCCACCCGCTCCAGCAACGGGGCCGACGCCGTGTTCAGGTCAACACCAACGCCATTCACGGCATCCTCCACCACGCCATCGAGTGTGCGCGCGAGCGCGACCTGGTTGACATCGTGCTGGTACTGCCCCACACCAATCGCCTTCGGGTCAATCTTCACCAGCTCCGCCAGCGGATCCTGCAAGCGGCGCGCGATGGACACCGCGCCGCGAAGGGAGACATCCATGTCGGGGAATTCATCGGCCGCCAGCTGCGAAGCCGAATACACCGACGCGCCGGCTTCCGACACCACGACCGGGTTCGGCCGCTTCCCACCCGCCTGCGCGATGAGATCCGCGACTTCGCCCGCTAGCTTCTCCGTCTCACGCGACGCGGTGCCATTACCAATCGCCATGAGATCCACCGAATGAGCCGCGCTTAGCGACGCCAACTCCCGCACCGCCTCAGCCCACTTCTGTTGTGGCTGGTGTGGATAGACGACGGTGGTGGCAAGGACCTTGCCCGTGGGATCAACAACCGCGCACTTGACGCCATTCCGGTAGCCCGGGTCCAAGCCCAGCGTCGCGCGCTGGCCCGCCGGGGCCGCCAGCAGAACGTCGCGCAGGTTTGTCGCGAAAACCTTGAGGGCACCTTCCTCGGCCTTCTCCTTGAGGCGCATGCGCACGTCGAGGCCCGAGGAGATGGAAAGTTTGGTGCGCCAGCCCCAGTGGACGGCGTCGGCAAGCCAGCGGGAGGTAGACACGTCCAGGTCGAAGCGGTCTGCGATCATGCCCTCATACATGGCGTCATCGCCGGCATCGAGGTTGAGCTGCAGCACGCCTTCGTTCTCACCCCGCAACAGCGCCAGGATGCGGTGCGAAGGAAGCTTGTCGAAAGGTTCAGAGAACTCGAAGTAGTCCTTGAACTTCGCGCCCTCGGTTTCCTTTCCTTCCACCACGCCGGCGTTCATGGAGCCGCTGGTGTACATGCGCTCGCGCACCTCACCGACGAGGTCCGCGTCCAGCGCAAAACGGTCCACCAAGATGGCGCGAGCACCCTCGAGGGCCTTCTTCGCTTCCTCGAAGCCTTCGGTGAGGTACTCCCCTGCCAGTTCGGCCGGATCCGCCGAAGGGTTCTCAATAAGCTTATCGGTCAGCGGCTCCAGGCCGGCCTCACGCGCGATATCTGCCTTGGTCTTGCGGCGCTTCTTATACGGCAGGTACAGATCCTCCAGGCGCGCCTTGGTTTCGCAGCCCTGGATGAGAGCACGCAGCTCTTCGGTCAGCTTGCCCTGCTCCTCAATCGCGGCGAGCACCGTTTCCTTGCGCTCCTCCAGCTCCCGCAGGTAGGTCGAGCGTTCCTCGATGATACGCAGCTGCGAGTCATCCAGCCCGCCGGTGGCTTCCTTGCGGTAACGGGCGATGAACGGAACGGTGTTACCCTCCGCCATGAGCTTGAGGGCAGCTTCGACAAACTGTTCTTTGACGCCCAGCTCTCCAGCGATGGTGGCTGCGATATTCACAAAACCTCTTTTTGGGTCGGGGACTTAAGACCTTCTCACCCTATACCCCGCCCTGCCACGCGCAGGAAGTGCCCAGGCCAAACTCGGTGTGACCAATCTCAGAGGTTCCGTACCAGAGTGTGTGCGCCGGCAAGCACTCCGCGACGGCGGCGGTGACCTTGGTCAGCGGCAGTTCGGAGGCGCCGTTGACGATCACGCGCCACACGTGTTCGCTCACCGGCGGCTGGCCGTGCTTATCCATGTACTCGTTGACCAGAATGTTGTCGGGTTCGCAGGTAAATGACACGACCTCGGCGTTGATGTCCTGCGGCTCGACTCCGCCTTCGCGCAGGCGCCGCGGCATGTCTTTGAGGACCTTGTTCCATTCAGCTTCGGTCATAAGTATTGACAAGTCCGTGCTCACGTCCATCTCAATCCTCCTCTAAGGTTTCCAGGTAGGCGCGATCGGCCTCACTTAGCTCCGCGGCATCCAGTAGCTCTGGGCGGCGCTGCCACGTTCTGGCCAGCGACTGCTCGCGGCGCCACCGGTCCACCCGGGCATGGTCCCCGGAGGTCAGCACGTCCGGAACCTTGAGGCCACGCCACTCGCGCGGCTTGGTGTAGCTGGGTCCCTCCAGCAGGCCATCGGAGAAGGAATCCTCTTCGTGCGAGCGCCGGTTCCCCAACACGCCAGGGATGAGGCGCACGACGGCTTCGGCGATGACCAGCACAGCTACCTCGTCGCCGATGAGCACGTAGTCACCGATGGAGACCTCACGTACGCGATAACGGTGCTGCGCATCGTCGACGACGCGCTGGTCGATGCCCTCGTAGCGCCCGCACGCAAACACAATGTGTTCCTCCGCGGACCAAGCTTGTGCATCGGCCTGGGTGAAAGGAGTTCCCGCGGGAGTCGGCACGATGAGCAGCGGCTTGTCCGCCCCCTCGCTTTCACCATAGGCGCGCGCCTCGACGCCATGGATATCGTCGTGGCGGGGCTTGCTCAGGTGCGGCAGAGCGCTCTGCAGGTCTTGGGTGGAGGCGGTGCCGGAGGAGACATCGTCAAGCGCGGGCCCCCACACCTCAGGCTTCATCACCATGCCGGGGCCACCGCCATAGGGGGAATCATCGACGGATTTGTGCACGTCGGTGGCCCACTGGCGCAGGTCATGCACGCCCACCGCAAGCTTCCCCTGCTCGATGGCCTTGCCCAGCAGCGCGTGGCGCAGCGGGTCTAGGTACTCCGGAAAAATGGTGAGAACATCAATCCTCATAGGTCGAGCAGCCCTTCCGGCGGGGTGATGGTGCAGGTCCCAGCCTCCAGATCAATCTCCGGCACGATCTCCTCCACGAAGGGGACGAGCGCTTCTTTGCCTTCCGTGAGCGTGACTTCTAGGAGGGACTGCGTGGGGCCGTGCGTCACGCCTGTCACCTCACCCACCTCTTCCCCATCGAGGAGAACCCGCAGGCCTTCCAACTCGTGGTCATAAAAGCCGTCGTCTTCTGGGTCATCCAGGGGTTCGGCGAAGAACTGGGTGCCGCGCAGGGAATCCGCAGCCGTGCGGTCCGGGATTTCCTTAAACGTGATAAGCAGGCGCCCCTTGTGGTCGCGCACCGCAGCGATGGTGAGTTCGTGTTCCTTCTTGCCTTGTGTGCCGTGGAGGACCTCGCCGACAGCGAAGCGGGTCTCGGGGGAATCGGTGGTCACCTCGACGGAGACCTCGCCTTTAATGCCGTGGGATTTCACCACGCGTCCAATGAGTAGTTCCATGTCTGCTAGCTTAACGGGCTACGCTGGGGCGGCATGACTGAGCTTCCCATCAATGATGCAACCACCTTTGGCGACGCCTCCCACAACAGTGCCGACTTCACAACCCTGGATCTGCTCGATGAGGCCCCCGAGCCACACCCCACACGCCCCAGACCAGCCGTTAAGAGGGTCCTCAGTGCCGACGGCGCAAACCTCATCCTCTTCTCCTTCCTGCCTGGACAAGACCTACCTGATCACAAGGCCGCGCACCCCGTCACCGTCCAGGTGCTCCAGGGATCGGTGATTTTTAGTTGCGGGGAACAAGATGAGGTGCTCGCTCCCGGACGCATAGTGCACCTTCCGGCGTACGTGCCGCATGCGGTGACATGTAGTGAGGAGCCTGCACTCATGCTGCTCACCATGTTGACGCCGAACATTGGCGCGGATGTCTAGACTCTTAGTACTATTCTTATATCGTGAGTAGTTCGAAGCCGTATCACCATGGAAATTTGCACGAAGAGATTCTCTAGGAAGCCATCAAACTCGGCCGGGAAGGTGGACCGGAGGCGGTGATGATTCGCGCCGCGACGCGCGCGGTGGGCGTCTCCCCTACCGTCACTTCAAGGACCAAGCCGCGCTTCTCGACGCCGTCGGGGCCGTCGCCACCTACGAACTCATCACCAAGCTCAGCGATACCTTCGAAACGACGGAGGGCACCATCATTGACAATGATGATGGCGGCCGGTTTCACCTACTTCCACCATGCCTTGGAAGAGCCGCACTTCTTTATGTGCATGATGGCCGCGAGCAGCTTTGATATTCCGGCTGGGTTCGTAGCCGCGGCTGAGGAGCCCGGCGAAGATCCACGTGTGCAGGCCATATTCAATTTCTACGGCTACATGGCACAGTACGCGCGGTCGATTGGCCAGGAACCCAATAGGCAGCACATGATGCAGAATTGTCTAGCCGGATGGTCCACGGTGCACGGTTTCACAGTCTTGTGCCTCAGCGATCATTTTGGGTCACTGCCGGAGGAAAAGGTGGAAACTATGGCGCAGGCGGTTATTGCCTCCGCTGTTCGCGGCTTGGACTTCGAAGCCCCTCTGGAGGTCCGCCTCCCACGGCCAAAAACTAGATAATCCCCGCGACCTACAAAAGGTCAGCGGGGATTATCTTTTAGCCGAGTAGAAATTACTCTGCGGACTCCTCAGCCTCAGCGGAGTCAGCCTCTTCAGCCTTAGCAGCCTCAGCGGCAGCGGCCTCCTCAGCAGCCTTCTCGGCGGCAGCCTTAGCCTCAGCCTCTTCCTTGGCCTTGCGCTTCTTCTCGGTGATGGCCTCGATGGTCGGGCCATTGTTGGCCTCAGCCAGAGCAGCGTTGAAGAGGTCCAGCTTGGACGGCTTCTCCTCCGCAACCTTCAGGGTGCCCTCTGCACCCGGCAGGCCCTTGAACTTCTGCCAGTCACCGGTCACCTTGAGCAGTGCGAGAACCGGCTCGGTCGGCTGTGCACCGACACCCAGCCAGTACTGAGCGCGCTCGGAGTCGATCTGGATCAGGGACGGCTCCTGCTTCGGCTGGTAGATACCGATGTTCTCGATAGCCTTGCCGGAGCGGCGGGTGCGTGCATCAGCGACGATGACGCGGTACTCAGCGTTGCGGATCTTACCCATACGCTGCAGCTTGATCTTAACGGCCATGATTGGCTCCTTTTCTAGTCACCGGGCAGTTCAGACACGCGCCGCTTGGTGGCGCGCCGGTTCAACCCTTGGTTTTATCCTGCGCGTGACGTGCCGGCCGTCCGTAGGCGGTACCGGCGTTACGCAGAGATGAAGTTTTAAGTCCTCCACGCTGTGCGTGAACAACCTCAACAACTTTAGCGGAACCCACACAAGATAGGAAATTCTCCTCAGCTCTTGCAGAGTTAGGCCTTACCCCGCGAAGGGGGTAGTCTGTAATGCGGTTATTTCGACGCCACACAATCCTCTTTTTATGAATAAACAAGCCCCCTCTACATTCCGCTACCGTTACGACCTCGACGGCCTCCGCGGCATCGCAATCGCTTTGGTTGTTCTGTATCACGTCTTCGTTGGTCGTGTCTCAGGTGGCGTCGATGTCTTCCTCCTGCTTTCTGGATACTTCTTCTTAGGCTCGCAGCTGCGCTATGCCGCACGGCCGAATGCCTCCCTGAACCCGTGGTGGCCCATCTGGCGCACGCTCCGCCGGCTGGTGCCTTCCCTCGTGCTCGTCATCGGCGTGAGCTATGTGCTTGTCCGGCTCTTCGCCCCGAAGCTCATGAACACGGAGCTCACCAAGCAAATCACTGCGACGGTCTTCTACTACCAGAACTGGGAATTAGCACGGCAGAACGCTGACTACGCCGCCGCTTCAGCAACAACATCGCCTCTGCAGCACATGTGGTCCATGGCAGTGCAGGGCCAGTTCTACCTACTGGGCATCTTTTTCGCGCTCGGCTTGGCCGCTTTCATGCGCCTGCGCCCAAAGAGTACGGGATTGCGAGAACAGCGCTTCTCTTCCATTAATTCCATCGCTGGCCCGATTCTCCTCGTAGTTACCGTCGTCTCTTTTGCCTATGCATCCCGCGACGGCCTCTTTGGCACCCCCGAAAATTACTACTCCACATGGTCGCGCGCCTGGGAGCTGACTTTGGGCGCGGTGCTCGTCATCTATGGTTCGCACCTGCGCATGCCGCAGCGTCTGTCCAACCTCGCCACGGCTCTCGGTTTGGCGGCTCTGGCTGGTACCGGCTTACTTATTTCCGATAGCTTGGCCTTCCCTGGGCCGCTGTCTCTTCTGCCCATCGGCGGCGCAGTACTCATCATCATTGGTTCCGGCGGGTCTTTCTCGCGGGTGCTCACCACCCGGGTATCTCGCTGGCTCGGTGATATCGCCTACCCGCTCTACCTGTGGCATTGGCCGCTGCTCATCATTTCCATCGCCGCCCTCGGCCTTGAGACTCCTCCGTGGTGGCTCGGGGCCATCATCATCGTGGTATCGCTGGGCTTAGCGGACGTGACGCACCGTTTCGTCGAGAAGCCCCTGCGCCAGCACCGCAAACGCCCGCTTGCCGACGACCTCCCCGTCCACCGCGGCCTCGCCGACCTTCGCACGCGCACCGGCGCTCTGCGCGGCGTTGGTGGAGTCGTCGTCGCCGCCTGCACCGTTGCGCTCGTGGCCGTTCAACCGCTGTGGCTGCGCAGCCTGCAAGAGGCCAACCGCGAAATCCTCGACCCGAAGCTCTACCCAGGAGCGACGACCTTCGTCGAGAACATCACGCCGCCGGAGAACGTAGAGATCAAGCCTGACCCGATTCTCGCGCGCGGCATCCAGCCGCCAGTCGCCGATAACTGGTGCTTCATCCCGGAGCAAGAGCCAACGGACTACTTTATCGAGACCCAGAAGGACGGCGTGACGCCGTGCATCTTCGGTGATGTCAACTCCGATGTCGAGGTCTACTTGGTAGGCGGTTCGCACGCGGAGCAGTATTCTTCGGCCTTGGACCACTTGGGCCGCGAAATGGGCTTCAAGCTGGTTCCGCTCACCCGCGTGGGTTGCCCCATCGAGCTCGGTGATGAGCTGAGTGTGAGGCCTTCCTGCGCCGAGTGGAGCAAGGAAGTGGTCAAGCGCATCATCGATGCGGACCCCGCCCTCGTGGTCTCTAATTCAACGCGCCCCGGCCAGCCCTTGGGTCACGGACCGGACGCCGTCCCGCCCGGCTATAAGGCCTTCTGGGACGAGTTGGCCAAACACGATATTCCCTTCTTGGGTTTCCGTGATAACCCGTGGGGATTCGATGAGCACGGCAATGGCCTCCAGTTTGATGAGTGCTACGTAGCCACCCAGGATTCTCTTGGCTGCGGCATGCGCTTCGAAGAGGTCTACGCTCCCTATGATCCCGGCGCCGAAGTCCTCTCCCAGTACAAGAACATGCTGTCCGTAGACACCTCGAAGTGGTTCTGCGATGCCAACGGCGATTGCCCGGTCATCATCGGCAACATCATGGTCTACCGCGATATGCACCACTTCACCAAGGCCTTTGCGGATTCGGCTATCCCGCTCATCCGTGAAGCTATCACTCCCTTCCTCAATGGCGAGACGGTGCAGCAGCAGCCCCCGCAGATTCCGACGGACAGCCCCGTGGTGCCCCAGACCGCTGAGACGTCTCCGGCCACCCCCGCGGATCCCATCCCCTATCCTGCATATCCGGCAGATAAAGCCATTTAAAACGACAAGGGCCGGCGCTAAAAAGCGCCGGCCCTTTCTTAACGAAAAATGCTGCTGTATTCTTCGTTATTTCTTTTTGCCCTGCCCAAAGTCCAGGTTGTTGAGGTCGATATTCTCCATACCCTTCGGCATCTTGATATCCCCCAGCCCGGGCATGCCGCCGCCGAGCTGTTCCTGCATCTTCTGCAGTTCCTGCATCGACGGCATTCCACCCGGCATACCGCCACCGCCACGACGCTTCGGCGGCTTGCGCTTGCCGTTCTTTCCCTTGCGGCCCTTCGGCTTCTTCTTGGTAGCCGAACGCCCACCGCCCATGCCCGGCATACCGAAACGGCCGGCCATCTGCGACATCATCTTCTTGGCTTCGGTGAAGCGCTCAATAAGCTGGTTGACGTCAGAAACGCTCACACCAGAGCCGAGGGCAATACGCTTGCGGCGCGAGGCGTTAAGAATCTTCGGGTTCTCCCGCTCCTCCGGGGTCATACCGCGGATGATGGCCTGGATGCGGTCGAGCTGCTTTTCGTCGACCATGTCCGCGATCTGGTTCATCTTGTTGCCGCCCGGCATCATCTTGAGCAAGTTGCCCATCGGGCCCAGGTTGCGCACCATGAGCATCATGTCCAAGAAGTCATTGAGGGTCATCTCGCCGGAGCCCATCTTCTTGGCGGCTTCCTCCGCCTTGGACTGATCCAGCTTGGATTCTGCCTGCTCAATAAGTGTCAGCAGGTCACCCATGCCCAGAATGCGCGAGGACATGCGCTCCGGGTGGAAGACATCGAAATCCTCGAGTTTCTCACCGGTGGAGGCGAACATGATGGGCTTGCCCGTGACCTCACGGATGGACAGCGCCGCACCACCGCGGGCGTCACCATCCAGCTTGGTCAGAACGACACCGGTGAAGTCCACGCCATCGCGGAAAGCTTCGGCGGTCTGTACCGCATCCTGACCAATCATCGAGTCAATGACGAAGAGGACTTCGTCCGGGTTGACGGCATCGCGGATGTTGCGGGCCTGCGTCATCAGGGTTTCATCAATGCCGAGGCGGCCGGCGGTATCGATGATGACGATATCGTGCTGGGTGCGCTTGGCCTCTTCGATGCCGCGCTTGGCGACGTCCACCGGATCCCCATGGGAGGTACCCATCTCATGCTCGTGGGAGTCCAGGGAGGTGCCAGGATCCGGAGCATAGACGTCTACCCCGGCGCGCTCGCCGACGATCTGCAGCTGCTGCACCGCGCCCGGGCGCTGGAGGTCACAGGCCACCAGCATCGGGGTGTGCCCCTTGGAAGCCAAGTGCTTAGACAGCTTGCCCGCCAAGGTGGTCTTACCGGCACCCTGGAGGCCGGCGAGCATGATGACCGTCGGCGGATTCTTCGCCAGGTTCAGGCGGCGGGTCTCGCCGCCGAGAATCTCGATGAGCTCCTCGTTGACGATCTTGACTACCTGCTGCGCCGGGTTCAGTGCCTCGGAAACCTCGGCGCCTGCCGCACGTTCCTTGATGCGCTTAATAAAGCCACGCACGACGTTGAGCGAGACGTCCGCCTCCAGCAACGCCAGACGGATTTCGCGTGCTGTGGCGTTGATGTCCGCCTCGGTCAGCTTGCCCTTGCCGCGCAGGCCGGACAGGGCTGATTGCAAGCGGTCAGACAAAGACTCAAACACGTTAAAAGTGCTCCCTCAACTATCGTGGATAAATTTATAACTCCCCCAGCTTAGCCGTTGACCAGTGCTTGGGTCACATTCCGAACCAGGGTGGCACGGGGGACGTCGCCAAGCGGCACGGCGTGAAGCACCATCGTGGCACCCGGTGTGGTGGTGGATAGCCACTCGCACTCCGGAAGCAGCGCCAGCACGTGGCCTAGGGTACCTGGGTAGTCATCGATTCGGACCTCGAAGACTCCCCTGGTCCACATCGCAGTCGCGGGCCCTGGTACAAAATCTGGCAGCACCGTGTAGGTTCCGGATTTATAGGACTGCACGAGGCGTTCCTCTACCGTTGCGAGATCAATGGCGCCGTGGAGGGCGCGGATATCGAATTCTCCGGCATAGCCTTCCTCGGTGCGCACGAGGCGCGAGGAGAGGATGTTCCAGCCCAACGCGGCGATCAGCGCCAGCGCGCGGACAGCCTCCCGCTGGTAGCTGCCGCGCCACAGGACGGTAAAGCTATCATCCTCGGGGTTGTGGCGCAGTCCGATGTCGCGGTCGGCGGCAACCAGAGGACGAACTGGGCGAAGTGCTTCCAGTTGTGCGAAAGCGCGGCCACTGACCGCTTCGATTCCCTGCTCCAGCCTGCGGTTCCACACGCCTGGACCGGTGGATTCCGCATCGGTGCGGGCGAGCACAACGAGGAGCGCTAGGGTCAGGTAGTCATAGCGCACGGCTTCGAGGAGCTCGTCACGGGCTTCATCGGATAAAGGGTCCGTGCGGGAGACGATGCGCGCCAGAGTGGTGTGCTCAGCGACCACGGTTTGCACGCGGGAGCGATCCGCTAGGTGGAGACCAAGCTTGGCTGCAGCACGCGCGACCATCTCCGCCCCTACCAGCTCGTGCGGGCGGCCATAGCCTTTCCCGATATCGTGATAGAGCCCCACCAAGAGAAGCAGATCGGGCCGGGCCACGGACGTGCGGGCTTCGGCGCACCGAGCGACGGTAAGGATGGAGTGGTAATCCACGGTATGAGCGTGCGTGCGCTCGCGCGGCAGCAGCCCCCGGATGTGCTCCCACTCTGGGACGAGCCGCTCCCACAGGCCGTGAGCGTCCATCTCCTGGATGAGGCGCGGAGTATTGAGCGGCGAGGACAATAAACTGAAAAAAGCATCCGTCGCAGCGGCGGGCCAGCGTTCGGGCAGCTCCGGTAACTCGCGGAGCTGTTCCCAGACATGGGGCGGGACGCTTCTGCCCGAGCGCGCCGCGGCGGCGGCCACGCGCAAAAGCAGCCACGGCTCATCCAAGTCGGCGGTGCGTGCGAGGCGGATCTCGCCCCCGGCATCAACCACCCCGATGTCGAGGGGTTTACATGTGCGGTTGTGGCTGCGTTTGGATACGACTCCCCGGGCAGTCGCCAATGCCCTCTCCACGGCCTTGTGTACCGCGGTAGCCGCGGTGACGACGGCCGCGGACAAATCATAACGGTCGGCGAAACCAAGCTCGTGCGCGATTTCCGCCGCGAATTCGGGGTCGAGGACATCACGGTGCCGGCGGGCAGTGACGTGGAGGAGCGTGCGGACGTCGAGAAGCAAGGCCTGCTCCTCCTCAAGTGCTGGGGCATCCGCGAGGTTGCCGAGGGCGAGCGCCCGCAGGAATTGGATATCGCGCAGGCCGCCACGCCCATTTTTAATATCCGGGTGGGTCATCGTGGCCAGGGTGCCGGAGCGGCGCCAACGCGTAATGGCCAGGTCAACGAAAGCATCGAAGTTGCTCTGCAGCAGGCGGCGCCACGAGGCGTAGACCCGGGCGCGGGTGGAATCTACCAGCTGCTTATCGCCGGCGACGAAGGATAGGTCCAACTGCGCGAAGCCGGCGGCGGGATCAGAACCGGCAATAGCGCCGAACTCGCGTGGGGTGCGCACCGCATAATCGAGCCGGTATTTAGCATCCCAGATGGGGTACCAAATTTCGGCGACCACATCTTCGGGCAGCTCCGTATCATCCGGATGAAGGAGGATGAGATCAAGATCCGAAAATGGTGTCACCGCCCGGCGGGCGAAAGAACCCGTGGCGGCAAGCGCACAGCCGGGCGGAAGCTGCAGGGACTGCGTGAGCTTAATCGCCGAGGCATAGGCTTCCTCACGCAGTTGAGCGGCCGTAGACACTTCTACAGGGCTGCCTCGCCGCGCTCGCCGGTGCGCACGCGGATGACATCCTCAACAGGAGTAATCCAGATCTTGCCGTCACCGATCTTTCCAGTATAGGCGGCGTCAACGATGGCAGAAAGGATATCCTCCACCTGCTCGTCGGAGGTGACTACCTCCAGCTTGACCTTGGGTACGAAGTCGGTGGCATACTCGGCGCCACGGTAGACCTCGCTGTGGCCGCGCTGCTGGCCGAAACCCTGGGTCTCGGTCACGGTCAGGCCGTGCACGTCGTGCTGCTCCAAGGCCTCACGGATGTCCGGCAGCGTGAACGGTTTGACGATGGCAGTGATGAGCTTCATCTATTACTCCTTAGCTCCGGCGGTGTCGACCCGCGGCTGGACGGTTGGTGCAGGATTAATCCTAGCGTCGTGGGTCTGGCGGCGGTGCGACGCCACGGACTCACGGAAATCATAAGCGGTCTCACGGTGCTCAGACAGGTCGATACCTTCGGCGTCATCATCAATCCGCCACCCCATGGTGGCGCGGATGATGAGTGCCGCCACGAAAGCAATGGCAGCTGAGAACAGCATCGCGACGACCGCGATGAGCGCTTGGACGACGAGCAGCTTGAAACCTTCCGAGAAGTGCCCGGTGAGAATACCGTTATCCGTGGCAAAGAAGGCCAATCCGACGGTTCCCCACAGACCAGCGAACAGGTGGACGCCAACGACATCTAGGGAATCATCAAAGCCCCAACGGTACTTCAGGCTGATGCACAGGCAGGCGATAATCCCTCCGAGAAAGCCGAGGGCGATGGAACCGAGCGGGCTGAGCGCTCCTGCTGCCGGGGTGATGGCGACAAGACCTGCAATAGCGCCGGATGCTGCACCGAGCGAGGTAGCCGCGTGGTCCCGGATTCTTTCGACCAGCATCCAGCCGAGCATCGCCGCGGCCGCCGCAACAGTGGTGTTGAGCCATGCCAGGCCTGCTAGACCATCCGCAGCGAAGGCGGAACCGCCATTGAAACCGAACCAGCCGAACCACAAAAGCGCAGCGCCCAGCATCACCATCGGGAGGTTGTGGGGCCTATCGATGTGCTTCGGAAAGCCCGCACGCGGGCCCACGACGATGGCCAGAACCAGGGCAGCCGCACCAGCGGAGATGTGCACGACGGTACCGCCCGCGAAGTCGATGGGAGCGATGAGGGCCTCACCGTTTGATACACCGAAGAGCCACGCAGCGAGGGATCGCGGCGCATGGGAGAGCACTCCCCCGCCCCACACCATGTGGGCGAGCGGAAAGTAGGCGAAGGTCACCCAGATGCCCGCGAAGGTTAACCACGCGGAGAACTTCACGCGGCCGGCGAGGGCACCGGAGATGATGGCTGTCGAAATAATGGCGAACGTGGCTTGGAAACCAATGTCAATGACGTTGGGGTAGCCAGCACTACCGGCAATGTACTCGGCGGAGGGCCCAGTGATTTGGCCGCGCAGCCCCCAGGCTTCAAACGGGTTGCCCACGATTCCCGCTAGCGAAGTGCCCGCATAAGACATTGACCATCCCCACAGGACGTAGAGCACTGGGACCAGCGCTAGCGCGCCGAAGGACATCATCATCATGTTGAGGACGTGACGGTTGCCCGCCATTCCGCCATAGAACAATGCCAATCCGGGGGTCATGAGCAGCACCAAGGAAGCGCTAATGAGCATCCATGCTGCGTCGCCGGATGAAAATACTTCAGGAGTCATGTTTCAACTAACCTCTTTTCTATAGCTTGATAGGTACCATCTTGAAGATACCTGTAGCCCTATAGGTTTAGGAAGAGAAATGAGTCCCACATCACATCAGCGATCAAAAAAGGCGGTGAGAACAACACTGCACTCACCGCTTGCCTCAAGCTTCGGCCCTAGATTTCTTCCTCAGAGGCCTCGACGGTCTGCGTACTCTTGCGCATGCGCTTGGCGTACTTCACATCGGTGACGGTCACACCGTAGATGGAGCGGCCCATATAGAACGATCCCACCGACCCGATGATCCACACACCGAAACACGCAATCATGACCTTAATTAACGACCACAGGGAAAACCCATTCTCCGCAAAATCCACGATCACCTTCGCCACAAGCAGCAGCGGGACGGCCAAACCTACCGTCGGCCCCAGCAGATTAACGCGGGTCAGTGCATCGGGCGCTCGCCACAACGCGATGGCGGTCGCAATAACCAATACCGTGGCCACGACCAACAGAATCGAGGCAATAATCTCCGCGATAGTCATGGTCTTACCTCCTGCCCTTCGAGATAATACGGGCCATCGACAACGTCGGCAGCACGCCGGCCGCAATAGCCGCGAGCATGGCGATGTCATAGACAATGGACGCGTGATTAGTCATGGACCACGAAATATACATGCACAACATGCCGTAGAAGATCATGTCACTCATCACGGTGCGGGTGAGCTCATCGCGGGAGCGCAACGCCAATACCAACGCCGTGCACACCGATGCGCCAATGAGGAAAATACAGACAAAGACTACCCATTGAAAGGCGCTCATCGAGGAAAAATCAATCATTTCTTATCATCCTTTCGGGCATCCTTGTTCTGCGCAACCTGGCGCAGGGGCCACGCGGAATGCTTCTCCACATCGTGCGCGGCCAGAGGGGTATCGTCCGCCTTCGCGATATCGGGTGCGCGCATATGGCGGCCCAGCGTATCCAGCGGATACTCGTAGAACGTAGATGCGAGCTCCTTAGTGGGCCCCTGCCCAGGAACGCCATAATCAATGTCCTTCACCCGCGGGGCGAGGTGCTCCTCCATATGCGCGAGATCTTCCATGATGCTGGCTGGGTCATCCCCCATGACCGCCTGAACCAGCACGATACGCGGCAAGCCTTCTGCAATCGGCTCGCGCAAGCCTAGGGACAAGGTACCTGGGGTTGCGGTAATAGACGAGGTGAACCAGAAGATCTCCCACGCGCTGGTCACGCGCAGAGGGTACCGCACCACTACCGGCCGGTAGTTATTCTGCGGCTTGAAGGATTCCGCGGCGAGTGAGAAACCCGCAACGAAGATTTCCTTAATCAGCCATAGCGCGTAGACAAGGGAATGCACTGCGGTCTTCATTTAACGGCCCTCCTGAAGGGAGTCGATGTCGGGTAGGGCTACGGGGTCGTCGCCAAGCACTGCGTCTGCATAAGCCTCCGTATCCAACAAGTCCGCTGAGGCTTCAATCGTGACGCTGATGACCGGACCGGAGAGAATGAACATGGTCAGCGAGCCCAAAATGAGCGCCGCCGAAGGTGCCATCAGCTTCTTGCGGATCACCAGCTCATCGGGCACCTTCTCCTTGGGCAAATCCTTGCCCCAGAAGACGCGGCGCCACACGCGCAGCATGGCCAAGAATGCCGCAAAGGAAGCGATGATAATCACCGCAATGACGGTCCATGCCCATGCCCCGCCGGTGCGCGCGACTTCCGCGACGATGAGGACCTTGCCCCACATACCGGAGAAGGGCGGGAAGCCCACAACAGAGAAGGCGCCGGCGGCGAAGATCCACGCGATGATGGGATCTCGGCGTGCCAAGCCAGAAAGCTTGTTGAGGTTGCCCGTACCGTAGGTCTCCTCAATAGCACCGGAGGCCAAAATAAGCGAGCCCACCGTGAGCATGTGGTGAATGGTGTACAGGATTCCGGCAGCCAGTGCGCGCTGGGCATCATGGGTAGTGAAGGCCATCATCACCAGGATGAAGGGCATACCGTTGAGCATCTGGTAGCCCAACACACGGCGAATGGAGTTCTCGGCCAAACCGCCGAAGGAGCCCACCACCATGGAAATGATCATGATGACGATGATGAGTGTTCCCCAGCGCTGGTCCATATCGAACAGCTGCACCCACAGGCGGTAGAGCATGTACACCGCCACCTTGGTGTGCAGGCCGGAGAACAAGCCCATGACGGCAGCCGACGTACCCGGGTAGGTACGCGGCAGCCAGGATTGCACGGGGAACACGCCAGCCTTCGCGGCTATGGCGATAACGATGATGCCGGAAGCCACTGTCACCGGACCATTGCCGGCAGCAGCGCCCGTGAGCGCCGCCAGGTTAACCACACCAGCCACCGAGTAGATATAGCCCACGCCAACCACCAAAAGCGTGGAGGCGAACAAGTTCACCAACACGAAGGCGCGGCCGGCAGCCAAGCGTGACCAGGTACCGGACATGGTGATGAGGCCATAGGACGGCAGCAGCATGACTTCGATGAACACGAAGAAGTTAAAGAGATCAGCGGTGAGTAGGGCGCCGCACACGCCTGTGATCAAGATCAGCGTCAGCGACGGGTAGTAGCGAGACTTGGTCTCACCGCCCACGATGGCGAACCAGTTGGCACCGAAGGCCACGATCATCGTCGTGATGAGCATCAGTGCTGAGAAGGTATCAGCCGCGAAGGCGATACCTGCGTTGCCCACGTAGTTACCCACGCTATGCGCCACCACACCGTTGCTCATGGTGTAGAGCAGCAGTGCAAAGGAAGCGAAGATACCCACGCCCGGAACGATGAGCATGATGGCATCGCGCACACGATGCCACGGCGCGAGCAATGCGAGCGCCGCCGATACGAGGGGAACTGCCGGGAAGAGCGGAAGGAGGGCGCTTACGGTGTCATACATCTAGTTGTCCTCCTCTTGTTTGAGTTCTTTCAAGCGGTCCATCTTGTTGGCTGAGCGCTGCAGAATCTCGCGGTTCTGGGTATCTCGTCCCAACGTGGAGAAGGCGTGGTCAATGGTGTTGTCATCCACGGGCTCCACGACGTCCGTGTCATCGTTGGCGCCCATCGCCGCCATGGTCAGCAGGATGGTCGAGGTTGCCATGGAAATCACCACGGCGGTCAGGACGAAGGCCTGTGGCAGTGGGTCTGCCATCTGGTCCATGCCCACCTGCGATGGAAAGGACTCTCCGCGGTAGGAGTACACGCCGGTGGCCAAGAGCATGAGGTTCGCTCCGTGGCCGAAGGCCATCATGCCCAGCACGATGTGCACGAGGCCGCGCTGTTGGATGAGGTAGACGGCGCTACCGATGAGCAATGCAATGGTCAGTGCGAGGATCATGAGTTCTTCTCCTCTTTAGCCGAAGTGTAGTGGGGCGAGGACGCACGGTGGCGTGCTTCCGAGTCATTGAGCAACGCCGTAGGGTCCGAAGACGGGTTGATGGACTCGGGGTAAGGGTCGTCGACATCCTCCAGCACCACGCGCGGGGTATTCGGCAACGCGGAATCATCATCGTGGACCCACGGCAGGAAGTCCCGCTCGGTACCTGGGCGCAAGTAGCCGCCCAAAGCATTGATGGCCATGGTGAGCATGCCCAGCACCGCGAGGTAGATGCCTAGATCGAAGATGAGCGAGGTGGTCCAGTGCTGTCCCAAGGCGTGTCCGTGGATGGCTGTCAAGAAACCACCGGAGCTATGCGACGTCGGGATGTAGCCGATGAAGCCAGCCACCAGGGCCACGATGATGCCCACGCCGGTGAGATGAATCGGGGTCATGCGGCCGAAGACAATCTCATCGGTACCGCGCGAGAGGTAGGTCAAACCAATAGCCGCACCCATGATGAGCGCCGCCGGGAAGCCGCCGCCGGAAGCCTGGTGGCCGCGGTAGAAGACGATGAAGGACATGACGACCAAGATCGGGATGGCCACAGCAATACCCTTGCGCAGCGGCACCGAGTTGAGCTGCGACTGGCCGAACGGAGCCGGGCGCGTACCGGAGGTGAACGGGAAGCGCGGCAGCGTCGAGGTGACCGCTGCGATAACCACGGCGGCCATGCCCAGCACTGACAGCTCGCCCAGGGTATCGAGTGCACGGAACTCCACGATGATGGTGGCCACGATGTTGTCGCCACCAGTAATATCCGGTGCGTTGTTGAGGTACCACATGGCCAGATCCGAGCGTTCGTGACGCCCCATCAGCGCCCACACGCCCAGGAATGCGGTGAGTCCAGCAAGCACGGCTACGACGATGGAACCCACCTTGCGGTTGGTGTCCTGCACGGGGTGGAACTTCTCTGGCAGGTAGCGCAA
>DXEO01000129.1 GCA_019114925.1 Candidatus Corynebacterium faecipullorum | reverse complement strand
ATCGCCGGATCACCGCGGCGGCCATCATCGAGGTGACTGCGGACTACTTCAACATCGACGTGGATACCTTGCGCGGTTCTGGTAAGAAACGCGCCGTGGCCCACGCCCGCCAGCTGGCGATGTATCTGTGTCGCGAACTCACTGAGCTCTCCCTGCCAAAGATTGGTGACCAGTTCGGCGGCAAGGACCACACCACCGTCATCTATGCGGACCGCAAGATCCGTAAAGAGATGACTGAGAACCGGAATACCTACGACGAAATCCAGGCGCTGACCCAGCGCGTGAAGAACCACAACCAGCGCTAGCACCACGCAACGCTTGGCGACGCCCCTGCCCACCTTCCCCGCAGCAACCTCCTCGCGGATGTGGGCAGGGGCGTCTTTGCGATCCGCCCGTGAGTTATCCACACCGTTATTCACAGCTGTGTAATTTCACTATTGTAATTTGTAGATCCTCATCACGTTTTCTTCTTCCACAGCAGATCAGAGGGCACATTGCCCTTGTGATTAACCCTGTGATCAGCAGGGATAGATCTGGGGATGGATTGTGGATAACTTCGACCCCGCACCGGTCACTCACATTTCTTGTCATTTGATCACAATGATCCCACAGCCTGACTCACAGAGCGGTTCGCGGCTCAGAGCTTGGCTTTTGCTGGGTTGTCCACAGATCCCACAGCGCTTATTACTACTCCTATTTTGTTTTCTCCCTAACTAAGAAGAAAAAGGATGTGTGTGATTCGTTGGCGTCCGGCCTGACCGCACGCCCTCATCGAGAAGCAGAGAAGGTAAATGACAAAATCCTGTGCTTCGGCGCTGATCCTGTAAGTTGGAGTGAGCTTGCAAGAATCTTCCATTCGCAACTAGAGGAGCGTCTCACCACCATGGAGCAGTCCGTGTCATTTCGCGTTGCCAAAGATGACCTCGCCAACGCCGTAGCGTGGGTCGCGCGCAGCCTTCCCTCGAAGGTCACCCAGCCGGTACTGCGCGCCATGCTGATCACCGCGGATGACAATGGTTTGGAATTCACCGGCTTCGACTACGAAGTATCCACCCGTGCGCGTATCGCCGGCATGGTGGATGAACCGGGACGCATCGCTGTGGCCGGTAAGCTGCTTTCTGACATCGTTGCTTCCTTGCCCAACAAGGAAATCGAGATGACGCAGGAAGACAACAAGGTTTTGTTGATCTGTGGTTCCTCCCGTTTCGAGCTGCCGCTCATTCCACTGGATGATTACCCTCAGCTCCCTGTTCTGCCGGAGGTCACCGGCACCATTAACCCGCAGCTCTTCGTGGAGGCCATCAGCCAGGTCGTTGCGGCTGCCGGCAAGGATGACACCCTGCCGATGCTCACCGGTGTGCATATCGACATCAATGGTTCCCACGTGGAAATGACGGCGACGGACCGTTTCCGCTTGGCCATGCGTACCTTCGAGTGGGAGCCGGTATCTCCTGATGTCCAGGCCAAGCTTCTTGTTCCGGCCAAGACTCTGCAGGAGACCGGCCGCTCCTTGGACACGCACCTCAACATCCCGGTAGAAATTGCCGTGGGCACTGGTGAAAACATCGCTGCGGAAGGCTTATTTGGCCTGCATGCGGATAACCGCGAGACCACGACGCGTATGTTGGACGCGGATTTCCCCAACGTGGCACCGCTGCTGCCCAAGACCCACAGCGCTATGGCCAGCATTGAGGTTGCTCCGCTCCAGGAAGCCATTCGCCGCGTCTCGCTGTTGACGGATCGCAACGCGCAGATCCGCATGGAGTTCAGCGAAGGTGAGGTGACCTTGGCGGCCGGTGCGGACTCTGGTCGCGCAAGCGAGACCTTGCCGTGCGCCTTCAATGGCCGTGAGGATTTTGTCATTGCCTTCAACCCGTCCTACCTCAAGGATGGATTGGCTGTGGTGCACACGGACCGCGTGGTCTTCGGCTTCACCGAACCTTCGCGCCCGGCAATTATGATTCCGGAACCGGAAGAGCTGCCGGCAGCCAACGAAGACGGCTCTTTCCCGACCCCGGAGACTGATTTCACCTACCTGCTGATGCCGGTGCGCTTGCCAGGCTAAGCCATATGTATATTCGCGATCTCGATGTCAGGGACTTCCGCTCCTGGCCCGAGCTCACCCTCAGGCTGAAACCGGGAATTACCCTGTTTGTCGGCCGCAACGGTTTCGGCAAGACCAACATCGTCGAGGCCATCGGGTATACCGCGCATCTATCCTCACACCGTGTGTCCCACGATGCCCCCCTCGTGCGCCAGGGGGCTCACAATGCTCGCATCTCCGCCACGGCGGTGAACCAGGGTAGAGAGCTCACCGCGCACTTGCTCATCAAACCCCACGCGGCCAACCAGGCGCAGATCAACCGCACGCGCTTGAAATCCCCGCGTGAGCTCCTTGGCGTGGTGAAAACCGTGTTGTTCTCCCCGGAGGATTTGTCCCTCGTGCGCGGCGAACCTGCGGCGCGGCGCCAGTATCTGGATGACATCATCGCCTCCCGCACGCCGCGTTTGGCAGGTGTGAAGGCCGATTATGACAAGGTGCTCAAGCAGCGCAATGCGTTGTTGAAATCGGCGTCGCCAAGCTTGCGTCGCGGCTACAGTGACAGTGATGGTGCCTCGGCGCTGGCGTCTCTCGACGTCTGGGATACTCAGCTATCTTCCCTCGGCGCGCAGGTGATTCAGGCACGCCTGGCGCTTGTCGACGAACTCCGCGAGCTCATCCCCGCCGCCTATGCCGGGCTTGCCCCAGAATCGCGTCCGGCGAATATTGAGTACAAGTCCACGGTGGACATCTCTGACCGCGAGGTTATCGAGGCCATGATGCTGACCGAACTCGCTACCAAGCGCCAGCGAGAGATCGAACGAGGTATCTCGCTCGTTGGCCCGCACCGCGATGACCTCCTACTTAATCTAGGAACGAGCCCAGCCAAGGGCTTTGCCAGCCATGGCGAGACGTGGTCTTATGCCATCTCCCTGCGGTTGGCGGAGTTCAACCTGCTGCGCCAAGACGGCACTGATCCGATCCTCATCCTCGATGATGTCTTCGCTGAGCTCGATGCGAAAAGGCGCGAAAAGCTTGTTCACCTCGCGGCAGGTGCGGAACAGGTGCTCATTACTGCTGCGGTGGATGAGGATTTGCCCGGAAACTTGCAGCCCATTGAACGTTTTACGGTCACAGTGCGCGATACCGACGAGGGCCGAGTATCAGAGATCGCACCGTACGATGCGGGCGGTGACGAGGATGACTGAGCAGGACTTCGATCCGGTGAAGGCGCTCTTCGAGCGCACGCGAAGTAATTCCAAGAATCCGCCGAAGCTCAATAAACCGGCGCCCAAAATGAACTTGGCCGAGACATCTTCCGAGAAGCAGCCAAAGCCCTATCGGCGCGGCCGGCCGAGTGGACCCGATGGCCGCCGCCGGCGCCGTAGCCTCGAGATCCCTAGCCTCGGCGCACAGATTCAACGAGAGATCGGCAAACGCGGCTGGGAACACGAATTAGCTCATGGTTGGGTCATGGGCAATTGGGAAAACCTCGTAGGCGAGCGCATCGCCGCTCACACGCAACCGCTCACCATCAAAGAGCAGGTTGTCTACGTGGCGTGTGATTCCTCTAGCTGGGCCACCGAGCTGCGTTACCTGCAGCGTCCCATCTTGCAAAAGATTGCTGACCGCCTCGGTCCGGACGTGGTGGTTAAGCTGCACATTCAGGGCCCCAAGCAGCACCGCAACTATGAAGGCCGCCAATGGGTTAAGCCGCAAGGTTCGCAAGATACATACGGCTGATTTTCGGCGACCGCGAAATTCACGCAAATTTGGGGCTCTCACGGGCGTGCAGTGCCCTTGCGTGGGGGGACACAGTGTAGAATGGCTAGAGTCTTAGATTTAGCTCTAGCCAAAAGGAGAACACGAATCCGTGGCTGAACAACACGCATATGATGCGGGGTCAATCACAATTCTGGAGGGCCTCGAGGCTGTCCGCAAGCGCCCTGGAATGTACATCGGCTCCACAGGTGCCCGTGGCCTGCACCACCTGATTTGGGAGATCGTTGACAACTCCGTCGATGAGGCGATGGCAGGTTATGCCGACAAGGTCATCGTCACCCTCCGTGAGGATGGCGGCATCGAGGTCATCGATAACGGCCGTGGTATCCCGGTGGAGATGCACGCCTCTGGCGTTCCCACCGTCCAGGTGGTCATGACCCAGCTGCACGCTGGCGGTAAGTTCGACTCTGAATCTTATGCCGTTTCCGGCGGTCTACACGGCGTGGGTATCTCCGTGGTCAACGCTTTGTCCACCCGTGTGGAGGCGGACATCAAGCGCGGTGGCAAGCACTGGTACCAGAACTTCAACAATGCCATCCCCGATGAGCTTGTCGAAGGCGATAATGCTCGCGGTACCGGAACTACCATCCGCTTCTGGCCGGACCCGGAGATCTTCGAGACCGTCGAGTTTAATTACGACACGATCGCTCGCCGCCTGCAGGAGATGGCCTTCCTGAACAAGGGCCTGACCATCGTGCTGCGCGATGAGCGCGCCATCTCCAAAGAGCAGGCCGAACTAGAGGAGATCGCCGAAGCCGGCGACTCCGCCGTGAGCCTGAGCTCCCTCGATGAGAAGGAAAAGTCTGAAAAGGACGGCGAAGGTAGCGAGGGGAAGACTTCCAAGAAGAAGGAAGTCACCTACCACTACCCAAACGGTCTGCAGGACTATGTTGAGCACCTCAACAAGAACAAGACCGCCATCCACCCCACCATCGTTGCCTTCGACGTCAAGGGCGAGGACCATGAGGTGGAAATCGCGCTGCAGTGGAACCAGGGCTACAAGCAGTCCGTCCACACCTTCGCCAACACCATTAACACTCACGAAGGCGGCACGCATGAGGAAGGCTTCCGCGCGGCGCTGACCTCCCTGATGAACCGCTACGCCAAGGAGCACAAGCTCCTCAAGGAAAAGGATGGCAACCTCTCCGGTGATGACTGCCGTGAAGGCCTTGCTGCCGTTATTTCCGTCAAGGTAGCGGACCCACAGTTTGAGGGTCAGACCAAGACCAAGCTGGGTAACTCGGAAATCCGTGGCTTTGTTCAGCGTTCCGTCAACGAGCACCTCAATGATTGGTTCGACGCCAACCCGGCTGAGGCCAAGGTCATCATCAATAAGGCCGTGTCCTCCGCGCACGCTCGTGTGGCCGCACGCAAGGCTCGTGAGCTTGTGCGCCGTAAGTCTGCCGGTGATCTCGGCGGTCTGCCGGGCAAGCTAGCGGATTGCCGCTCCAAGGACTCGAAGCGCACTGAGCTTTATATCGTGGAGGGTGACTCCGCAGGCGGTTCCGCTAAGGGCGGCCGCGATTCCATGTTCCAGGCCATCCTGCCGCTGCGCGGCAAGATCCTCAACGTGGAAAAGGCCCGCATGGACAAGGTTCTGAAGAACGCTGAGGTCCAGGCCATCATTACCGCCTTGGGCACGGGCATCCACGAAGAATTCGATATTTCCAAGCTGCGCTACGACAAGATTGTGCTTATGGCCGACGCCGACGTTGACGGCCAGCACATCGCCACGCTGCTGCTGACCCTGCTCTTCCGTTTCATGCCGCAACTGGTTGAGGATGGCCACGTCTTCTTGGCTAATCCGCCGCTGTACAAGCTGAAGTGGGCGAAGGGCCAGCCGGGCTATGCCTTCTCTGATGCGGAGCGCGATGAGCAGCTTGCCGAGGGCTTGGAGCAGGGCCGCAAGATCAATAAGGATGACGGCATCCAGCGCTACAAGGGTCTGGGTGAGATGAACGCCGCCGAGCTGTGGGAGACCACCCTCGATCCGACCACCCGCGTGCTCCGTCGCGTGGACTTGGAAGATGCGCAGCGCGCCGACGAGCTCTTCTCCATCCTCATGGGTGATGACGTGGCCGCTCGCCGCTCCTTCATTACCCGCCGCGCGAAGGACGTCCGCTTCCTTGACGTCTAAGCGCTAGGTAAAACCCGCAAAGGCCAGCGCCTCAGTTGAGGTGCTGGCCTTTTCGTCGTCAAGCGCGCTCTTAGACAGTGCCCATGTGGCGCTGCAGAACACGGCCGATGGTCGCCACGTTGGGCTCCAAGATAGAGGAGGCCTTGCCGCGCAGGGACTTGTAGGTGCGGGCGATACCAGGGGCCTTAACGTCTTCAGCGGCTTTGTCCGCAGTGTTCATGATGACCTCTGTAACCTCAGCGCTGCGTCCGTCCAGATAAGTGCCGAAGTCAGACTGCTCAGAGCCTTCGAATTCCTTCCAGTAGGAATCCAAGCTGTTGAGCAGCTCCGGAAGCATCTGGTTGATTCCTTTGGATAAGACCTTGGAATCTGCCTTCTTTGCGGCGGCTAGAGCGCCCTTGAAGGCCATTCCGGAAATACCGGAGAGCGAAGAGACGGTGTCATCGGCGGCCGTGGCCAAGTCCGCCACCACGGCGTTGCGGGTAGGGGATTGGAGAAGCTGGGTGAGGTTTGTCATACAGGCGAGCTTACTGTGCCGGTGCGCTGGAGCCTGCCTTGAGCGCGGCGATCTGATCAGCAATCTCCGGGAAACCATTGGTGCGAGCAAGGCGCTCGAGGTCGAAGTCGAGACCACCTTCGTAGAGGCGGTTGTTCTCGGAAGAACCAGAGGAGCCTGCCATTCCGATCTGGGCTGCGAATTCGTTTACCTGGGCGCGCAGTGCCGGGACATTATCCACGACCAGCTTGAGCAGTGCTGCTGCTGCGGCGATGCTACCGCCGATGATGAGCGTCATGTCGATCGGCGTGGAACCGGTGAGGGAGGAGCCGGCTTCGCCTTGCTTGAAGTCAGGGTTCGTGTTGTTCTGCCAGTTATTGTCGGTGTCCTTAGCGCTCGCAGCTGGCGTTGCGGCCGTAGCGAGGGTAGTGGCAACGAGACCGGCTGCTAGGAACTTCCTCAGAGACTTCGAGGGCATAGGGAATTCCTTTCTCACAAGGGAATAGAGACTTCTTTATCATGTTCCACTTACATAACTTCTGCAACAGAAAGATAGACCTCGGCGCAAAATCGCGCGAATTCTTCGTTCTTTCCACTCAGAGCGGGGACCGCGCGCAGGACTGTTTCTAGTGATTCTGCCGCCGCAGAGCGGCTGCCATGCACAGCTATTCCCTCGACGGTGGCCGTGCTCGCCGCTGCCGCGGCGGCCAAGGCAGCAAAGTTTATAACCCGCACCCGATAAGCCTGACAGAACTCCCGTGCGATGAGGAGCAGCTGCTCTGCGTTCATTGATGCCCGCCCCGGGCCTGGCGGATCTCCGCTTCTAATTCTGAACGCCCAGGCAGCAGCCGGCGCGCGGTGTCCTGTACGGCGGCATCGGTGAGGGTTCGTGCAGCCGCCGCGACAATGGCGCGCACCACCGCTTCATGTTTGGAGGTGCCTTGCGCGGAAGCCAACAAGGTCAGCGCATGGTCTTGGTCTGGGGTCAGGCGCAGCGTCATAGCCATAGCGCAAATGGTATCACTATGATACCACCGCTGTGCCACAAACGGCTTTATAGGGCCCTAAACGGTAAGATAGGGCGTTATGAGTGACAATAACGGTGATCTTTTCGATCGCATCCAACCAATTGACATCAATGAGGAGATGGAGTCGAGTTATATCGACTACGCCATGTCTGTCATTGTCGGCCGCGCCCTGCCGGAGGTGCGTGACGGTCTCAAGCCGGTACACCGCCGCATTCTCTATGCCATGTATGACTCCGGCTACCGCCCGGATCGCGGCTACGTAAAGTCTGCCCGCCCGGTCTCGGACACGATGGGCCAGTTCCACCCGCACGGTGACTTCGCTATCTACGCCACCCTCGTGCGCCTAGCCCAGCCGTGGAACATGCGTTACCCGCTGGTCGACGGCCAAGGTAACTTCGGCTCTCGCGGTAACGACGGCCCGGCAGCTATGCGTTATACCGAGTGCCGTATGACGCCGTTGGCTATGGAGATGGTCCGCGATATTCGCGAAAACACCGTCGACTTTGCCCCGAACTACGACGGCAAGACCCAGGAGCCTGTGATCCTGCCGTCCCGTGTTCCGAACCTGTTGATGAATGGCTCCGGCGGTATTGCCGTCGGTATGGCCACCAACATCCCGCCGCACAACCTCAACGAGTTGGCGGAAGCCATTTACTGGTTGCTTGATCACCCGAATGCTTCTGAGGAAGAAGCCCTGGCCGCCTGCATGGAACGCGTTAAGGGCCCAGATTTCCCGACTGCGGGACTTATTGTGGGTGATCAGGGCATCAAGGATGCCTACACCACCGGCCGCGGCTCTATCCGCATGCGCGGCGTGACCTCCATTGAGGAGGTGGGCAACCGCCAGACCATCGTGATTACGGAGCTGCCCTACCAGGTCAACCCGGACAACATGATCTCCAATATCGCGGAGTCCGTGGTCAACGGCAAGATTGCCGGTATTGCCAAGATTGAGGATGAATCTTCCGACCGCGTGGGCATGCGCATTGTGGTCACCCTCAAGCGCGACGCCGTAGCCCGCGTTGTCCTCAACAACCTGTACAAGCACTCCCAGCTGCAGACCTCCTTCGGCGCGAACATGCTCTCCATCGTCGATGGCGTGCCGCGCACCCTGCGCTTGGATCAGATGCTGAGCTACTACGTGGCTCACCAGATTGAGGTCATCGTCCGCCGTACCCAGTTCCGCCTCGATGAGGCTGAGAAGCGCGCTCACATTCTGCGCGGCTTGGTCAAGGCGCTCGACATGCTCGATGAGGTTATCGCGCTGATCCGCCGTTCCCCGACGGTGGAGGAGGCGCGTGAGGGCCTGATGCAGCTTCTCGGCGTCGACGAAATCCAAGCAGATGCCATCCTGGCGATGCGTCTGCGCCGCCTGGCTGCCCTGGAGCGCCAGAAGATCATTGATGAGTTGGCGGAGATCGAGGAGATCATCGCGGACCTCAAGGACATCCTGGCCCGCGAGGAGCGCCAGCGCCAGATCGTCCACGATGAGCTGGAGGAGATCGTCGAAAAGTACGGCGATGAGCGCCGCACCCAGATCGTCGCCGCTTCTGGTGACGTGTCCGCTGAAGACCTTATCGCCCGCGAGAACGTCGTTGTCACCATTACCGCTACCGGTTACGCCAAGCGCACCAAGGTGGATTCCTACAAGGCACAGAAGCGCGGTGGCAAGGGCGTGCGCGGCGCGGAGCTCAAGCAGGACGATATTGTCAAGAACTTCTTCGTCTGCTCCACGCACGATTGGATCCTGTTCTTCACCAACTTCGGCCGCGTCTACCGCCTAAAGGCCTACGAGCTTCCGGAGGCCGGCCGCACCGCCCGCGGCCAGCACGTGGCCAACCTGCTGGAGTTCCAGCCGGAGGAGAAGATTGCCCAGGTCATTCAGATCCAGTCCTACGAGGACGCTCCTTACCTCGTCCTTGCTACCCAGCAGGGCCGCGTAAAGAAGTCCCGCCTCACCGACTACGAATCGGCACGCTCCGCGGGACTTATCGCCATCAACCTCAACGAGGGCGATGCGCTGATCGGTGCCCAGCTGGTCAACGAGGGCGATGACATCCTGCTCACCTCTGAGCAGGGTCAGGCCATCCGTTTCACCGCGGACGATGACCAGCTGCGTCCAATGGGCCGCGCTACCGCCGGCGTGAAGGGCATGCGCTTCCGCGGCGATGACCAGCTGCTGTCCATGTCTGTGGTCAGCGACGGTCAGTTCCTCTTGGTGGCCACCTCTGGCGGCTACGGCAAGCGCACCGCGATTGAGGAGTACACCCCGCAGGGTCGCGGTGGCCTCGGCGTGATGACCTTCAAGTACACCCCGAAGCGTGGCAAACTCATTGCGGCCATCTCCGTCGACGAGGACGACGAGATCTTCGCCATTACCTCCGCTGGCGGTGTTGTCCGCACCGAGGTCAACCAGATTCGCCCGAGCTCCCGCGCCACCATGGGCGTGCGCTTGGTCAACCTGGCTGACGACGTCGAGCTGCTGGCCATCGACCGCAACGTTGAGGACGATGGCGAGGAAGACGCCCAGGCAGTAGCCAAGGGTGAGAAGTCCGTGGAGGACGTCAAGCCTGAGCACCTCAAGCTTGGGGAAGACTCCCAGCAGGACGAAGCTGACAGCAAGGATGCCGATAAGGACGAGGAGTAACCCATGATTGGACGAGAGCTTCACCTCGCCCGGATTTCGCCCATGTCGGCGTTCCGCGTTGGCTTGGCCATGTCCCTCGTCGGCCTCGTGGCCTGGCTCATCGCCGTGTGCTTGTTGTACGTCGGCCTTGACCAGGCGGGCATCTGGGATTCCTTCAATAGCCTCGTCGGCGGTGTCGGCGGCGGCTTTGAGGTCTCCTTCGGGTTGGTCGTCTCTGCGGCCGCACTGTTTGGTGCCATCATCGCTGTGCTGATGACCATCTTGGCGCCCATCATGGCGGTGATCTACAACGCCATCGTGGACGTTTTCGGCGGATTCAAGATTCGCCTCCAAGACGAACCGAGTAACTAGCGAATATCACCGAGAAAAACTACATATGACCAGGCGATTTGTAATAGATCGCCGGTCCTATGTAGAGTAACTATTCGTTCCGGTCAAGGGCCTATAGCTCAGTCGGTTAGAGCGCATCGCTGATAACGATGAGGTCGCTGGTTCGATTCCAGCTAGGCCCACCACGGAACAATGGGGCATTAGCTCAATTGGTAGAGCATCTGCTTTGCAAGCAGAAGGTCAGGAGTTCGATTCTCCTATGCTCCACAGCATATGTGGAAGGCGCCCGGCGGAAACGCTGGGCGCCTTTCGCATTTGTCCCTTAACCCTAAAGGCACCATATGCAGATTTCCGTATCCAATCACCTGGGGTTTTAGGTCGGAGGTCTCCAAATGGTGCCTTTAGTGTGCTCCCTGAACAGGCCGCTGTGCGCTAGCGGGTGAGGTACTGCCTTCCCGCCTGCGGATTGGGGATGAGGCGGTCGAGGCTGACCGGCTCTAGGCCTTTCGCGCGCAGACTGTCGATGACGCAGTCTGCGGCGCCTACGGTTGTGGCGTGGATATCGTGCATGAGGACGATGGAGCCGGGCTGCGCCCCGCTGACTGCAGCCTCGCAGACGTGCTCAGAATTGCGGTCCTTCCAATCCACGGTGTCGACGGACCACAGGGCCTGTGCCTGGCCATTAGCCTTCGCAGCGGCCTCCACAGTGCCGTTGGTGGCACCGTACGGGGGACGCATCCACCGCGGGTTCTCACCCGTCGCTGCCTTGATGGCTGCGGCACCGGCCTTGATTTCGCCGTCTACGTCGCTGGGGGAGAGCTTGTTGAGCTCGCGGTGCGATGCAGTGTGGTTTCCCACGGTGTGGCCCTCAGCCTTCATGCGGCGCAGCAGTTCCGGGTGTGTGGAGGCACTGGGGGCTAAGACCATGAAGCTGGCGTGGGCGTCCTTGGCCTTTAGGGTATCGAGGAGCTGATCGGTCACTTCGCCGGGGCCATCGTCATAGGTGATGGCCACGCAGTTGGAGCAGGTGGCATCAGCAACCGATTGGGAGCGCTGCTTGCCGGATTCTGCGGGTTTTTCAACTGGCCGCGAGGAGCCGGCAAAGACAGGACTATTGTGAAGCTCCTTGGGCAGCGCATCGTAGGCGTCCTGCTCCAGTTGTTTAAGGTCCTTCTGGACGTCGGGGAGCTGTGGCAACTTCGGTTGCTGAATCACCGGCTGGGGGAGTGCGGGAAGCTCCGCAGCGGCAGCCGTGCCAGGCAGGGCCGTGGCTGCGGCAAGGGCGATGAGGGAGCGGACAAGAACACTTTTTCGGCGCATGACAACCTTCCACAGACTTTCTTAAGACCCCTTATTGTCTGCCCGGTGAGGGTGCATTATCCCTAGTGACACGCAACTAGAGTGAAAGAAGTTAAGTCCTGAGGTTTCGCTAGGCCCGTCCGAGGGGTGATTTCGTTGC
>DXEO01000128.1 GCA_019114925.1 Candidatus Corynebacterium faecipullorum | reverse complement strand
TCAGAAGTAACCTTCACCCTCTTTCCCTCTTCCCGAACCCCGCTCACAGCAGTTCACACCATCTGCTGGGGTGGGGTTTCGCCTTGTGTCATTTAGGCCATGACCTCAAAGGCCACCACTCACAAGCCTCTACTCAGAAGGCATTTCTCAAAAGGCATCTCTCAAAAGGCATCTCTCAAAAGGTACCTTTGCCTTGAAAACGCCGTGTGCAAGCTCCTAAAAGGCGTCTTTGCCCCCAAAGACGCCTTCTGACTAATGCCTTTTAGAAAATGCCTTGTGGCTGCACCACCTAGTCCGTCTCTGCAGCTACGTGTTTCCCGCCGATATGGGAACCGCTCATACATCCCCGCAGTCTAAAAGTGCATGAACCTACGCGCGGCCTACATCAGTTTTCTCTCCATAGCCACGGTGGCCTACGGCGGCTACCACTTCCTTCCTGGCCCGGACCTGGGTGTGACTACCGTGGCTGCGCGCATGGAGGTCCCTGGCTACGACCGCGATGACTTCGGCGGCTGGGCGCCTGGAACTCGCGAAAGCGTCAAAGCAGCGCAGACCAGCGATGGCACCCTTTACGATCCTTATGCGCGCGCACCCGCGCCAGAGCGCGTGGAAGTCGACCACGTCTTTCCGCTCTCCGCCGCTTGGGACCTTGGCGCATCAACGTGGCCGCGGGAAAAGAAGATGGCCTTCGCCAACGATCCGCTCAACCTCGTCGCCACCGCCCGCAGCCTTAACCAAACCAAGTCCGATTCCCTGCCGGCGGACTGGCTCCCGCCCGCCGACCGCTGCGACTACTCCCAGCGCCTTGCCGCTGTGGCACGCAAGTACCAACTCCCGCTTCCCTCCCGCGACTATGCGGTCATGCGCCACCAGTGCCGATTCGATTTCATCTCCCAGCACCGTTAGACTTTCGCTGGGAAAAGCCCCGTACAGAAAGGTAAAGCGCACTCCCCATGACAAGCTTGCTTATTTTCCTCCATGCCTTCGCTGCCATCTTGTTGGTCGGTACCGTGTGTATCTCCACCTCCGCCTTCCCCGCCCAGCTGGCAAAGGCAGGCGCCGGTGATGCTTCAGCAGCTGGTGCCGCCGGCATCCTCAACAAGATCACCTCGACCTATGGCTACATTTCCGCCATTGTTCCGGTCATCGGTCTGGCTGTCTTCCTTACTGACTTGGCTGCCTACAAGTCTCAGGTCCAGTTCCACATTGCGCTTCTGCTTTCCGTCATCGCTTGGGTTATTTTGCTCGTCGTGGTTATCCCGAAGCAGAACCAAGCCATGGCTGCGATTGCAACTCCCGGCTCCGCAGATGTGGCCAAGCTGAAGAAGCAGCTGGCTATGTTCTCCGGCATCTTCAACCTGCTGTGGGTTATCTGTGCCATCCTGATGTACGTCTAATCCCGCAGGTTTAGACTTCAACAGCGAAAACCTCCCACACTCTCAGCGAGAGTGTGGGAGGTTTTCGCGTACAGCGTTAGGGCCGCTGCGGCGCCCAGTGGAGGCTAGTCGCGCCAACCACCGCGGCGCCCGCCACGATCGCGGCCATGTCCACCGCGGTCACGGTCGCGGTATCCGCCGCGCTCACCGCGTCCACCACGACCACGCCCGCCGTAACCGCCGCGTCCACGATCATCATCGAAGTTCCGGCGCGGAGGGCGGCCGGTATCCTTCTGAATCTTGATCAGCTGGCCGGAAATGCGGGTGTCCTTCAGACGGTCCAGCACCGCCGGGTCCAGGTTCTTCGGCAGGTCCACCAAGGTGTGGCCCACCGCGATGGTGATGCGGCCAAAGTCCTTAGAGGACAGACCACCCTCATTGGCCAGCGCCCCCACAATGGCGCCGGGGCGCACGTTCTGACGCTTGCCGACGTCCAGCCGGTACGTCTCAAAGTCCCCATCCGGGCGGCGCGGGCCACGGTCGTGGTCGCGGCCGCCGCGGTCACGCCCACGGCCTTCACGATCGCGGTCACGCCCACGGCCATCGTGCTCGAAGCGATCGCGCTCGCGACGGTCCTTCTTGGATACCGGACGTTCCTTGAGCAGGAAGTCCGTCCCGCCTTGCAGCTGCACAGCCAAGGCCGCGGCGATATCATCCATCGCCACGTTCTCCGCCGCGGAGTACTCGCGCACCATGTCGCGGAAGAACTCGAACTGCTTGTCCTCCTGTGAAGCGCCGATGGAAGCGAAGAACTTCTCCTTGCGCTTGGCATTGACCTCATCCGCAGTCGGGAGATCCATCTCCTCCAAGCGAGCGTTGGTTACGCGCTCAATAGAGCGCAGCATGCGGCGCTCACGCGGGGTGACAAACAGGATGGCCTCACCAGTGCGGCCAGCACGGCCGGTGCGGCCGATGCGGTGCACGTAGGACTCGGTGTCATTCGGGATGTCGTAGTTGACCACGTGGGTAATGCGGTCCACGTCGAGACCACGAGCAGCCACGTCGGTAGCCACCAGGATGTCCAGGCGGCCATCCTTGAGCTGATCGACGGTACGCTCACGCTGCTGCTGGGCAATATCACCATTGATGGCGGCAGCGTTGTAGCCGGCCTCCTTGAGGCTATCGGCCACATCCTCGGTTGCGTGCTTGGTGCGGCAGAAGACGATGATGGCGTCGTAATCAATGACCTCGAGGATGCGAGTGAAGGCATCCATCTTGTGGCGGTGCGGGGTCAGCAGGAAGCGCTGCGTGATGTTGTCATTCGTGCGGCGCTCCGACTTCACAGTGACCTCAGCGGGGTTGTTGAGGTACTGCTTGGACAGGCGGCGAATCGAGTTCGGCATGGTGGCCGAGAAGAGTGCGACCTGCTTGTCTTCCGGGGTGTCCTCAAGAATGCGCTCGACGTCTTCCTGGAAGCCCATGTTGAGCATCTCGTCCGCCTCATCAAGGACGAGGAAACGCAGCTGCGAGATGTCCAGGGAGCCCTTCTCCAGGTGGTCGATGACGCGGCCCGGGGTACCCACGATGATCTGGGCACCACGGCGCAGCCCGGAAAGCTGAATGCCATAAGCCTGGCCACCGTAAATCGGCAGAACCTCGATGCGGCCCAAGTGGTCGGCGAAGGACTGGAAAGAGTCCGCTACCTGGAGGGCCAGTTCGCGAGTGGGCGCGAGGACCAAAGCCTGCGGGTAGCGAGCCTCGGTATCGATCTGGGAGAGAACCGGTAGCGCGAAGGCTGCGGTCTTACCCGTACCCGTCTGGGCCAGACCGACGACGTCGCGGCCCTCCATGAGGATCGGGATGGTTTCTTCCTGAATTGGGGATGGCTTGGTAAAGCCCACCTTGGACACGGCTTCCTGAACGTCATCGGGAAGGCCGAGGTGTGCAAAACCCTGGGAGTTGTCGTTGGCTGAAGATTCTTCAGCGCCGGTGTCCTCAGGGTTATTCGCAGCCCCGGTGTCCTGGTTCGACACCTGCGAAGCGTCCAATGCTTCGCCACCTTGCGAGTTTTCCTGAGATTCCGACTTTTTGAATTCTTCCGGCTCGTTTACGCCGCCGGTGGCGTTATCGGTAATGCTCATTGCTTAAACCAGAGTACGGCACTGCGGTCAGATTAGCTATTTCTTCCCACTGCCTGCCCCTACCCCATGCTGCGCCCCAGTCTCCCTTGAACCTCAGCCCCCTTAAATCCCACACAGCCGCCCTTGAGCCCCGCTCAGCAGCTTTTGGACCAGCCCCGGCCCCGAGTCCCAAGGTTCAGAGAAAGGCCAAAGGCACCATTTGCACCTTCCGAAAGATAAACCCCCAGGTCAAAGCATGCGGTTTCCTTCATAAGGTGCCCCTCAAAGGGTTCCTTTGCGGCCTAGCAGGCGGGTTTAGCCCTAGCGCTCCCAACGCGCAGGCCAGACGTAATCTGCACCTAGACCTCGCGGCCGCCGACAAAGGTCTTGAACGTCATCGGCATACCCGGGCGGTAGGCCAGGTGGATAGCGCTCGGAGCATCGAGGACGTGCAGGTCAGCGGCAGCGCCCACCACCAACGAGCCCTTGGCCGGGCGGCCCTTCGCGTCCTTACCCTCGCCAACATCCTGGCGGCGAAGCGCCGTAGCACCGCCCAGCGTGCCGGCGGCAATGGCCTCATCGAGAGTCAGGTGCTGCTGGAGCACGGCCGTCGTGAT
>DXEO01000012.1 GCA_019114925.1 Candidatus Corynebacterium faecipullorum | reverse complement strand
CCCGTTGACCGTGACGGCTATACCGGTCCAATTTCGCTGACTCTTGCGGGCACGGCCATCATCGAGCAGCGCAGAAACAACGCCGTGGCACTCACTGCCTCTTAACTTCTTAGTTGTTTAAGAAGCAGCTCTCCTAGAAGTGGCTTTCAGCCCATTGCGCCGCCTCGGGTCGCATCATGAGCAGGAAAAGCACAACCGCAGCACTTGCCAGCGTCACGGCGCCGAGTGCTGCTGATCCCCCGCTAAACATCTGGAAGGCGATGGCACCCAAAATAAATTCCACGAGCACGATAGCTCCGCGGCCCCAGCGCTTGCCCTTAACGAAGGCCCACGAGGCGACGATGACAAAGCCGAACACGATGAAGACGAAGATAGCCGTGCCGAGGCCGACGAAGCCCGCCGCCCCAGAATCGGAAACCATAGAGTCATTTTCAGCGCCCGTTAGCTCACGGACAATAAGGAAGATTCCGAAGATAATAACCGCGATGGACTGGAGCACGGCGATGCCGGCAGCCGCTATCACCGCCCCCGGGGCGCGGCCACCAGCTGTGCGGGCAGGCGTGGTCGAGGACTGTTTCTGCTTCTTATTCACGGGTATCTAGTCTACGTCCCTGTCGCGCACTTAGGCCTACTCCACGCCAATGCTTCACTCACCAACGGATACCCTCCTTTCGAGTACAACCTCACCGCGCGAAAAATCTGCTACCTGCCCTCCACGTTTCGGGGGCAGAGGAAGCAGTCTGGATTTGACGCGATCCAGGTCACCACACTCACCCAATTTCCCCCATTAACGCAGGTTGAAGCATTACTGACAGGATTCTTACAGGAGTCGATCCCTAACAAATGCGTGGATTAACGGAATTTATTTAGTGACTTTGGACACTTTTTGGCCTCTACCCCTAGCGGAGATTGAGTAAACGTGTCATTATTCTCAGGTAGCAAAACAACGAGCTGTTAAATCAGTTCTTAACTCGGAGAAACCTCCAAGTTAACCACAAGTGAACCATGGCGGCGGCGACGCTGGCCCTAACTCGAGACAGGGCCCCACTGACCGCAGACCAGTTCACTTAAACCCACGGAGCACTCGGACCAGTTCACATCGGTGAACTGCCCTTGGTGCGCCTACTTTCGCTCACTGCTGTCAAAAATTTGTTAGGAGATTTCAATCATGGATTGGCGCCACGAAGCTGTTTGCCGCGACGAAGACCCAGAGCTCTTCTTCCCTGTCGGTAATTCCGGCCCTGCACTCGCCCAGATCGCTAAGGCCAAGCTGGTCTGCAACCGCTGCCCAGTTGCCTCTTCCTGCCTCAAGTGGGCCCTCGAGTCCGGACAGGATGCCGGTGTATGGGGTGGACTCTCTGAAGAGGAGCGTCGCGCTATCAAGCGCCGCAACCGCAGCCGCGGCCGTGCCCGCGTCTCCGCTTAAAGAGTCCTCAAAAGCCGCACCCCCGATTAACACCCCAGCATACCCTGCCGCTACAGTTGAATAAGTTCATTTACCCTTAACAGAAGGAGTACGCGATGAGCAAGCGTGGCCGTAAGCGCAAGGATCGCCGTAAGAAGTCCGCTAACCACGGCAAGCGTCCTAACGCATAACGTCAGCAATCAATTAGGGCTCGTTTCCTTCCTCATTCCGAGGACGGGAACGAGCTCTTTGCTTTTGCGGCTAGGCCTAGCCCCAGGTAATTTCCGTCCGCGTAATCTGCACGCTAATGCGCTGGCGCAGTGACTGCGGCGCGGCTTGTCCCCCGCAACATTTGCGCACGAGTGCCCGGACTACTTCCTCGCTCTCAAGGCGTTGTTGACAAGCATCGCACTGCGCGAGGTGCTCGCGTATTTCCAGTGCTCGTGCGTAGCTCGTTGATTCATCAAACAGCTCCCTAAAGAGCGCTTCAACCTCGGGAGAGTTACACGCACCGCAATTGCGTCCTGTTGTGCGTTCCATTAGTTCTCCTCCATCTCTGGGTGGTTGCGACCAATGCCTTTTTCTCGTGCTACGTCTTTCAACGCCGCGCGAAGCAGTTTTCTTCCGCGGTGGAGCCGACTCATGACCGTCCCCAGTGGGGTACCCATCACTTCTGCGATTTCTTTATAGGCCAACCCCACCACATCCGAGTAGTAAACCACCATGCGGTAATCCTCCGGCAGGTCATTCATGGCCTCGGAAATCTCCGAGTCTGGCATCTGCTTGAGTGCCTCTACCTCCGCTGATTCCAAGCCCGTGGAGTCATGCCCTGACGTGGTATAAAGCTGAAAATCACTGAGCTCATCCGCTGAGGACTCCACCGGGCGGCGCTTGGCCTTCCGGTAGGAGTTGATGTAGGTATTCGTCATGATGCGGTACAGCCACGCCTTCAAGTTCGTGCCCTGCGTGAAGGAATCAAAGTTGCTGAAGGCCTTGAGGTAGGTCTCTTGGATCAAATCCTCCGCGTCTTGCGGGTTGCGCGTCAGACGCATCGCTCCGCCGTAGAGCTGGTCCAGCAAGGGCAAGGCTTGCTCCTCAAACAACCGCTGTTTCTGAAGCGTCTCGCTCGTCGTTTCTGTGGCCATACCGACCATCCTAGCGCTCCGGACTAGGCTGGTTTATATGTCCAAGAAGACCCCGCGTGCCGCTACCCCCGCTCTCAAACTCCTCGAAGAGGCAGGTATTGACCACCGCGTCTCCACCTTTGATGGCGGTCGCGAAAACTTCGGCGAGGCAGCCGCTGCGGCCCTCGATGTTGCCCCTGAGCGTATCTTCAAAACCCTCGTCATTGATCTGAGCGCCGGCAAAGGCCCCAAGCGCCAGCTCGCCGTTTGTGTCCTTCCGGTCACCCACCAGCTCAGCCTGAAGAAGGCTGCCGCCGCTTTCGGCGCGTCCAAGGCCACAATGGCCGCGCCTGCCGACGCCTCCAAGTCCTCCGGCTACATCCCCGGCGGCATCTCCCCGTTAGGGCACAAGCATGTCCTGCCCACTGTCGTTGACGAGACCGCGCTACTCTTCGACACCATCTTTTTCTCCGGAGGCAAGCGTGGCCTCGATATTGAGATGAATCCGGAGGATCTCCCCCGCGTCTTGGAGCTCTCCTTCGTCGACGTGCTCGCCGACTAGTTTTCGCGCACTAGAAAAGGGTGGTGGCCGGTGGTTCGCCGATAAGCTCTGCGTAGTCGTTGCGCACGTTGCCCACCGCGGGGTCGGCCGGGCGTGCCTGAAAGCCGTGCACGGAGCTCGGCTCCAGCAGCGCCTCCCCCGCCAGCCAGGGTTCGATCTCATCTGTAGTCAGAAACTTGGGCAAGCGGTGGTGCAGCCACGACATCTCCTCCGTGGCGTCCGTAGTCACCATTGTGGCCGAAAGCCTCTCCAACCCCGTGGCCCACAAACCAGCAGCCCACAGCAGTCCATCGGGCCCGGTTACATAATAGGGCTGTTTCTTGGCCTTCTTGTCCTCCCCGGCTTTCCACTCGTAGTAGCCATCTAGCGGGATGACACAGCGCTGTGCTCTGAAGGAATCACGGAAGGAAGGTTTCTGCGCCACAGTCTCCGCGCGGGCATTAAACAACGGCGGGCCATCGAGGTCTTTCTTCCAGTGCGGGATAAGCCCCCAGCGCGCTGGCTCCACGCGGGCGGTCTCCTCCGCCACCCGCACTATGGCGATGGGCTGGGTCGGAGCGATGTTATAGCGCGCTGGTGGCAGGCCTTCCGGAGCGTGGACTTCCGTTATGGACTCCCACGCTCCGACTTCTTCCAGCAGGGACTCGGTGAACAGAACAAATCTTCCGCACATGCCCTTTATTATGGACTACATGTCTGCTTTCTGGAGTGCTCCCCAACCAACCGGCCCGCTGTCCTGGACTCAGGAGGTTCCCGGGTCAAAATCGATGACCAACCGCGCCCTCATCCTCGCTGCGTTGGCTGACTCACCTTCTATCATCTACAACCCGCTGGTCTCCCGCGATACCGATCTGATGAAAGAAGCTTTAAAAGCCATGGGCGTAGGTATCTCCGAGTGGGGAGCGCACCTACGTGTGACGCCGGGCCAGCTCCACGGAGCGAACGTCGATTGCGGCCTGGCTGGCACGATCATGCGCTTCTTGCCTCCGGTAGCGGCGCTGGCGGATGGTCCTGTTGTCATCGACGGTGACCCTTATGCCCGTAACCGCCCCATGTCCACGATGACCACGGCCTTGCGTGAGCTGGGGGTCGACATCGAGGGCGATAGCCTGCCACTGAGCGTCACGCCCCATGGCATTCCGGAGGGCGCCGAAGTCACCATCGATGCCTCCGCTTCTTCCCAGTTCATCTCCGGCCTGCTCTTGGCCGGGGCGCGCTACCGCAACGGAATCAGCGTGCGCCACGAGGGCGGCACCGTCCCTTCCCAACCGCATATTCTCATGACCATTAGCATGCTGCGTGAGGCCGGCGTGCATGTGCTTGCGGGCGAGGATAATTGGGTCGTGCGGCCCGGGAAGATTGAGGGACGCGAATGGTACATCGAACCAGATCTCTCCAACGCCACTCCGTTCCTTGCCGCTGCCGCCGTCTCTGGTGGCAGCGTGAGCATTCTGAATTGGCCGGAGGAAACGACCCAACCAGGTGATGCTTTCCGCGGCATCTTGGAACAGATGGGGGCACAGGTTGAGTACGTCCCGCCGGTACCGAGCCAGGATCCCTATCTCAAGGTCACGGGTCCGCAAGAGGGCCTAGCAGGCCTGCGCGGCATCGAGCTCGATATGGGAGATATTGGTGAGCTCACCCCAACCGTGGCTGCGCTGTGTGCTCTGGCCTCAACGCCGTCGACGCTGACCGGCATCGCACACCTACGAGGCCACGAGACGGACCGTCTGGCGGCCCTCGCTGCGGAGATCAACGGCTTGGGCGGCAACGTCACCGAGCTTGACGACGGCCTCCGCATCACCCCTACCCGACTCCATGGCGGCCAGTGGCACTCTTATGCCGACCACCGCATGGCCACCGCCGGCGCTATCATCGGCCTGGCAGTCGACGGTGTCGAGGTCGAGGACATCGACACCACGTCTAAGACTCTGCCCGGCTTCGCCAAGATGTGGGAGGCCATGATCCGTGGCTAGGCGCGCGAGCAGCTACGACGAATCTGATGTCCGTATCCGGCCGGGCAAAGGGTCGCGCCCGCGCACGAAGGACCGCCCGAAGCACAAGGATGCCAAGTTCGGCATGGTCATCACCAAGGACCGCGGGCGCTGGGGAGTTGCCCTTGATAACGATGGCCCCGTCGTCACCGCCATGCGAGCCCGCGAGATGGGCCGCACGCCCGTAGAGGTCGGTGATCGGGTCGGCGTCGTGGGCGATACCTCGGGGCGCAAGGACACGCTGGCGCGCATCGTGAAGCTAGAGGAGCGCTCTTCCGTCCTTCGGCGCACCGCGGATGATACGGACCCTTATGAGCGCATCGTGGTGGCCAATGCGGACCGCCTCCTGATCGTGAGCGCCGTGGCGGATCCACCGCCGCGCTCCGGATTCGTGGAGCGTGCGCTCATCGCGGCCTTCGCCGGAAATATCCAGCCCGTCCTGTGCCTGACGAAGACCGACCTCACCGACCCCACTCCGTTCGCCCAAGAGTTCGCGGACTTGGATGTCACCGTGGTGGAAGCTGGCGTGGACGATGGGCTGGAGCAGGTCTGTGCCGCAATTGATGGACATGTCACGGCCCTCATTGGCCACTCCGGTGTGGGTAAATCAACCCTGGTCAACCGGCTCGTCCCGGATGCCAACCGCGAAACCGGCGAAGTCTCCGCCGTGGGCAAAGGCCGTCATACATCGACGCAGTCAGTGGCGCTGCGCCTGCCGGCGGAAGGGAACACTCCGCATGGCGGGTGGATCATTGATACCCCAGGTATCCGCTCCTTCGGCTTAGCCCACATTGACGCGGAAAACGTCATTGAGGTCTTCGATGACCTTGCCGAAGCAATTGAGGATTGTCCGCGTGGATGCACCCACGCCGGGCCACCCGCGGACCCCGAATGCGGATTGGACCTCAGCATCGAAGAAGGAACGGCGTCTGCGCGCCGCCGTGATGCGGTACGCAGCCTGCTAGCTTCCCTGCGCACCAACGTCGAGTGGGCTTAGGCGCAGGATCGATGGGGCAGGCGGAACCTAAGGGTTACAGGATAGGAAGGCATACTGGGGAGCTTTTCAATCGACTTAAGATTTTAATCCCGCAGATTTTGAGTAATTAGCCCAACTTGGGCAGGTAATTGCCAAACTCCTTATATGCGGCAAAGCCAATCCTGATGATGCCGAAGAGGATGGAGGTAATGACGGCGGCTGGTCCCTGTGAGGAAGCTTCGAGGATTCGCAGCCACGGAGTCATGGGCCCCACGGCCATATCTGGGTCTGGGTTTTGGGGTGTGGGATTGGTGTTGCGCTCCGCGATTGTCTGCACGATCGGCACTGCTGGCTCCTCTGCGCCGGCAACTGGTGTGGAGACAAGCGCAGCGGCGCTCAGAGCCGCGGCTGTAACAAGGCCGGCAAGACGGGATGTCTTCATGGTGGTGCTCCTTCTTAAGCGATGGCGTTAGAGGCTTAGAGTAGCACCACGTGTGAGGTCCCGGTGATTGTTTCCACGAAGGTGCCTAGAGAAGCTCCACGAGGATGGGCAGTTCGGTGGGGTCATAGAATGCCATGAAATTATCCAAAGCATCGCCGACTGCGAGCTCAGCGTCCTCGTCCCCAAGGTCAGCATTGTCGATGGCATCAATAGCCCTGGCCGTAGCGGCTTCGGATTCCTCGATATCCACGTGGATGGCCTGCAGATTAGCCTTCGTGATGGTGGCGGGATTGAGGGCCACGACGGGCTCGCCCATGTCCGGTTTCGGAGTCACCACTGACTCATCCACGTCGACGGAGATGACCACGCGTCGGTGGGGGAACTTTTCTTCATCCCCGATAGCCAGCAGGCGCAATGAAGCCATGGAAGCTTCAAGGAAGGCAGAGTACTCAATTTCTTCCTCGTCGCCTTCGGTATAGAACTCACGCAACGCGGGTGTTAGCGCAAAACCCCAACCACTGCGGGCGGCGAGCTGGCCGGTCTCCTCAAGCTCAGCCAGCATGCCGAAGGTTGCCGGCAGGAAGACGCGCACATCCTTCGACACTTAGAACTCACCTTCAATATCGAAGACTGCCTGGACCTCAACGCTTGTGCGGTCGAAGACCGTATAGAGCATGCCCACCATGCCGTTCTCCACAGCAGCGCGCACGTTAACGATGGAATCATCCACCATGACGCAGTCATTAATCGGCAAGTCAATAGCATCCGCCGCGGCTTGGAAGGCAGCACGGTCCGGCTTCTCAGCGCCAACCTCGCCGGAGAGCACCACGGCATCCACGATGCCGCGGTATTCCCATTCACGGATGTGCTCCGCGCCTGGGCCGCCCGGATCGTTGGAAAGGATAGCGGTGGCAACTCCGTTGGATTTCGCGGCGGCGAATAATTCCCGCCAGCGCTTGACGTCCTCCTCGGTACCGTCAAGCACGCCTACAAAATCGACGATGAGTCCACGCATATTATCTGCCCTTCGCATTGAAGTGTGTTTATCGTCCGAAAGTATAGCGAACATACCGCCCGCCTGCTCTCACCGGCCGATGCGCTGCAAGGCTCTAGCCGCAGACGGGGCTGCCATGGCACAATGAACGTGCATCCAGCTTCCTTCTCTGCGCCCATCCCTCAATCCTTGCTTCAGCGCCTTCCTCCGTACCGCGCATTGCGGAAGAGGACGCGATTCACATGTACACTCCCATCCCCGGCATGAGCCACCTACAACTGTATATTGCCCCGCAACGTATCCGCTACGAGCGCGAGCCCACAGCTCGCGACCTGGCCACGCGGGAAGAGATCCGTGGTCTCATTGTCATAGTTCTCGAAGTCGCTGCCGCCTTGCGGCCTTTAAGTCATCTCAATAACCCACGCTTTGCCCCGGAAATCACTAAGCATGTGCGCGCTTGGCGGAAAGCCCAGGCAGCGGCGGAATCGCACGGAGGAATGACGCTGCGCAGCTTGCACGCGCGCGCAAATGGTGAGTTCTTCGGTTCGGTGCTCTTAGGCTCATCACGGCGCGCTTTTACCGGCGCTGCAACCGGCCGATACCTGCGGTCATTCCGCTTACTTTCGGGCGGCCTGCAAACCCACTGACACAAGAGAAAGAGTTCTGAGGAAGGGAATCTTGAGGTTTTAGAGTGGCCTAGAAAGCAAACTTATGGCCTAGCCTTGGTCTTAGAACAGCGACCCCAGCTTGATCAGGATGGGCGTCCAATCGATTCCGGCGAAGGCCGCAGAAGCACTCACCAAAGCTAGGCTGATGCCACCAAACATAGTGGCCCCCACCACGGGAAACTTCGCAGTAGCTTCATCAAGGCTTTCCGGTTCAGACACCGCGCCACACTGAGTGGAGACAATATCCTGTGAGCTGAGTTCAGCGCCCTCCAAGGAGTCATCGCTCTGAGAGCCTAATACGGAAGCCAGTTGGCACTGCTCTTCGGGAGCTAGCTCCACAGCCGAAGCAGCTGCGCCGCCACCCAGCAGGGTGGCAGATGCGAACACGGATAGACCTACTCGCAGAGACAAGCGGCGCATACTAACTCAACCTCCGAAGAACAACAATTATTGTTCTGCCAGTATATACCTAACTACTTCCAATAAAAAGACGCCGTGGGGAACGATTCCCACGGCGTCTTACGTTGGCTAGCGCTGGCGCTTCAGTGTTGTCCTATGCTTCCGCTTCACCCGCGGCATTCGCCTCTTCCTGTGCCTTGAACTGCTTGCGCAGCATAAACAGCTGGCGAACGGTTTCTTCCTTGACCGCATCGTTCATGGCATTGAACATGTCGCCGCCTTCCCTCTGGTACTCCACCAGAGGATCGCGCTGCGCCATGGCACGCAGACCGATACCTTCCTTGAGGTAATCCATCTCATAGAGGTGCTCGCGCCACTTCTGGTCAATAATCGGCAGGATGATCATGCGCTCGGTATTGCGCATCTGGCTCTCACCGCCGATGGCACTCACGGCTTCTTCGAGTTGGTCATACTCGGAATTCGCATCAGCCAACAGCGCATCGCGCAGCTGCTCCGCAGAAATCTCGCCGGCAGAGCCGTACTCGGTACCGTCGACAAGCTCCTCGTGCGTCATGGTCGGCCCGTACAGGGACTCCAGCGCATTCCACAGCTCGTCTAGATCCCAATCCTCGACATAGCCTGTGGCTGTCGCGCCCGCCACGTAAGCAGACACGGTGTCGTTGATCATCTCGCGGATGTTGTCCTTGATATCACTGGCCTCGAGGATATCGTGGCGGGTAGCGTAAACCACCTTGCGCTGCTCATTGAGTACCTCATCGTACTTGAGCACGTTCTTACGCATCTCAAAATTCTGGTTCTCCACCTGTGCCTGTGCCCCCTTGATGGAGTTAGAGACCATCTTGGCCTCAATCGGTACATCATCCGGCACGTTAAGGCGGTTCATCATATTCTCCATGGACTGGCCCACGAAGCGCACCATGAGCTCGTCACGCATGGACAGGTAGAAGCGGGTCTCACCCGGATCACCCTGACGGCCAGAGCGGCCGCGCAGCTGGTTATCAATACGGCGCGACTCGTGGCGCTCGGTACCCAATACGTACAGGCCGCCGGCCTCGCGGACCTCGTCGCCCAGCCGCTTAGAGCGTTCCCTCTCCCGATCGATCTCGGCGTCCCAGGCCTCCTGGTACTTCTCTTCATCTTCAAAGGGATCGAGGCCGCGCTCGCGCAGCTTCTCATCCAGGATGACCTCGGGGTTACCGCCGAGCACGATATCGGTACCGCGGCCGGCCATGTTAGTGGCTACGGTTACGGTGCCGGGGCGGCCGGCACGAGCAACGATCTGTCCCTCTTCCTCATGGTGCTTGGCGTTGAGTACCGAGTGCTTGATTCCGCGCTTGCTCAACAACTGCGAGAGGTACTCGGAGCGCTCCACGGAGGTGGTACCTACCAGCACCGGCTGGCCTTCAGCAACGTGTTCCTCGATGTCATCCACTACCGCAGCGAACTTGGCTTCCTGAGTCTTGTAGATGCGATCGGGGTGGTCGGTACGCTGGTTCGGCTTGTTGGTCGGAATCGGCACCACGTCGAGCCCGTAGATGGAGTGCAGCTCAGCTGCCTCGGTCTCTGCGGTACCGGTCATGCCGGAAATCTTGTCATAAAGGCGGAAGTAGTTCTGGAGCGTAACGGTGGCGAGAGTCTGGTTCTCGTTCTTGATCTCCACTTCTTCCTTTGCCTCAATAGCCTGGTGCATACCTTCGTTGTAGCGGCGACCAGCCAGAACGCGGCCGGTGAAGCTATCCACGATCAGCACTTCGCCATTGCGGACAATGTAGTCCTTATCGCGGGTGAAGAGCTCCTTCGCCTTCAAAGCATTGTTAAGGTAGGACACCAACTGGGAGTGCTCTGGGGCGTAGAGGTTTTCAATGCCCAGCTGATCCTCGACGAATTCAACGCCTTCCTCCAGCACACCAATGGTGCGCTTCTTGTGGTCCACCTCGTAGTGGATGCCTTCGCGCATCTTCGGCGCCAGCTTGGAGAAGACGCCGTAGAACTGGGAGGAGCCGTCGACCGGTCCGGAAATAATGAGCGGGGTACGAGCCTCATCGATCAGGATGGAGTCAACCTCATCCACGATGCAGTAATTGTGGCCACGCTGGACCGTGTCATTGAGCGAGCGGACCATGTTGTCGCGCAGGTAGTCAAAGCCCAGCTCATTGTTTGTGCCGTACGTAATGTCGCAAGCATAAGCTTCCTTGCGCTCCGCCGGACGCATCTCGGAGAGAATGACGCCAACGGTAAGGCCCAGCCAGCGGTGGACACGGCCCATCATCTCGGCGTCACGCTTGGCCAAGTAATCGTTGACCGTCACGATGTGTACGCCCTTGCCCTCCAGCGCATTGAGGTAGGCCGGCAGCAGCGAGGTCAGGGTCTTGCCCTCACCGGTGCGCATCTCAGCGACGTTGCCGAAGTGCAGCGCGGCACCGCCCATAATCTGCACCTTGTAGTGCTTCTGGTCAAGCACGCGCCAAGCGGCCTCACGCACGGTGGCGAAGGCTTCGAGAAGGATGTCATTCATTTTTTCGCCATCCGCCAAACGCTTCTTAAACTCGTCTGTTTTGGCCTTGAGCTCGTCGTCCGACAGCGCCGCGAATTTATCTTCTAGGGCAATAACATCATCTGCAATTTTGGCCAGGCGCTTGACGGTGCGTCCCTCACCGGCACGGAGCAGCTTGGAAAGTCCAAACACGTCTAGATAATCCTTCTTGTCGCGACAAATAAGTTAACTCGTCGCCATTGTACTCACTAGCTTTTCTCTTACAGTTCGCAACCCAACCCAAAGCGCAATTCTGGCTCCACCCCGACGTTTGCAGGACGCCTCCTCGACCGTCACGAAAAAGAGAAGATCAAAGATTAACAATGCTTAATAGAGACATAAGAAGGCTCCCCGTCTCGCTGCGCATGTGCGCTGCGGGGCAGGGAGCCTGTGTACTAGGCCCTAAAGCCTTTAAGGCTTAGGCCTTAAGCATCAGCATCCGTCAGGGAGATGAGACCGTAGTCGAATGCGTGACGGCGGTACACCACGGAAGGCTTGTTGTTCTCCTCGTTGATGAAGAGGTAGAAGTCGTGACCGACCAGCTCCATCTCGCTGAGCGCATCATCGACAGACATCGGGGTTGCTGGGTGCTCCTTGAAGCGGACGACCTGGCCCGGGCGAACATCCTCGACGGTCTCGGCGTAGGGATCGATGTAGCGCTCTTCCTTAGCAGGCTTAGCTGCCTCAGCTTCAGCGACCAGCTCAGCGGCGATCTGGCCAGTACCCTTCTGGGCGCGGTGGCCGGACTTCACGTTCTCACGGCGCACCTTCACCTTGCGCAGGGAGCGCTCCATCTTGCCCAGGGCGGTCTCGAGTGCCGCGTAGAAAGAATCTTCCTTCGCCTCGGCGCGGGCGATGTGCCCCTTGCCGGTAGCGGTGATCTGCAGACGCTCTGCCTCGGACTCGCGGCGCGGGTTCGGCTCGTGCTGCAGCTCCACGTGGAAGAAGGTCAGGGTCGGATCAAGGCGCTCGATCTTGGCTAGTTTTTCAGTGACACGTTCCTGGAAGTGCTCCGGAACCTCCACGTTACGGCCGGTGATGGTGACCTGAGCGTTGGTCTGCTGGGACATGAAATGCCTCCCTATACTCGTGGGGACTGAATGACTGCACATTCTGCGGACTTCCACAAGCCTGTGATGAGGGGCCGAAAGCCCGCTTCCCTGTGACACCCCTCATGCTACCACTGGTCATAACCTACGCGGTGACTGGCCCCCTCCATTCATGCTTGATAACTCGTCGCCCTACGCATCTGCCAGCACAATCGCACCCGCGACGTCACCCCCGATAGCCCACACGCGCGCGGCGCTGGCGCGCAGGGTGGCGCCGGTGGTGATGACGTCGTCGACAAGCAGCACGCTCTTCCCCACCAGCTCGCGGGCGGATGGACGCAACAGCACAGCTGTCCGCATGTTATCGGCGCGCTCCACCGCGCTGAGCGCTGACTGATCCGCGCTGCTTTCAACTGTGTGCAAGGCATTAACCACGGCCCAGCCCGCAAGCCTGGCGGCCGCTGCCTGGCACAACGCGGCAACAGGATCGCCACCGCGGCGACGAGCCGAGGACGCACGCGTCGGCGCCGGTACAAGCAACCCAGTCTCCGGGATATCACCGCGGGCGCGCAAATAGTCGATGCCGGCGGCGCACACCGCCCCGAGGTGAGCGCGCACTGCGTGGTGCCCGCGTTCCTTCATAGCGATGATGACACCACGGCGAGTATCGGAATAGGGACCAAGAGCCCACGCCGGAAACCCCAAGGGTTGCGGCCGTTCCACCCGGTGTGGAACCTGCCGCAAGTGTTCCTGGCAGGACGTGCACAACACCCCGCCCGCAGCGGTTTCGCCCCCGCACCCAGCACAGGGACGTGGCAAGAAAAGCTCCACGAGAGCGGCCGTGGCCTCCCCTATCCCCCGATTCTTCGGCATGCGCCCTACTTTAGCGCGACTCTAGCGCGCGATGATGGGTGAGGACCGCACTCCCTGCAGGCCTTCGACTTCACGCCAATACGAGCGTTCAGATCCGCTTGCAGGAAGCTGCAATAGGGCATGCGCATCGGTGACGTAGTGCGTCGACGGCGAGGAAGCCACCGCCACCACAGGCGCGGTGATATTTCCGCTGGGCAAGGTGGTAGCAGAGGAACCGTCTTGCTCAATACGCCACACAGGGGAATTCGACGCCGAGGTTCCCACGAGCAAAGAACCATCCGTCTGCCATTCCACGGACAAGGCCGAGCCAGTCAGCTCTGGGCCAACTTGGTGGATGTTGACAATGCGCCGCTCGCCCGAGGTCGCACGGGCCACCACGCCGGTGTAAATGTTGCCGTCGATGATCATGGCGATACGGGCTCCCGTGAGGGACAGTCGGATGACCGAGATCTCTCCCTCCACGTTCTCCAGTGCGGAGGTGTCCACCTCCGCGGTGCTCAGTTCGCCAGTTGCCGGCGAACGCGTTACACGGACTACATGTTTGCCGTCGACAACGGTCCACGCCACCTGGCCGCCCACCTCGAAGGTGGGGCGGGCTAGGGTTTCGCCCTTGACCGAATCCTTGAGTTCGTAGCCGAGCTCGCCCATCGCCAGCTGCGATTCCTTCTCAGAATGCGTACGCACCGCAGCCACCACCCCCTCATCCGAGATATCGGCGGACTGGATGCCATGGATCTGGCTGGCCATGCCCTGCACCTCGGTGCTACCTTCGCCCTTGACTTCCAGAAGCGAACCGTCGTTGACGGCGTAGAGCTTCGGCACGGATTGGGCAGCTACCTCCGGGTTAAACTCGGCGAAATCATCGATGGTCATCTCCTCCATGTTGTCGACCAAGGGGCTGCCATCGATAGTGGCGCGCACCGAATTAGTGATCTCCGCATTGTTGAGAGTCCAGACCAACTGGGAGGCAAATTTAAGGCGCTCCTTCTGGCTCATTGCTGACATACCACTGAATTCATACACACCATCGTTGATGCCTAAGAAAGTGGCATCCTTCGGGATCAGGGTGGTCGTCGCCGGAGCGATATCGGAAGACGGCCCCTGCAGCAGGAGGGTGACCAGCTCCGAAGCGATCGACTCCTTTCCCGAGTAGAGCCACCGACGGTCCGCCACCATTAGGCGCTGGGTTGTACCGAAGAAGTACAGCGACTGCGGGCGGTAGCGGTTGCGCAGTTCCGTGCGCTCGATCACCGCGCCAGTAGGCAGGTCGGTAATGCGCCATTGCCCATTGAACTGGCGCAGGCGGACAGTCGCCTCAAGACGTGAGTTATCCGGGACATAGGCCCCGCCATCCGCCAGACGGCCGATGATGTTGCCGCGTACCGAATACTCGAGGGCACCGTCTTCCATGTTTGAGGTCACAAGGTCGATAGAGTCCACGACGAGCACGGTATCCGTGGGATCCCAGGAATTAGCGATTTCAGAGGAAAGGAAGGTGCGGGCAGCAGCGTAGTTGCCAGTGGGAATCGCCACGGCCGAATAGAAGTCACGGACTAAAAGGTCCGGTTCGCTATCGGTGCGGGGCTCCACAACGGCATCGTCTGCCCGCTCATGCGGTTCAAAAGTGCTGATCACCTGGGGATCGGTGTTATGCGGCAAGGTCGAACACCCGACGAGAGTACTAAGCGCGACGCAGCTGAGCACTGCGAGTGAGCGGCGGGCCGGAATCATCGCTGGGCCTCCTCGTCGAAATCGGGGACGATGTCTTGATTGAACGGCGCTTCCGCGCCACGCGCTTCACGCTCCGAGGGCCACACTATCCCGTTGTCCGCCTCTGTCTTTACTACAGGGGCGCCTGGTTCAGTGCTCACATCGAGCGCGGACTGTTCCTCTGCTTCGACGGGCTTCGGAGCGCCCGGGACCTCGAGGGCAATGGGCTCAGATTCCACCGCTTCCCCCGGGGTGCGTGGCAGAATCAGACGGAAGCGCGAGCCAACGCCGAAGTAGCCGATGGCATCCAGAGTGCCGCCATGGAGCACGGTGTCCTCGCGAGCGATGGCCAAGCCCAAGCCGGTCCCGCCTGAGTGGCGCTTGCGCGAGGAATCCGCGCGCCAGAAGCGGTTGAACACCAGCTCCTCTTGGCCTTCCTTGAGTCCCACACCAGAATCGGTGACGGCGATACCAATGGCATCCTCAGTCGCCCCGATATCCACGATGACGGGGTTGCCTTCAGAATGATCAATGGCGTTCGCGAGCAGGTTACGCAAGATACGCTCGACGCGGCGCGAATCGCATTCCACAGCCACGGGTTCCTCTGGGGCATGAACGATAACCTCCACCCCCAACTCGGCGGCGAGGTGCTCCACCTGGCTCAGTGCGGAGTCCAAGCAGGAGCGAATATCGATGGAGGCCGTGGACAAATCAGCCACGCCGGCATCGTGGCGAGAGATCTCCAATAGGTCCGCGAGCAAGTCTTCGAAACGGTCCAGCTCCTTGATCAGCAACTCCGCTGAACGTTTGGTGTAGGGGTTGAACTCTTCTGCATCTTCCGCGATGACATCCGCCGCCATGCGCACCGTCGTCAGCGGCGTGCGCAACTCGTGAGAAACATCGGAAGTGAACTGCCGCTGGAGGTCGCCATATTCCTCCAGCTGGGTAATCTGCTTTGACAGCTTGTCTGCCATGTCATTGAAAGAGGAAGCAAGGCGGCCCATCTCATCATCCGAGTTGACCACCATGCGCTCGCGCAGGTGGCCAGCGGCAAATCGTTGTGCAATGCGGGATGCGGAACGAATCGGGACGATCACCTGCTGGGTGGCCAGCCAGGCAATTCCAACGAGGAGGACCACAACCACCACCCCGGCAGCCGAGAGCAAACCACGCATAAGCGCCATCGTGGATTCCTCGGATTCCATGGACAATACGAGGTAGACCTGGGTATTCGGGATATCACTTTCGATGGGCGTGCCCACCATCAACGCGTTATAGGTCGCCCCCGACTGCTGGTCCACCGTGGCGTATTGCTGGACAACCTGACCGCGGCTAACGAGCTCGCGCATGTCATCGGGAATGCGGTAGCCTTCCGGCGAGGTCGTGGCCGTGCCGTCTGAGTTTTCCACGACGATGACCGGCTCGTACACAGCTTGGGCATCGGGTTGTTGCGCCGACATTTGGCCCAAGGCGGCGCGCGCAGAGTTGATGCGCACCTGCGTTGAATTCGCTGTGCCGGTGGCGTCGATCTGCTGCTCCACGGCCACGCGGGCGCGGTCGAGCTCCTGCAGTGCGGTGTCTTCCTTCTGGCTCACCAGCTGTTGTGTCAACACCGACACCAGCGCATAAGCCAGGATGATCATGACCACCGTGGAGGCGACCAGCATCATGCCCAAGACGCGTGTCTGTAGGGACGTGCGCCAGCGCTCGACGACGCCATCCCGGGCTCGCCTTAACCAACCAAAAATAGCGGTAGTCCTTTACTCGGCGACTTTTCCAGTCTTGTATCCCACACCGCGTACCGTGAGCACGATGTGCGGATCCTCTGGGTCATGCTCGATCTTTGCGCGCAGGCGCTGAACATGCACGTTGACTAGGCGAGTATCGGAAGCGTGGCGATAGCCCCAGACGGATTCGAGCAACGCCTCGCGGGTGTGCACCTGTCCGGGCTTTCGAGCCATTTCCAGCAGGAGGTCGAACTCCAGCGGGGTGAGCGAGATCTCCTCGCCGCCCTTGCGGGTGACGGTGTGCTCGGGGACGTCGATAAGCAGGTCCCCTACCTCGATAATTTCGCCTGTACCTCCGTCAATCCGGCGCAGGCGCGCACGGATGCGGGCGATGAGCTCTTTCGGCTTGAAGGGCTTGGTGATGTAGTCATCTGCCCCCGATTCGAGGCCAAGGACCACATCGACGGTATCGGTCTTTGCGGTGAGCATCACGATAGGCACCGAGGACTCGGTACGAATGGCGCGGCAGATATCAACGCCGTTCATGCCCGGAAGCATGAGATCCAACAGGATCAGATCCGGGTCGTGCTCGCGGAAGGTCGAGATGGCCTCATTACCATCGTTGACGGCAATAGGTTCCAGCCCTTCCGCCTCAAGCACGATGGTAAGCATTTCGGCAATTGCCGGGTCATCATCCACGACCAAGATTTTCGGTGCCACGTTATTGTTCTCCTACAAGCTCCTTGACAGCTTGGATAATCATATCGGCATCCGCGGTGGCGATCCACCGCCCTGCCCACTGTTGATCCGCCAAGCGGCGGTAGGCAGCCGCCGTGCGTGACTGCAACGCGGCATCACGTTCATAGCGGTCGCGATTGCGCCCCTCATCTTCTGCCGCACGGGCCACGGCACGCTGGCCGGCAAGGGCAACGTCGGTATCCAAAAAGATCTGCAGTTGCGGCACCGGCAGGCCGAAGCGCTCGAATTCGAGCTCATAAATCCAATCGACAATGAGCTCCCCTCCCACCCGCGCGGAGGAGTACGCGGCGTTGGAGGCCACATAGCGGTCCAAAATGAGCAGAGAGTCCGTGGACTCAGCGGCGGTGAGGAGCTGCTCCTTAACGCCCCTCCGATCCAGCGCAAAGAGCGTGGCCATCCCGTAGACCGAATCGGTGAGGTCACCCATACGCCCGTAGAGTGCCTCCTGCGCGAGCTGAGCATGGATGGAGTCTTCGTAGCGTGGGAAGCTTAAGACTTCGACATCGCAGGCTAGTTCTTCCCGCAGGCGCTGGGTGATGGTGTTCTTACCCGCGCCGTCAATTCCTTCAATACTGATCAGCATGCTTGGTGTATCTGGTGCTCGAGCGGTTTCTAGGAAAGCTGGCTCTACGACAGAGCCTCAATGAAGGGCTCAAGGTCATAGTCCTCCTCCACACCTTCGATCAGCTCGAGGGCGTTTTCGTTCAGGTTCTCGCTGCCGGAGCCGGCGAGATCCCGGATGAAGGGATAGTCCTCTACGACCTCCCCTGCGCTGAACGGAGCACCTGCCCAGATGGCGGCGATCGTGGCCGCCGCTAGGGCGTTGCGCTGCTCCTCCTCAGTCTGCGCCTCGCCTGAGACCGCGAGCGCGCAAGCATCATCGACCGCAGCAACGATCTCTTCATCCTCTAGATCAGCCAGTTCATCCAAGAAGTCGACGTTGGCCTCGTCAGCGAAGATGTCTTCATCCCATGAGCTCATTGTTTCTCCTTTATGCTCTGGTGAATTAGGGGGCTGTGTTTTTATATCCACGGTTGCCGGTGCGGATGCACGGGCGGGGCACGCCGCGCAGCCGCTATCTAATCCAATTTCTACCATTCTTTAGGCGCACGTATGCAAGGCTTGCTCCCGCAGAGCCGTTTTATTACGGAGCTACCTATTTCCTTTCCTTCCTCTTTCACATTTCTCTCTCTTTCTACAGTCTTTACAGCACTCCGCGTACCGGCTTGCATAAGAAATGCATGGGGATTATTGCCCAGGCCATTTACTATCCTCAGTTTCGTGTTATCGTTGTTACCATCTTGTGACATTTGAGCTGGCTTTTGCGCAGCATGCACAGCAAATTAAGTAGGAAGGAGAGCGCCCCGCATGACGAGCACCCCTCGCCGCATTGTGGCTTTCGTCGTTGCAGGCCTCCTGTGCGCCGTCGCCGTTGGCATCGCAGTTTGGCGCATGAGCGCGCCGGATTCCGTGGTTACCAAGCCCTCCGCTGCCACCGCTGCGTCGAGCGCTCCGGCCACGTCATCCGCGGCAACGCATTCCTACACCATCACGGCCTCCCCGACCTCCTCGTGGCCCAAGCAGTCCCAGACTCAGGTTGCCGCACCCGCGGAGGATCCGTACTTGGCGCCGAATGCCGTGGTAAACCGCACGGAACCGGCTGCGCCCACGGCTGTCTACCGCCCTGACAATGTCTCCTCGCTGCAGAACCAACAGCCGCAGGTAACGCCGAACACGCAGTACCCGCAAGCGCCGCTCAGCACGGCTCCCGCTGCGCCGCCATCCGAGGGTTCCACTACGACTGCCCCTGAGTCGCCAGCACCGGGCTCTCCTCAGCCGAGCTCAGAGCCGACGCAGCCGCCGACCACGCCGGAATCACCGACCGACGTTCCGCAGGAGAGCCCTACGGAGGACCACCACGCTGGCCCGCAGTCCTCCGGCCAACCTCAGCCACAGCCTGAGGAACCCACTCCCCCGCGAACAGAAGAACCTTCTGCAGCAACCCCCACCGCCACTGCTCCAGCTGAAAGCTTCCCCGAGCCAACTCCCGGACCGGCGTTCACAGAGTCTGCTTAAATTCCCCCACAGCTGCCCAGGCGCAAACAAAGCCCGGGCAGCTGCGCAGTTTTAAGGCTTGCCGCCCCACCGCGGGCTTAGACGCGGGCGATGAATACCTCAGCACCCTCGGCACCGGCAGCTCGGACGGTAACAACAGGATCGTTGGCAGAGAGCCACGCAGCGTGGCCCGCGCTTAAGCTGAGGCTCTCTGCCTCCGCGTTGCTCAACGCAGCTGAGCCGGAGGTGCACAGTAGAATCATCGGGCCATCGCTGTCGACGTCGACGCTCTCCTCGCCGGAAAGTTCTACACGGTCCAGTAGGAATTCCTCAATCGGTACCGGATAGGACCATGCCTTAGCGCCCTTCACGTTTCCGGTTTCGGAGGCATCCACTAGGTCCACGCGCGGGTCTTCAGCCGCCTCGTAGGTGAGGACCTTGACCAGCTCAGGAACGTCAACGAACTTTGGGGTCAATCCGCCGCGCAGCACGTTATCGGAGTTGGCCATGATCTCCACGCCTAAGCCGGAGACATAGGCATGCAGCTGCCCGGCGTCGAGGTAAATCGCCTCGCCTGGCTGCAAAACAATGTGGTTGAGCAGAAGCGCTCCCAGAACGCCGATATCACCTGGGTACTGTTCATTGAGCTTGGCCACGGTGCCCATCACGGTGGCCATCCACGGCTCACCTGCCTGCGTGCTGCAGAGTCGCTCACCAGCAGCCACGACCGCGCTGATCAGCTCCTTGCGCTTGGCGCCAGGGATCGTAATCCACGTGGTAAACAGCGCGCGGAGGCTATCGCCTTCGGCGGCTGGATCCGCGTCAAGCATGCCTTCATAGTGCGCTAGTTCTTCGCATTCCAAAGCCGCGAAGAGGCTGCGGGTCTGCGCGAGGGGGCGGAAGCCTGCCATGGCGTAGAACTCGGTGAGCGCCACGATGAGCTCCGGCTTATGGTTATCATCCTTGTAGTTACGATTAGGTGCGGTGAGATTGATTCCCGCCGCATTTTCGCGGGCAAAGCCTTCCTCGGCCTGCTGCTTCGAAGGATGCGCCTGCAGCGACAGCGGCTCAGCGGCCGCCAGAATCTTCAGCAAGAAGGGCAGGCCGGTTCCATACTTGTCAGCCACCCGATGTCCCAGCTGCCCTTGCGGGTCGGCCGCGATGATCTCATCCAGCTTCTCCTCCCCAATCGTTGAAGGGTCGGCCGGATGCGCACCGAACCACAGCTCTGCTACCGGACTGTGGGCTTCCGGCTCGCCGAGCAGCGTCGGGATAAGCGTGCGCGAACCCCACGAATAATTGCGGGCAGCACTGGTGAGCAACTTCATTGAAATCCTCTATTTCACGTCGTAGGCGGTCGCGGCATAACTGCGCGTAATCAGCTGCAGCGCGCGGGCCAATTCCCCATAGGAGGTGTCAGCGTTCGCTGCTGCAAAAGAGTGGGGAAGGTTCGCCTCTTCCTGTCCCCATAAAACAATTTTCAAGGGTACCAAAGGCTCTTCCGTTTCAAACGGGTCATAGAAGATGTCAGTCGGGTCTGTCTGCAGAATCGGTCCTAAGCCTTCCGCATCAACAACGGTCCCTCCCAGCCCGTGGGCTGCCCACACCGCACCAGCCATGCGGGCAACGAGCGCACCAAGGGGCACGCGCGTGCGCTCCTCCGACAGCGCATAAGGATCGGGCCCGCAGCTATGGATGACTCGTCCGCCCTCTACGAATTCACGCAACGCGCGCCCAGGGTTCGTCGTGGAATCGCGTTGTGGGGACAGTGCTTCCAATTCACGGTCCACGGCATCAGCGACGTCCTCCATACGGCGGGAGACGAGAACTGGGTCTTCGTTCAGCACCGCGTACACCGCGTGCACAGCTGTAATCACGCGCACCGGGGAGATTCCTTCGGCGGTGGGCAAGGTGTCTATAACGATGGTGTCTTCGGGAGCATCCTCAATCTCATTGAGGAGGATGGTCGTGGCACCCCGGCGCGCAGCAATATGCAGCGCGCGCTCCGCCCACGGGCTATCCCCCGCCACCACCACGACATCGAGGGCACCGGTAAAGCGCGGCAGTGATTCACTGACCATGATGGGGACTTCAGCGGGCTCTGCTAGGCCCACAGCAACGTGAGCAGCAGCGCGGGAAACTTGGTCGGAGGCAAGGATAACGACGCTGCGCGGGCGCAGACCGCCCAGCACGCGAGCAAGCTCCGGCACTGCGGAGGCAACCACGCGTGCTTGGGCGCCTTCGTGGGCGATGTCAAAGAAGCCCGCGTTTTCGGGGTCATAGGAAGTCATAGGCCCGAGCATAGCTAGGATTAGTGGCCATGAGCATTCATCCGGTAGTCCTTGTCGGCGGCGGCCCTGGCGCGTGGGATCTCATCACCGTGCGTGGTATGCGGGCCTTGCAGGATGCCGAGGTCATCGTGGCAGATCACCTCGGCCCCACCGCCCAGCTGGATAAGCTGTGCGATATTGACGCCAAGGAGCTTATCGACGTCTCCAAGATCCCCTACCGCGCCCAGGTGGCCCAGGAGCGCATCAACGAGATTCTGGTTGATAACGCCCGCCAGGGACGCCGCGTGGTCCGCCTCAAAGGTGGAGATCCTTATGTGTTTGGGCGCGGTTTCGAAGAACTCACTGCGCTTACGCAAGCGGGCATCCCGGTAGAGGTCGTCCCCGGGGTAACCTCGGCGGTCGCGGTACCCGCCCTTGCGGGAACGCCGGTGACCCACCGTGGCGTCGTCCATGCCTTCACGGTGGTCTCCGGACACCTGCCGCCAGGCCATCCCAAGTCTTTGGTGGATTGGGCAGCACTGGCGCAGTCCGGGGCTACCTTGTCCGTCATTATGGGCGTGAAAAACGCGGCGGCCATTGCCGCCGCGCTGATCGACGCCACCCTTTCCCCCCACACCCCCGTGCGGATCATTCAGGAAGGCTCCCTCGAGGGCGAGCGAGCATTCCAGTGCGAGTTGGCTGAGCTAGGGGCCACGATGGAAAAGAATTCGGTGGCTCCCCCAGCGGTCATCGTCATCGGTGAGGTTGCCGGGCTCTAGCGCTGGGCGCTAGCCAGCGCCACCACCCGGCTTTTCTGAGGACTCCACGTTTCTAGGAACGTGGCGTGCTCACACCGACGGGCTCCTCTTCCGCGGAGCTGCCTGCCTGGGCGCCCTCCCGGCCAGTCGGCTCCGTCGTTTCAACGACACGGTTGCCAGTGCGCTGCTGCGAAGTGCTATCCTCATCCGCGCTCTGAGCGGACCGGGCCCGGCGCTGGCTCGCCCATACCGTGAGAGCAACTCCGAGGACCAGCGCAGCGACCTGCAGAAGAAGGATCTGCTGATGCGCCAGCGCCCACCCTAGCGCCTTAGGAATGTTGAGGGTCACGATAGCCGTGCCCACGAAGCCTCCAAGGAGCGTGGGGTTAATGCGGGAGATGAGCCAGGCCGCAATCGGTGCGGTGATCATCCCGCCGATAAGCAACGCCACGACCGCCGCGGCATTAGCCACGATCTCCTCCCAGAGACCAACGATGAAGCCCGCCGTCGCACCAAAAGTAACGAGGAATTCTGCGGTGTTGACAGTGCCGACGATGCGCCGCGGCTGCTCGCGACCGACCGCCATGAGCGTCGAGGTGGAAATCGGGCCCCAGCCACCGCCGCCCGAAGCATCGACAAAGCCTCCTACCACGCCGAGCCCTGCGAGAAATGGAGTGGAGTGCTGTCGAGTCTCCTGCGAAGTACTGATCCGTGGGCGCGAGAAGCGCCAGACAAGATTGATGCCTAGGACCACGAGAATCGCAGACGTTACAGGCTCGGCAGCCTCGAGAGAGAGGTTAGACAGAACCGTCGCTCCGATGAAAGCCGACAGACCTCCCGGCACACCGAGCTTGAGCACCGTGGGCCAATGCACGTTGCCAAAACGCCAGTGGCTAATTCCGGAAACCAAGGTGGTGCCTAGCTCCGAGGTGTGCACCACGGCGGAGGCCGTCGCGGGCCCCAAGCCCGCCAGCAGCAGAATGGTGGTGGACGTAACACCGAAGCCCATGCCGATGCCACCGTCGACAAGCTGCGCGGCGGCGCCCGCAATCGCGATGAGAATGAGGCTACGCATGGGCCACCTCCGCATAACGGTGGGAAACAATGCCGGCGAGAGCCTCACCCAGCGGAGGGAGAACCTGCCGGGATTCCCCGCCGCTATGCCCTCCATGCTCGCCGAGGCGATCTAAGAGCAGGCCGGGGCTCACAAAAAGTGGCACGACGACCTCCTGCTCTACGTCCGAGTCAACGGGCTGGCGCTCACCGCGCGTGGCATAGGCAACCTTCGCTGAGCAACCGGCAAGCTCACCGACACGACGGGCTAGATCAGCGACGGCGGCGTTGGCACGCTCATCGGAGGAGCCGACAGAATAGAGCACAACGGTATCTGTTCCCTCTGGAACGCGCTCGGCCAGCAGACGCGCCATGTCCTCACCTGTACCCAGTCCACGGGCTTGGTGAAGGCGCACTCCAGATGCCGCAGAAGCCTGGGCCAAAGCGTCAGGAACGTCGATGCGCTGGTGGTAGCCCTCGGTAAAGAGCAAAGGCACAACGACCGCCTCGCGGACCCCTTGCGCGGCAAGGTTGCGCGCCGCCTCATCGAGCGGCGGGTCATTGAATTCCAAGTGTGCGGCGGTAGCCGGCACACCGGCCAACTCGCCAGCGGCATGGGTCAGCGCCATAACGTTCGCTGCGGCCTCGGGGTGGCGTGAGCCGTGTGACAGGGTTAGTAATGCAGTGGTAGCGGTCGGGGCGGTCATGGGGGTCCTTAATTCTGAGTTTTCGCGGTGGAATGGCCGCGGCGAGCGAGAGAGCGCTGCAGCGCCTCCGCGGAGGAGACCGCCGGCGCGGGCGCTACTGGGGCATCGTCTTGACCGTGGAAGCGTACGGAAAAGATGCGGAGGCATTCTTCGCACTTCCAGGCAAAATCATCTTCCTCATCGGGAAATAGATTTGTCCCGGCGCAGTAGGGGCAAAAGGCTGGGTGGTTACGGTTCGGATTGGGCTGGCGGCGAAAATTCACTGCAGGTCCTCCTCGTCTGCCCGCAGGACCCAGTGGCGGAACTGTTCGCCGTCTTCGCGCTGTTTTTTGTACTTATTGACCAAGCGAATGACATAGTCCGGAACCTCATCCGCGACCACCTTGTGTCCGCGCAGCTTACGGCCCCAGTCCGGGGAAAGGCCGAGGGCGCCGCCAAGGTGGACCTGGAAGCCTTCGACGCGGTTGCCGTCGGCATCGGTCACAATCTGCCCCTTTAGTCCGATATCAGCCACCTGCGAGCGCGCGCAGGCATTAGGGCAGCCGTTGAGGGCGATGGACAGCGGGACGTCGAGGTCACCGAGGGTATCTTCCAGGATGTCGACGAGCTCGATGGCGCGGGCCTTGGTGGTCACGTGCGCGAGCTTACAAAATTCCAGGCCCGTGCAGGAGATAACGCCACGGCGGAATTCCGAAGGCTGAGAGTACAAGCCGGTCTCATCCAAAGCGCGGGACAGGGCGGGGATGTCCTCTTCTTCCACGTCGAGGAAGAGCAGTTCCTTCATCGGTGTCGTGCGGATGCGGCTGATGCCGAACCTCTCAGCCACGTCCGCGATGGCAATGAGCTGCTCGCCGGTGGCATGCCCCACGGTGGGTTTCACGCCCACGTAGAACTTTCCGTCCTGCTGGCGGTGCACACCCAGGTGGTCGCGGTTGCCGGGCGCGACGGGAAGCGGCAGGCCGTCGAGAAGCGGTGCGTCTAGGTACTCCTCCTCTAGGACCTTGCGGAACTTCTTGATTCCCCATTGCGCCACCAGGAATTTCAGGCGCGCGCGGTTGCGGTTGCGACGGAAGCCATAGTCGCGGAAGATGCGCGCGACACCGGCCCACACCTCTGGGACGCGCTCGAGCGGGATCCATGCGCCGAGGGATTGCGAGAGCATCGGGTTGGTGGACAGGCCACCACCGACGAAGCAATCGAAGCCAGGCCCATACTCGGGATGCTCCGTACCTACAAAGGCGACATCCTGGATCTCGTGGGTTACGTCCTGACGCACGTTGCCGGAGATGGCGGACTTGAACTTGCGCGGAAGGTTGAGGAATTCATCGCGCAAGAGGTAATCATTCTTAATCTCCTCGATGGCCGGGGTGGCGTCGATGATTTCATCGGCAGCCACTCCCGCTACCGGTGAGCCAAGGATGACACGGGGCACGTCGCCGCAGCCCAGCAGAGTATCCAGCCCTACAGAGCGCAGTTTCTCCCAGATGGCGGGGACATCTTCAATCTGAATCCAATGCAGCTGGATGTTCTGGCGGTCCGTAAAGTCCGCGGTGGAGCGGGCATAATCGCGCGAAATCTCTCCGACCGCGCGCAGCTTAGCGGGATCCGCGTGGCCGCCATCGAAGCGCACGCGCATCATGAAGTACTCATCCTGCAGCTCGGCGTTGCTGAGCTTGGAGGTCATCTCCCCGCCTAGGTTCTGGTTGCGCTGGGTATACAGCCCCAACCACTTGAAACGTGGAGCTAAATCCTCTGCGGGAATAGAGGAAAATCCTTGTTTGGAGTAAATATCGATAACACGCTGGCGCACGGCTAGGGCATCGTCGGCCTGCTTGATCTCTTCGTCGGCGTTCAGCGGCGCGGTGCCATCGATCTTCCACTGGCCTTCTGGTTTCTTTGCGCGGGGCGGTCGCTTCGTCGCGGTGGTCATAATTTGCTCCCTTTCGTCGGTTAGTGAAAACCTACCGGTCTGGCCAAAGCAGACAAAGCAGTCTTTTTTATTTTCTCCCGAATATGCAAAGCACGCTGGGTTTATGCCACAATGTTCTCCGAATGTAATTAGGCCCAGTTGCCCTACAGCAGACAAGCCGGTTCAATGAAACCCACGCTTGTTTAGACCTAAGCTTTCGTTAGTTACTACAACATTCCGAAAGGCCATCATGACCCAGCAGCCCCTGAAAGTAGCCGTCATCGGCGCCGGCCCAGCCGGCATCTACGCCTCCGACATCCTGGTGAAGAAAACCGGCGGCAACGTTCAGATCGATCTCATCGAGCAGATGCCCGCCCCCTTCGGGCTCATCCGCTATGGCGTGGCTCCGGACCACCCGCGCATTAAGGGCATCGTCAATTCTTTGCACCGTGTGCTCGACACCGAGCAGATTCGCCTTCTCTCCAACATCAACGTGGGCCGCGATGTCACCGTCTCCGAGCTCGAGGAGTACTACGACGCCATCGTCTTCGCCACCGGCGCCGTCGGGGACCTAGGCATGCAGATCCCCGGCTCTGACTTGGAAGGCATTCATGGTGCCGGCGAGTTTGTTGGCTTCTACGACGGCAACCCGCGTTTTGAGCGCTCCTGGGATCTTTCCGCTACCGACGTCGCGGTGATCGGCGTGGGCAACGTGGGCCTGGACGTGGCCCGCATCCTGGCCAAGACCGGCGATGAGCTCAAGGAATCCACCGAGATTCCCGACAACGTCTACGAATCCCTGGCCAAGAACCAGGCCACAACCGTGCGCGTCTTCGGTCGCCGCGGCCCGGCGCAGGCCAAGTTCACCCCGCTGGAACTCAAGGAGCTCGACCACTCCCCGACCATCAACGTGGTAGTGGACCCGGAGGACATCGACTACGACGAGGCCTCCCTCAAGGCCCGCGAAGAGGCCAAGTCCTGTGACCTGGTGTGCCAGACCCTCGAGGGCTACGCCATCCGTGAGCCCAAGGATGCCCCGCACACCCTGCAGATTCACCTCTTCGAGCAGCCGGTGGAGTTCATCGGTGAAAACGGCAAGGTTACTGCCGTGAAGACCGAGCGCACCGCACTCAACGGCGATGGATCCGTCTCCGGCACCGGCAAGTTCACCGAGTGGCCGGCCCAGGCCGTGTACCTGGCCGTGGGCTACCGCTCCGATGCCATCGAGGGCGTACCCTTCAATAAGCAAAAGAACGTTATCAATAACGACGGCGGCCACGTGGTTGACCTTGACGGTGGGATCGTGCCGGGCCTCTACGCCACCGGCTGGAT
>DXEO01000127.1 GCA_019114925.1 Candidatus Corynebacterium faecipullorum | reverse complement strand
CCGAGACCTTTGACGCCGTCGAGCTGGCTCACCGCAACGGCTACCGCACCATGATGTCCCACCGCTCCGGTGAGACCGAGGACACCACCATCGCTGACCTCGCAGTCGCCCTGAACTGTGGCCAGATCAAGACCGGTGCTCCGGCCCGCTCTGAGCGCGTGGCCAAGTACAACCAGCTGCTGCGTATTGAGCAGGAGCTGGGTGATGCTGCTGTTTACGCCGGCCGCTCCGCATTCCCGCGCTTCCAGGGCTAAGTTTGCCCACTAGCTTCTAACCGCAGTCTTCTCGGACTGCTCGCGGAGTTAGTGTTAATCCAAAAGGTGTCACAGGAAACTGTGGCACCTTTTGCGTTGGGAGGCCAGCTGTAGAGGCCAGGCTGACGCAGCGCACGTAGCGGAACGGTCTTTGAACTTCTGTGACACGTGTTATTTTTGAGACACGACGCGCGCCGCACAGCACTGGGGCCGGTCCGGGATACAATGGCTTCCCGATGGCACGCACTATTTCTCCCCGCACGAAGCGCCGGAACATGGTTCCGGTACACACGCGTGCCCGCGATGCGCAGCGCTCCAAGCGGAAGAAGACCCCGGTTCAGCCTAAAGGCCTGGACATTCTGGGCGTTGGCGTCATCATCGCCGTTGTTCTCGTAGTTCTGCTATCCATTGCTGTTCCGCTGCGCAATTACTACCACGGACAATCAGAAATTGCCCGCCTAGAAAGCTCTATTGCCGCCAAGCAGGCCCACAAGGATGACCTCCTCACCGAGATTGATAAGTACAACTCAGAGGAGTACGTCAAGCAAGAGGCGCGTCGCCGGTTCGGTGTGATGGATGAGGGGGAAACGGCCTTCCGCATTATGGATCCACGCATGGACTCGGGTGACACGGTAACCTCGGAGCGCCGCGAGGATACCGATGACCGCCAGTGGTACGCGGTGTTATGGGATTCGGTAGCGGAAGAAGCAGAGAATCAACCGGAAGTCCCTGCTGAATAGGACTCAACCATTCCTCCGTGTCACAATGGTTCCTATGACCGTGACCGATGCTGATCTTGAAGTCGTCCGCGAACAACTGGGCCGCACCCCACGTGGCGTCGTGGACATTGCATACCGCACTCCGGACGGAGCCCCGGCGGTGATTAAGACCGCGCCCAAGCTTCCCGACGGGACCCCGTTTCCCACCCTTTATTACCTCACCGACCCGCGCTTGACCGCCGAAGCATCGCGCCTTGAAGTTGCCCATGTCATGAAATGGATGGAGCAGCGCCTTGCAGAGGATGAGGACCTGCAGAAGGATTACCAAGCCGCGCATGAACACTACCTGGCAACCCGCAACTCCATGGAAGACCTAGGTACTGGCTTTTCCGGTGGTGGCATGCCTGAGCGCGTGAAGTGCCTTCACGTCCTCATCGCGTATGCCCTGGCGGAGGGGCCCGGCCGCGTTCGTTTCGGCACCGAAGCCGTAGCGATGGCCGCAGAACACGGTAAACTGCGAGGAAGCGCCATCCCAGAGGATTGGCCCACCGTGGGGGACTTGGGCATTGATATGGCCCAGTTCGATTTTTCTAACGCCGGTTAAGAGAAAGGCTAGCCTTATGACACGCGTCGCTGCTGTCGACTGCGGAACCAACTCCATCCGCCTGCTTATCAGCGAGATTCAAGAAGATGGAAAGATCCGCGATATCTCCCGCACGATGGAGATTGTTCGTCTTGGACAGGGCGTCGATGCCACCGGCGAGTTTGAACCAGAGGCCCTTGCACGGACCCGCGCGGCGCTCGAGGGCTACGTCAAGCAGATGAAGTTTGAGAAGGTCGAGCGCGTACGCATGGTAGCTACCTCAGCCACCCGCGATGCAAAGAATCACCGCGAGTTCTTTGACATGACTGAAGAACTGCTCGGTCAAGTCCAGCCTGGTGCTCGTGCGGAGATTATCTCCGGCGAGGAGGAAGCACTGCTGTCCTTTACCGGCGCGGTGGGGGACCTGCATTCTGAGGAGGGCCCGTACTGCGTTATCGATTTGGGTGGTGGTTCGACGGAGTTCGTCGTTGGCACCATCGACGGTGAGATTCTCGGCTCCCACTCCGCGCAAATGGGATGTGTGCGTCTTACTGAGCGCATCATGCGCAATGATCCACCCACCGAAGCAGAAATTGAGATCGCTACGGATTACGTGGCTGAGCGCATGGCCGAAGTTGAGAAGATCGTTCCTATCGATAAAGCCCTGACCTTCGTTGGCTGCGCCGGTACGTTTACGACTCTGTCAGCACTGGCCCAGGGGATGGAACGCTACGATGCCGATTCCATTCATGGCTCCGAGCTGCGTTTCGACGCTCTACGGGTGCTCACCCGACAGATGATCGGTCTGCCTTCGGATGTTCGCGTTCTCAATCCCGTTATCCATCCGGGACGCGCGGATGTCATCGGCGGTGGATGCGTGGCAGTCGAGGGCATCATGACGATGATTGAACGCAACAGCGAGGCACGATCTTTCTTCATCAGTGAGAAGGACATCCTCGATGGCATCATTACTGGCCTTGCAGCAAATCTAGCGGGTTAAGACCGGGAGGTTGCGCAGAAGCCGACCCTATTTTCAGTTCATGACTATCCGTGCCCTAAGATAAGTGGGCACGGTTTGGCCCCCATAGCCCAATCGGCAGAGGCAGTCGACTTAAAATCGATTCAGTGTGGGTTCGAGTCCCACTGGGGGCACCACTGGGGTGCCATGACCAGTAGAAATGCTGGTTTAATCGGGCATGGAGAGCGAAAAATATCCAAAAGCTCGGTTTAATCAACGCGGTAGTTGCGGGTGAGGTGCGGGGGTTGGCGACGAGCCCCTGTTAAACGGGGATAATTTTGCGAATTGTGAGATTTTTGGGAACTTCCTAGCAACGGGGAGCGTTGATACTAGTGAAATAGAAGACAAGGCGGCCTGGAGCGGCCGCTTTTTAGAGAACGACTGTGAAAGGAATCGGGATTCGCGTGCGTTCTAGCAACCCCGTCATGAGTTCCCTCTCGTCCAGCCAAAGTCAGACCCAGGTTAACCCCTACGGTCAGAGCGACAATCCGTTTAACCAGGGAAACCGTAGCGCCGATCGTCCGCTGACGGTTGATGATGTCGTGACCAAGACTGGTATTACTCTTGGCGTCATTATCGTTTTGGCCGTACTTAACTTTGCCATCGGTGAGTTGGTTAACCCGGGGATTTCGATGATCCTTACCCTGGTTGGTGCGCTAGGCGGTTTCGTTACTGTCCTCGTCTCAACTTTTGGAAAGAAGTTTGGCTCTGCTGCGGTGACGTTGATCTACGCCGTGTTTGAGGGCCTTTTCGTGGGCGGATTCTCGCTCATGTTCGCCGGCGTTTCCTTCGGTAACTCCGATGGTATGGCGCTCATTGGGCAGGCCATCATGGGCACTGTCGGTGTGTTTATCGGCATGCTGATGGTCTACAAGACCGGTGCGGTCAAGGTCACCCCGAAGTTCAATAAGATCATGTTCGGCCTTATTGCCGGCGTGGCAGTGTTGGCGCTGGGTAACATGCTGGGTGCTATTTTCTTTGGCTTCAATCCGCTGCGTGACGGCGGCATGCTCGCTATCATCTTCTCCCTTGTCTGCATTGTCTTGGCCTCGCTGTCCTTCATGACGGACTTTGACCAAGCTGATCGCCTCATCCGCCAGGGTGCTCCGGCTCAGTACGCCTGGGGTATCGCTCTTGGTCTGGCTGTGACCTTGGTCTGGCTCTACACCGAGATTCTCCGTCTGCTGAGCTACTTTAGGGACTAGTTAGTCTCGTAGCGCTGTTGCGAACCGGCGGCCGACACCACAATCTTTGTGGTGTCGGCCGCCGGTTTCTTTTGTGAGCTGAGAACCTTCTATTGGGCACAGCGCCGGCTATAGGCGGAGCCTTCTTTTTGTCACCTCATTGCTAAAACCGTCGGAGCTAGCCAGTGGTTAGCACGAATGTTCCTGAAGTCTTGTGTGTGATTGCGTATCCATCCCATTCGGCATGTTAGTTATTTTCCCCGTGCAACGTGGATGAGCACCCACATGGTTAGGCTTTTGAGGTCAAAGGTTCTCTTGGTTGGTTATAGGTGACATGTTCGATTATCGAAGATTGAAAGTCGGAATTTTGGGGACGAGTGGGTCACCGGTCGTCCTTCGGCATTGATATGACTGCTGCTAAGCCGCAGTATTGCGTTGCGGTGTCGTTGTCATTCCCTTGGCTGTCGGTGGAACTAGCTTGGCTTTTAGGCCGTGCTTGAGATGTTGTCGAGTGTGATCATGTGAGGTGGTTGGGCCCTTGCTTCCGAACGTGAAAACGACACCCGGAAGTTGACAGTGTTGTAATTAGGGGACCCCCAATTGGTTATAATCGGCAGCTCGATCACATGTGACTCACTGCCAGCGTCCAAGCTTCTTACAGGCTACGACCAGCGATTATTTATAAAAGTTCTATTAATGACGTTGAATAGTTGCTCGGTCTAGAAATATTCCACGCATCTTATTTGGGTTTGGCGTGACATCTTGATAGTTCTCATGCATTCTGGTCGCAGAAGCCGCTCGAAGCTTTCAGCTTCAGCGAGGGGCTTCTGACAGTCAGGAAAGTTGGTTGAAGGGAAACCATGAAGCGAATCGGGGGCCTAGTGCTGGTGGCGGTTTGTATCGGGGTGCTGTCAAACTGTGCACCTCCGCTAGGTCTGGGTGCTCGCGACCATGGTGATAATCCGGGGGACTTTCACAACTTTCCTGGCGATCACACCGGCGGTGGCTCAGGGGACTCGGGGGTCGCTGATGCCACCGCCACGAGGTCGCGAGAGGCTCATGCTTCACGCGACGAGCCTCGTGCGGGGGATGGGGTGCTGCCGCCACTTGGTGAATTTGATCGCACGGTGCCTGGATTTCAAGTGTTTGATCCTTGTACCACGGAGACTCAAGCGGTGTTTGAAGGCTTGGGTTTGGTGTCTACTGGTTCGGCTAAACGGGAAACTGGATATCGGTCTTGTCAGTTTGAGGCGCAGGACCAGGATGGAAGTAAAGCAAGCGTGACTGTCGCATCAAGGGATTTCACTATCTCTGAGGTTCGCTCAACGTTCCCTGACGGGGTGGAGGTGACTGGAGAAGAAGCCACAACCATCTATCTTGTCGAGGAATCGTTTATAACGAACGCGACCTGCACTGGGTATGTGGAGACTGTACAGGGGACGATCTCAATTTCTTGGACTAACTTGTCTGACGCTATTTCGATAGCAGATAACTGTAAAAACGTTGAAAGGTTAGCAAGCGCCG
>DXEO01000126.1 GCA_019114925.1 Candidatus Corynebacterium faecipullorum | reverse complement strand
CCTGGGCACCTACCAGTACCTGGATATGCACATGGCCATCGCTTCTGCGCTGAGCATGTTCGATAACAAGCTGGCTCCGTTCTGGAACGAGGGCAAGGCGCTGGAGCAGGAGCGTGGTCACTAGGCGGCGGCGTTGTCCCGGCTGCTCCCAGTAGCGCAGCGTGGCGCGCTATGCTGAAACACCTCGATGGAAGGAGGTGACGGCATGGCTCAGCGCAAGAAGAAGCGCGCAGACCGCAGCATGTGGAAGATGTCCCCGGAGCGGCTGGAGAAACACCTCAAGCTGCGCAATCGCGCATCGCGCATTCCCGATAAGAAGAAGGAACAATCCAAGAAGGCCTGCCGGAACACCCGGCGGGCCTTTGGCCGTTTATGGGGAGGTTTTGCCAGCGTGCGGAACTAGACCAAAGGAAATAAAACTTGTGGTCTGGCCAACAATCACTTAAGGTTAACAGTAGGTTAACAATAGGCGAACAGAAAGTGAGTGTAGAGATGACTTCCCCTAACGCCCGCCGTTTCGATACGTTGCGCCAAGACTTGCACGCAGATTATGGCCACGAATACACCGCGCAGGAGATTGATTCCTTCCTCGATGCCACCATCGAGCGTCACGAAGCTGGTGCGACCTTAGAAGAATTCATTCCCGTGATGGTGGAGCGCGAGGTGCGTGAGCACTTCGGCACCCACCGCATCCACGTGCGTTTCTCCGCGGGAGCTGACCACGCGCTGGCACAGGCCGCCGTAGCACTGACGAAGAAGTACGCCGGCGAGGCCCTGCTGGTCGACGCCGCCGTAGCTCACCCCGAAAACGATCCGGACTCGCACATGGCCCACGTGCTCCAGGAGCGCGGCATGGCGGAGCGCCCGGACCGCTACGTCGAGGACCTGCGTCTGGTGACTATCCCTGACTTCATCGTTTACCTCGGCCGCGAGGTGCCGCGCGATGAAGCCGGCAAGGACATCAAGATTTGGGACATCGCCACGGCAGAAACCGTGGAGGAGACCCGCGAGCTGGCCGATGATCTCGGCGCCCGCGTTCTTTACATGCTCAACCGCCTGGGCGTCGAGCCTATTTCGGAGGACGCTGCCCTCACGGCTTAGCTTTCCGCCGCGTGGGAACTCAGCGCAGCAGTGCTTAACCACTAATCTTGGTTTCTGAATACTGTCGAAATCTGTGTGGAGAACCGAAGATATCGTGACTGCCAACAATTCTGCTGCGTACGAACCCGTACAGCGCATCCTGCTGCCCAAGCGTGGCGAGCCGGTCGACGTCCGCATGCTCTACCTCATCGAGTCCGAGCAAAACCGCGAGCGCCTCAGCTGGAGTGGCCGCACCTCCGTGACCATCCCGGCCGGTGAAGAGGCCTCCTTCGAGACCTACTTCAACGCCTTCCCGGCGGCCTACTGGCGCCGCTGGTCCCAGCTGAAGTCCATCGTGTTGGTGATGGACGTCGAAGGCGAGGCCAACATTTCCCTCTACCGTTCCAAGCAGGACGGCCAGCGCATCGCCGTGGCCAACCACGTGGTGACCACCGGCCACCACGAGTTTGAGCTGCCCTTGAAGAACTTCGAGGACGGCGGCCTGCTGTGGTTCGATGCCTCCGCCGTTGAGGACACCGTGCTTGCCGACGCCGCCTGGTGCGCCCCCCACGCCCCGAACCCGCAGCTCCTGCCGGATGGTAGCGAGTACCCGGCGCAGGACAAGCGCGTCGCCGTGGGCATTCCGACCTTCAACCGACCCACCGACGCCGTCGCGGCGCTGCAGGCGCTGGCGGAGGACCCAGTGGTGGACGGCATCATCGACTACGTCCTCATGCCGGACCAGGGCAACCAGCACCCGGCGGACGCGCCGGGCTATGACGAGGCCGTGGCGCACTTCGGTGAGCGCTTCCGTGAGTTCCGCCAGGGCAACCTGGGCGGCTCGGGCGGCTACTCCCGCATTATGTTCGAGGCCCTGGAGAATACCGACTCGCCCTACATCCTCTACATGGATGATGACATTGCCATCGAGCCGGATTCCATTCTTCGTGCGGTCCAAGCAGCGCGCTACGCCGCCAAGCCCTTCATCGTGGGCGGACAGATGCTCAACCTGCAGGAGCGCTCCCAGCTGCGCACCACCGGCGAGCGCGTTAACCGCGCCGACTTCATGTGGGGCGCGGCCGAGCACGCCGTCTACGACCACGACTTTGCCAAGTACCCGCTGCGCGCTATCGGTGACGCGCAGTCCCACCTCAACCCGAAGAAGTATGATTCCCGCGCGCTGCACCGCCGCGTCGACGTGGAATACAACGGCTGGTGGATGTGCCTCTTCCCGCGCGTCGTCGCGGAGAGTATCGGGCAGCCGCTGCCGCTGTTCATCAAGTGGGATGACACCGAATACTCGCTGCGTGCTGCCGCCCACGGTTTCCCCACGGTGACCTGGCCGGGTGCGGCCATCTGGCACATGGCGTGGGCGGATAAGGACGATGCCATCGACTGGCAGGCCTACTTCCACCTGCGCAACCGCCTCATCGTGGCGGCTCTCTACCACGAGGGCGATGCGCGCGGGATTACCAAGTCGATCTTTAAGTCCACCCTCAAGCACACCATGTGCATGGAATACTCCACCATGGCCATCCAGCTGGAGGCCATGAAGGACTTCCTGGCAGGCCCGGACCAGCTCTTCGACATCCTAGAGTCCTCGCTGCCGCGTATCGCCGCAATCCGCAAGGAATTCCCAGACGCCGTCATTATCGATTCGGCGGACCAACTACCCGCGCCCACCGGCGCGCCGGGTGTGCCGACCCGCAATATCGGCGGCCGCCTGGGCAAGATCAAGAAGATTCCGTGGCTCATCAAGTCCGCCAAGCACCTAGTCACCAAGGAAGACCCGGCGCACCACGAGGCCCCGCAGCTCAACCTCACCCCAGAGGAAGCCCGCTGGTTCACGCTCTCCCGCGTCGATTCCGCCACCGTCTCCACCGCGGGCGGCACCGGCGTGGCCTTCCGCAAGCGCGACCGCGAGCTGGCCCTCGAGCTGGTGAAGTCCACCCGCGAGCTGCTCAAGGAAATCGAGGAGAACTTCGATGACCTGCGCGCCGAGTACCGCGCGGCGCTGCCGGAGCTGACCTCCCGCGAGTCCTGGCGAAAGGTCTTCGATGCCCAATAAGCTTTCTGTCGCCGAATCCCACGTCCTCGAGAAGATTCAGGACGTGGCCTTCGAGGCTCCCGGCGTTCTGCCCACCGCGCGGGGCTTAAGCCACTTCGGCGAGCACGCCCTGGGTTGGCTGGCTCTATCCGGTCTGGGCGCCGCCGTGAACTACCAGAAGCCGGCGCGCCGCCGCCAGTGGGTGGCTGTTGGCGTGGGCGCTTTCACCGCGCACGCGGCCAGCGTTGTGATCAAGCGCATTGTCCGCCGCAAACGCCCGGATTACGACTACGTCAAGGTGGGCGTGAAAACCCCGTCTAAGCTGTCCTTTCCTTCTTCCCACGCGACGTCGACAACAGCGTTACTCGTGGGCGCCGCCCGCGTTCTGGGAACCCCGGCACCGCTCGTCGGTGTGCCGGTCATGATGGCCTCGCGTATGGTGCTCGGGGTACATTACCCATCCGATACGGCGTTCGGCGCCCTGCTGGGGGCCGCCACCGCGGAAGTATGTCACCGCTATGAAAGGAAGACCGCATGAGCGAACGACCCAACCGCGTCGATGACGGTGAGCAGAGAGTCTTCCACTCTGAGCCGCACACCTCCGGTATTGATACCGGCCGCAAGCGCAAGCCGCCGAAGAACCTCGCCGATGGCATGGTGAAGGCCCTGCGCCTCAAGCAGTGGGTCAAGAATGTTCTCGTCTTGGCGGCTCCTGCGGCCGCGGGCGCGGAGTCGCTGTTCCATTCGCGCGTGCTTCTGGACGTCCTCCTCGCCTTCATCGTCTTCTGCATGGGCGCATCCTCCATCTACCTCATCAACGATGCCCGCGACGTGGAGGCTGACCGCGCGCACCCGACGAAGCGCTTCCGCCCGATCGCGGCGGGTGTGCTTCCGGTGAACCTGGCCTATGCCATGGCCGCGGTGCTCATTATCGGTTCGATTGGCCTGTCTTTCTTGGCTACGGCCGGACTGCACCTTGCCATCGTTATGGCCATCTACATCGGCCTACAGCTGGGCTATTGCTTCGGGTGGAAGCACATGCCGGTGATCGATATCGCCTTGGTGTCCTCCGGTTTCATGTTGCGCACCATGGCTGGTGGCGTGGCCGCGGGCATCGTGCTTTCCCAATGGTTCCTGCTGGTGGCCGCGTTCGGCTCGCTGTTCATGGCCTCGGGCAAGCGCTACTCGGAGATCCTCCTGGCCCAGCGCACGGGCGCGAAGATCCGTAAATCCCTGGAGGGATATACGCCTACCTACCTGCGCTTCGTGTGGACTCTGGCCGCCACCGCGGTGGTCATGTCCTACTCCCTATGGGGTTTCCAGCTTTCCAACGAGTCTGATGGGCCGGCCAGCGTGTGGTACCAGGTGTCCATGGTGCCGTTTACCATCGCGATCCTGCGCTATGCCGCCGACGTGGACCGCGGCAACGGCGGCGCCCCGGATGAGATCGCCCTAGAGGACCGCGTCCTCCAGATCCTGGCTCTGCTGTGGCTGGCCTGCATCGCCATGGCGGTCTACATCATGCCGGCAGTGATGGGCTAGACTCTCTCCTCATGCGAAAATCCGATACACGTACCGTGGCCGCGCTTAGTGCGTTGGCCTCGGTTATCGTGATCGGAGTTTTCTCGTTTTGGGGTGGCTTCGCCCGCCGCTGGATTTCTGACGACGGCCTGATCGTCCTGCGCACGGTGCGCAACCTTGAGGAAGGCAACGGCCCCGTCTTCAACGCGGGCGAGCGCGTGGAGGCCAATACCTCGACGCTGTGGCAATATCTCATCCTGCTTGCCCGCTGGGTCACGAACGCCCCGCTGGAATCCATCGCCGTCAACCTAGGCCTCCTGCTGGCGGTCACGGCGATGGCGCTGGGGGCGTGGGCCACGGCACGGGCCTTCTACCGCTCGGGCCAGTTTTCTGCACCGCTCGTGGCTCCCGCCGGCGCGCTGGTCTATCTCGCACTGCCCCCGGCCCGTGATTTCTTCACCTCCGGGCTGGAATGGGGACTGTCCATCTTCTACCTCGCCGGCCTCTGGGCGCTGCTGCAGCACTGGGCGCAATCCCGCACGAATACTAGTGCTTATTGGCTCGCACTGTGGGCTGGTCTGTCCTGGCTGGTGCGCCCGGAGTTCGCGCTTTACGGCGGCCTTGCCGGCCTCCTGCTTTTGGCAGCGCACCGGAACTGGAAAGCATGGCTGGGTATCCTCGGCGCGGCCCTGCCCATCCCCGCGGGTTACCAGTTCTTCCGCATGGGCTATTACGGCCTGTTGACGCCGCACACGGCGGTGGCTAAGTCGGCGTCGTCAAGCGCGTGGGACAGCGGCCTGAACTACCTGCAGGATTTTATTGGGCCTTATGCCTTGTACCTGCCCGTTCTCGTGCTGGCGGGTGCGGCGCTGTGGACCTTCCGCGCCCAGCTGCGCCCGGCAGCCCTGCGCAGTTCCACCACCGTGACCTACCTGATGGTCGGGGCTGCGGCGGTGCACGTGCTGTACGTGCTGCGCGTCGGCGGTGACTTCATGCACGGCCGCATGCTGCTGCTGCCGCTCTTCGCTGCGCTCCTCCCGGTTTTCGTGCTGCCGCTTAAGGGGCTGATGTCCGCGCTTGCAGTAGCCTTCTGTGCAGTGTGGGCTGTCGTCATCGTGCTGCGCGGGCACCCGACGGACTGGGATACTTATGAGCAACCGCTGTCCATCGTGGACGAACGTGATTTCTGGACTTATGCCACCAACCGTGAGGCGGGCTACCCGCCGCGCTCGGCCAAAGACTACCTGGGGATGAAGTTCATGCGCGGCTACGAAGAGGCCGGCGAGAAACTGGTGGGCGGAGACGCTTTAGCCACCATCTATGTGGAAGATGAGGAAAAGGACCTTCTCAATTGGCTCACCGTGCCGCGCGAGCCGGGTATGGACGAGCCGCCGACGGTCTACCTGGTGAATTTGGGTATGACGTCGATGAACGCGCCGCTGAATGTCCGGGTTCTCGACACCATTGGCCTGGCCACCCCGCTGGCCGCGCGCATGCCCCGTGAGGAAGGCGGGCGCGTGGGCCACGACAAAAACCTCGACGTGGAGTGGCAGGCTGCGCTGACGGGCGCGGATATCGAGTATCTCCCGCCGTGGTATGACAAGGACACAACCCGCCAAGCGCGCGCCGCGCTGGCAAGCCCAGAGGTGCAGGAACTTATTGCGTCCTATAGCGAGCCCCTGACGTGGGAGCGTTTCCGCAAGAACCTGACCTTCTCGCTGACCTCGGGCCGCACTCTCATGCTCTCCGATGAACCCAGCGATTATCCTGTCCATTAGCTTGGTGTGAGCTGGGGAGCACCCCCATGGGTAGGCGAAAAATGCCAGGGTGCGTTACGCTACGAAAGATTCCTGTTATTGATCTGTAACTATCGCCGGTGTGTTGGCGATGTACTAGTGGCAGTAGAAACGTTAAGGAGAAGCATGAGTTCACTAAGCTCTGGCCTGCGGACTCGGGTCCTCTCAGTGGTGGCAGCTATCGCTGTGGCTCTGGGCCTGGTCGTCACCGCAGGTACGCAAGAAGCCTCCGCCGCTCACCGTGACTGGTTGCGTGGCGACGCCACAGGCGCCTGCGAATGGGACGGCGTCGGCTACTGGGTGCAGCGCTGTGACGTGTGGTCCCAGGCCATGGGCCGCAACATTCCAGTACAGATCCAGCCCGCTAAGAACGGCGGCAATGCGGGTCTTTACCTGCTCGATGGCCTGCGCGCTACCGATTTCACCAGCGCCTGGGTCAATGACGTCAACGCTGCGCGCAGCTATGTAGACCACAACATCACCCTGGTGATGCCGGTGGGTGGCGCTGGCTCCTTCTACGCGGACTGGAACGGTCCGGCTACCTACGATCTGGTCAAGCCGGTCAACTACAAGTGGGAGACCTTCCTGACGCAGGAGCTGCCAGCTTACCTTGAGGGTAACTTTGGCGTGGCCC
>DXEO01000125.1 GCA_019114925.1 Candidatus Corynebacterium faecipullorum | reverse complement strand
CACCAACAAGGAGCACATCGCGGTCAAGGAAGCTCAGAAGCTTAACATCCCGGTCGTTGCTATCCTGGATACCAACTGTGATCCGGATGAGGTCGACTTCCCGATTCCGGGCAACGACGACGCTATCCGCGCCACCAAGCTGCTCTCCGGCATCATCGCCACCGCTGTGGACGAGGGCAAGAAGGCCCGCGAGGAGCGCCAGCTTGCTCAGGCCAAGGAAGCTGCCGGTGACACCGCTGAGAAGGACGCCCGCGACGCTGCTGAGGCTGCCGCTGCGTCTGACCCGGCTTCCGCAGAGAAGTCTGAGGACGCCGAGAAGTCCGCAGAGTAATCTGCATATCTTAAGCCCCCGTACCGCACGGCCCACAGTGTCCGCGGCGATGGGGGCTTTTCTCACGTGTTTTTCTTAACTCGCTAAGGCACGTGACACACTAGAGGATTGAAACGCCACGCAGAGGATTCCCTCCGCTGGGGGAGTGGACGAAAAGCTACCACCCCCTCAACGCGACGTGGTGGTAGTGATTCGGCTACGCTGTTTCAACGAATACTGTTTAATTCCAAGGAGGATCGCTCCAACTATGGCGAACTACACTGCTGCAGACGTTAAGGCATTGCGTGAGGCCACCGGCGCCGGCATGCTCGATTGCAAGAAGGCTCTCGACGAGTCCCAGGGTGACTATGACAAGGCCGTTGAGTACCTGCGCATCAAGGGCGCAAAGAATGTGTCCAAGCGCGCTGAGCGTGAGGCTACCGAGGGCCTGATCGCCGTTTCCGGCAACACGATGGTGGAGATCAACTGCGAGACCGACTTCGTGGCCAAGAACGAGGCTTTCAAGTCCTTCGCTTCCAAGATTGCTGAGGCTGCCGGTGTGGCCAAGGTCAACTCCGGTGAGGAACTCAACAACCTGGAGATCGACGGCAAGAAGGTTTCCGAGATCGTCGACGAAGAGTCCGCAAAGACCGGCGAGAAGCTGCAGGCGCGTCGTGCTGTCACCATCGAGGGTGACAACGTAGCTGTGTACCTGCACCAGCGTTCCGCTGACCTGCCGCCGGCAGTGGGTGTTCTGGTGTCCTACGAGGGCAACGCAGAAGGCGCTCACGCAGTCGCACTGCAGATTGCAGCCATGAACGCTGAGTACCTCACCCGCGAGGACGTTCCGGCTGAGATCGTGGAGAAGGAGCGCGAGATCGCTGAGGCTACCACCCGCGAGGAGGGCAAGCCGGAGGCAGCTCTGCCGAAGATCGTGGAAGGCCGCCTCAACGGCTTCTACAAGTCTGTGGTTCTGCTTGAGCAGGCTTCTCTGTCTGACTCCAAGAAGACCGTTAAGCAGGTCGCAGATGAGGCCGGCACCACCATCACTGGTTTCGTCCGCTACGAGGTTGGCGCCTAAGCCTTCCTGAGACTCGTGCAGTCCGGGTTCAGAGCCCAGTGACTGCGAGTGCTCCCTCCTCCTCTTTCTCCCCAGGGCTGTGTACTCGGTGGAAGAAACCTGGGGGAGGGAGTTCGCCGTTTTGTCCCCGCCCCTGAGGGTGGGGGCCGCACGCAGCTGAATATATGACAGCGCCTTCCTATGGTTAAGATGGAACGGAATTATTCAAGCGCTTAACTGAAGCGTCGCCATGCGTGAAGGAGACGATGAAGACCGTGACTACCCCTGAACCGAAGCGAACCGGATACAAGCGAGTCATGCTCAAACTGGGCGGTGAGATGTTCGGCGGTGGAAAGGTCGGCATCGATCCTGATGTAGTAGAAAATGTTGCCCACCAAATCGCCGAGGTAGCGCAGCAGGGGACCGAAATCGCCGTCGTTATCGGGGGCGGTAACTTTTTCCGCGGCGCTGAGCTTTCGCAGCGCGGCATGGATCGTGCCCGGTCAGACTACATGGGCATGTTGGGCACCGTGATGAACTCCCTGGCGCTGCAGGACTTCCTCAAGCAGCAAGGAATTGACTGCCGCGTGCAGACCTCCATCAATATGGCGCAGATTGCGGAGCCTTACCTGCCGCTGCGCGCCGACCGCCACCTGGAGAAGGGGCGCGTGGTTATCTTCGGTGCTGGCATGGGCATGCCGTATTTCTCCACCGATACCACCGCGGCGCAGCGCGCCCTGGAGATCGGCGCGGAGGTCCTTTTCTTGGCCAAGGCTGTCGACGGCGTCTACTCCGCCGACCCGCGCACCAACCCGGACGCGGAGCTGTACACCGAAATCACCCCGCGCGAGGTTATTGAGAAGAACCTCAAGGTTGCTGATGCCACGGCATTTAGCCTGTGCATGGACAACAATATGCCGATTTTGGTCTTCAACCTCCTCACGGAAGGCAATATCAAGCGCGCTGTCAACGGCGAGCAGATCGGCACGCTGGTCCAGTCCTAGTACAAATAGGCCGCGACCTGCTAAATTCTTTCCCAGTACTTTTGACTATTTCAAGGGAGTTGTAACCCTCATGATCGACGAGATCCAGCTCGAAGCTGAAGAGCACATGACCGCTTCGGTTGAGCACACCCGCGAGCAGCTGATCACCATCCGCACTGGCCGTGCTAACCCGGCTATGTTTAACGGCCTGGTTGCTGAGTACTACGGTGTTCCGACCCCGATTACCCAGATGGCCACCATTTCGGTCCCGGAACCGCGCATGCTGCTTATCAAGCCTTATGAGCAGTCCGTGATGAACGAGATTGAGAACGCAATCCGTAACTCGGATCTGGGTGTGAACCCGACCAATGATGGCCAGGTGCTGCGCGTGACCATTCCGCAGCTCACTGAGGAACGCCGCCGCGATATGGTCAAGATGGCCAAGAGCAAGGGTGAGGACGGCAAGATTGCTATCCGTAACATCCGCCGCCGTGCGATGGAGCAGCTCAAGAAGCTGCAGAAGGATGGTGACGCCGGCGAGGACGAGGTTATCGCTGCCGAGAAGGAGATGGAGAAGATTACCTCCGGCTACATCGAGCAGGTGGACAAGCTCGTCGCCAATAAGGAAGAGGAGCTCATGGAGGTTTAACCTCCGCACTTTTAAGAGCTTTGATTGCCGCCGCGCCAGGCACCGGCCAGCACGGCGGTCTTTTCTGTGTAGAGCCAGACCAGCCACGATTAGATGAGGAGCATGCGTGAGCACTGAGCACTCGAGTCGGATGCCCAAACCCAAGAATTCTGCGGGGCGAGACATGCCCGCGGCCATTGCCGTTGGCGTCGGCCTGGGCGCGCTCGTCGTCTTTGCGGTGTGGGCTGGGCCTCTCGTGTGGTACCTCGTCGTCGCTGCCGCGGTGGGCTTGGGCATGTGGGAAGTGCTGACTCGGCTGCGGGAGCACTCCTACTATCTCCCACGCACCCTACTGATCGTTCTGGGCCAGGCAATGCTCTGGGTCTCGTGGTTTCTCAATGCTCCGGGCCTTGTTGCGGTGTATGTGGTCGCGGTCCTCGCCCTCATGTTTGGTCGCCTCTTCCATAATGGAAGGCACCGCCCGCCGATTAACTATCTTCGTGATATGTCGATGGGCATTTTCGTGCTGACGTGGATCCCCTTGTTCGGCACGTTTGCCGCGATGCTCTCACGGGTGGAAACGCCGTTTGCCTCGGGGACGGCGTCGATTGTCGTGTTTATGCTCTGCGTGGTCGCCTCAGACACCGGTGGTTTCATCGCCGGCGTGATGTTTGGCTCGCACCCCATGGCACCGGCGGTAAGCCCCAAGAAATCCTGGGAAGGCTTTGCCGGCTCCGTCGTCTTCGGCACCCTGACCGGTGCGCTCTCTTTCGCATTCCTTCTTCACCACAAGCCGTGGGTAGGCGCGCTCATGGGCTTGGGGCTGGTTTTCTGCGCCACTCTCGGTGACTTGGTGGAATCCCAGTTCAAGCGCGAACTGGGAATCAAAGATATGTCAGCCTTGCTGCCGGGGCACGGCGGCATCATGGACCGTTTGGACGGCATGCTTCCCTCCGCGATGGTGACCTGGGTGGCAATGAGCTTCCTCACCACCCTTGCCCCCTAGGTTTAGCGGCGAACCTGCTTGCGCACCTGGCGGCGCAGCTCGAACATGCGCCAGCCGCCGACGAGGGCCATGATGAGGGCACCGGCGATGGCGCAGATCAGGTAGGTGACGCCCGCCGGGAACTGGACGGACCAGTTAAGGAAGTTCATCGGTACCTGGTGTTGGTTCTGCAGGATGAAGATGATGAGGACGATGAGCAGCAGAAAGCCCACGATCAGGGCAATCCACGTGCTGGCAGCGAAGGAGCCCTTCACCTTGCCAGCATTCTTGTTCTCATAATCCGCCGTGGTTGGGACCGGCTCTATTGAACCTTCAGTGGCGGGGGCTTCCGAGGTGTAGTCAGTCAGCGACTCCTCGGCCGGAGTGGTGGAGCGAAATTCCTCAGGGGAGTTTTCTGGATTCGTCATGTATCTATTAAATAGGTTGAGATGTCACTTTCGCCACTCCAGCAGAGCTTAGATTGGATAAAGTGGCCGAAAACGTGGAAAATAGGCTCTACCATGGCTGAACCACTGAAACTGAATTTCTCCGCTCCGCGCCGCGGGCTACCCCCGAAGCACTTCGCGGACCTGACTGAGGCCGAACGCATTGAGGCGCTCGCGGAACTTGGCCTG
>DXEO01000124.1 GCA_019114925.1 Candidatus Corynebacterium faecipullorum | reverse complement strand
GCAGAAGTTCGCCTCCCGCGAGATGGAGTCTCTAGCCGCAGCGATCAAGACTGCGCAGACCCAGCACGCTACCCGCACCATCCAGGAGTGTCGCGAGGCCTGCGGCGGCGCCGGTTATATGTCAGAGAACCGCCTGACCACCTACCGCGCGGATTCCGATGTCTTCGCTACCTTCGAGGGCGATAACACAGTGCTCATTCAGATGGTGGGCAAGAACCTGCTGACCGCCTATGGTCGCGCAATGAATGACATGAGCCCGTGGGACACCGTGAAATACGCGGCCAGCACCGCCACCGATGTGGTTCGCCGCCGCTACGGCTTCACCACCCGTCTGCAAAGCCTGGTGGACCGCGTGAATCCCTCTGAGGCTTCGCTTTTCGACGCCACCTACCAGGCCAAGCTGATCGACGACCGCGCCCAGTCCATCCTCTTCTCCCTTGTGCGCCGCATCCAGCCGGCCCGCAAGGCCGATAAAGTGCAGGCTGCTGCCATCGTGGACCAGTGCCAGGATCACCTCATCACCGCCGGCTGGGCCCGCGTGGATACTTTGTTGGTCCAGGCCATGATTGAGGCCGAAGAGCGCCTGGAGGAAGGTTCGCTGGCGCGCCAGGTCTTTGAGCAGCTGCGCCACCTCTTCGTCTTCGACACCTTGATTCAGCACGCGGGCTGGTACCAGGAACACAACCTGATCCCGGCAGGCCGCATTAAGGCCGCCCGCGCTGCCATCAACGACCTCGTTGATTCGCTGGCACCGTGGTCCGTCGTACTCGTGGATGCTTTCGGTGTTCCCTCCGAGGTCCACAACATCCCGATGCTCACCGAGGCCGGTGTGGACCCACTCCATTAATTAGTACCGACCTCAGCGTTTATGAAGGCATCCCGCCAGCGGGGCGCCTTCCTTGGTTTTCAATCGGTATTCCCCTAAACGGAGCATCAGCCGGATTGTCCTAATCGCCGAGCTTGTTGGGGTGCTCTTGCGATTACTGCCCACGCTCAATTTCCCTGCGTTAAATTGAACGTCCATCCGCATCGTTCACTAGGAAATGCACAAACTGACGCGCAGGATCGGAAAGCCCGTTCTGCGAACTCCACACCACTCTCAACGGCCGGTCAAAACTGATACCGACGACCGGAATCTCCACATACTCACCCGCGGCCAGCTGCGAAGCCACCGCTCGGCGGGCAATAATTCCAGGTGCATGTAGAGCACCTATCGCGGTACGCTGCGCCCCCAGAGACCCAAATTCTCCTGCGGGAGGAGCGAGCGTTCCCAAAGCATCCGCTACCACCTCTCGCGTACCGCTGCCTTCCTCACGCAGCACTAAGGGCGTAGATTGCACGTCCTCTTTTGTCACCGCCGCCACATCAGAAGATGGAATCGATGCTAAAGACGTTCTGCCTTGAGGACGATCATGGGCCTGAGCCCAACGGTGTTCCGCAGGGACGACTACTACCAATTCATCATGACCGACTACACGTTGATGAAGTTCGTGGGCCACCCAGTTTCCTTCAACAATTGCTAGTTCTGCCTGCCCACGAACCACGTGGTTTTGGGCCTCTCGACTGTTGAGCTGACGCATGTACAGGTGAGTATTTGGGTGAGAACGCTGATAGGCCGCAGCCCATCGCGGGTAATCCAGCTCGGCGATCGTGTGGGAAACGGCGAGCTTTATCTCCTCAGTAGCATCGACTCCGCTGGCGGTTTCCAGGCCACGCGCGCATTCGCTCAGGGCCTGCTCGAACCCTTCGAGCACGCGCACTACGTGGCTACCTACCTCTGTGGTGAAGCTTCCGGCGGCGCCACGCCAGAAGATGCGTTGATGTAATTGCTTTTCGAATTTCGCAACTCGGGTACTCACCGACTGCTGGGACACATTCAAGTGCATCGCAGCCTGGTTCATACCCCCGTACCTGGCTACAGCGAGAACAGCGTCAACCGTCTGGACATCCGGCACATAGCCGCGCCGAGCTGGGGGGAATCCCTCGCTACCATCTTCTCGTGTGGGGTACATCCTTTGATTGTAACCCCATCTCGCATTTTCACTCTTCTCTTGAAAGAAGGCCGTACATAGCCTGAAATGCATGTTAAAAATTAGGAACGGAATCGACCTCCCACCACCAGGACCAGGCTGGGCTGGGGCAGTCATGGGGCTGGGGATATCCTCCACCCTCATCGACGTACACATGAGCCCAGTAGTGGGCCCGCTCCCCGCAATCATCATGCTTGGGATCGCAACGTTTCTTACCCTCACGCTCCTGATTGGATTTCTCAAGCATCGCAATCCGGGATTCCATCCCGCCGACATGCCGGCCTGGGGTATGACTTCCATGGGCATACTTTCACTGGGAAGCGCCTATTCCCTCATTTTCAACGCTTGGCCAGTGCATAGTTTATGTTGGGCAGTTGGAACCCTTTTGGGATTAGCCACCTGTATCCGGTTCTCAAAATTCCTCATCTTTACCCACCCCTCGGCTCCCGCTTTTACCTGGGGTCTACCGTTAGTGGCTCCCATGGTTGCCGCAACTTCCTCAGCCCAACTGGCACCGCATGCCGGCGAGTGGTCCTCGGTTGTCCACGGAATCGGCGTGGTCAGTTTTCTCCTGGCTTGGCTTACAGGAGTTCCCACATTTGTGTATGTCTACCTACGCACTTTTCCACTTCCTACAAGCTTCGCTGCCACCGCATGGATTCCACTCGGGCTCGTCGGGCAATCGACCGCGGCCGCGCAGCTGCTCGCCAATAACCAATGGCAGTTCCGCGCCGTGATCTATGGCGTGGCCATGCTAAGCATCGGCGTCCCTCTTGCCGTCTTTGCTCTTGTGAAGCATTGGGGAGCAGCGCTCGGCGGGACTCCCATGTCCTACAATCCCACGTGGTGGGCCAGCACTTTCCCGGTGGGGACATGCTGTCTCGGCACACATACCTTGTCTGCCAAAACCACCTCGCTAACAGGAGGCTTGAGCTGGATGGACGGCGTTAGCGCCGTCCTGCTTATCCTGCTTCTCATTCACGTCACTTGGGCAGCGTGCGGCGCTGCCACAATCAGTTGGATGAGACTACAGCGGAAAATTCCACGCACCGCCAAAGCCAGCACCGTGTGAGGCAAGACTCAAGTCTTCCTCCCGCTGACTCAAGCGCTTCCTAGACCACGACCATCCAGATGGCCACCATGTGCACCACGGCAGCGGCAATCGTCGCGG
>DXEO01000123.1 GCA_019114925.1 Candidatus Corynebacterium faecipullorum | reverse complement strand
GATGCGGCGCTCTGTCTCGCCCACAAACTTGTTAAGCAGCTCAGGGCCCTTCACATTGAGGAAGTAGCTGGGCGCGGTAGCGCCCAAGGACGCGGACAGCGAATGCGCCACCGCCTTGGCGATGAGCGTCTTTCCGCAGCCAGGTGGGCCATAGAGTAAAACGCCCTTTGGTGGCTGGAGGTCATACTGTCGGTAGAGCTCCGGGTGTAGGAAGGGCAGCTCCACGGAGTCACGGATGAGGGAGATCTGCTCGTCCAATCCGCCGATATCCTCGTAGGAGACGTCAGGAACTTCCTCCAGCGTGAGCTGCGCTACCTCAGTCTTGTGCACACGCTCGGTGGCCACTCCCGATTTGGGCTCAACCAAGAGGGTATCGCCGGCGCGCACGGTATCCCGCAATTCTGCAGCGAGAAGAATAACCTGCTCTTCACCAGAGGAATTAATGACCACGGCGCGGTCGGTGCCGAGACGTTCTTGGAGTGTCGCCAGCGCGCCGGTATTCACCGGGGCGCAGGCCTCCACAACGACGAAGCCCTCGCCCAAGCGCACCTGCTGCCCCACTTTCAGGGAGCCGGGCTCCAGGTTCGGCGAAATCTTGACCCGCATGGCTCGGCCGTTGGTATAAACCTCGGCGTCGCGGCGTGAATCATGCGCGCGCCCGGAATAGCCAAGAAACACGCCATACGTGGAGGCGGGCTCTGCAAGAGCATCAACCTCCGCGAGCATCTGCTGAAGCTTTGTACGCGCATCCTTCAACAGGGCAGCAAGCTTGGCATTGCGTTCAGCGAGCTGCTCTATTTGGCGACGCTGCTGGCCAAGTTCCTGGGCATGAGTGGCATCGTTCATAGAGTCCACCCTAGCGCGCAGTGCGCCACGTTTAGCGTGAGGGGCTTATTTTCGGGCGCGACGCTGCGGGCGGGGCGGAGTGACACCGTCAGCAAGCCGGCGCGTCCAGATCAGAAACGCCGTGTGCGCGTTCATGCGATGCTCCGGGCGGGTGGCCAAACCTTCCACCTTCCATTCACGCACGAGGGACTCCCAGGCCCGCGGCTCCGTAAAGCACTTCAGCTCGCGGATGCCCTCCATCACCTTCATCAGCTGCGGCACGGTGGCCACGTAGGTCATGAAAACGCCGCCCGGGATGAGGATGTCGCGCACCTTCTCGAGGTGCTCCCAGGGCTCAAGCATATCCAAAATGACGCGGTCCACGGGGCCGCCCAGTTCCTCGACGGTGACATCGGCCAAGTCCCCTAAACGCGGGCTCCACCATTCAGGTTGATTACCGAAGTATTCGGTGACGTTGTCCACGGCGTATTCCAAGTGATCATCGCGCACCTCATAGGAGAAAACGTGGCCTTCCGGACCCACGGCGCGCAACAGCGTCATCGAGAGCGCTCCGGAGCCGGCGCCGGCCTCGAGTACGCGCGCGCCCATGAAGATATCGCCTTCGACCAGAATCTGTGCTGAGTCTTTGGGATAGATCACCGCGGCACCCCGTGGCATCGACAGAACATGGTCCACCATGAGGTGGCGGAACAGGAGGAAGGAACTACCCAGAGTCGAGTCGATGACGGAGCCTTCATCCATGCCGACGACATCATCGTGGTTGATGATGCCCTTGTGCGAATGGAACCGGCCTCCCTCCTCGAGGACGATGGTGTAGTGACGCCGCTTGGCATCGGTGAGCTGCACGCGGTCGCCGTAGCGGAAGGGGCCAGAATAAGCCATGGCGTGGGAACCTTTCACATAGTTTGGGGTGGCAAGGATTAATTCACCAAGTATGCCTCAAGGGCGTTACCAAGCCATAGTTGGTCGCGCTCGCCCACCAGCTCGCGGGCTGAGTGCATCGAAAGCATCGGAACTCCCACGTCGACGGTGGGAATGCCCAAGCGGGTGGCGGAAATCGGGCCGATGGTGGAGCCACAGGGCACCTCGTTATTTCCTACGAAGCGCTGGACCGGAACGTCCGCACGGCGACAAACGGATTCCCACAAAGCCACGGTGCGAGCATCGGAGGCATAGCGCTGGTTGCCGTTAATCTTCGTTACCGGTCCCTGGCCAATGATCGGGTGGTGGGTGGGATCGTGCTTCTCCGCGTAGTTGGGGTGCACGGAGTGGGCGGCATCCGCAGACACACAGCTGGAGCGCGCGAACATCTGGAAGCGCTGCTCCTCATTGGCCCCGAGCGCCCGCGCGGTGCGGGTGAGAATATCACCCAGAATCGGCCCACCTGCGCCATAGCGCGACGAGGAGCCCACTTCTTCGTGGTCGAAGGCCGCCATGACGAGGATGTCCTTGTGCTCAATCGAGTCGGTGTTGCGGGCGGCGGCGAGAAGAGCCCGCAGAGAGGCGTGGACGGAAGAGAGATTGTCCATGCGTCCAGCAGCGATGAACTTCTCGCCGGCGCCAAAGACCTCACCGCGCTGGGCATCGGCAGTAATGAGGTTGAAGGAAGCGATGTCTTCCGGGGCGACGCCTAGCTGCTTGCCGACGACCCCCATCACCGACGTTTCCGGAGTTCCCACGGAGAGCACTGGCTGCATGTGGCGCTGGCGATCTGGCTTGAACTCATCCTTGCGGTAGAGGTGGATAGCCAGTGAAGGCAAGCGCAGCAAGGGGCCGGTATTGACCAAGTGGCGGGTGCCATCGCGCAGGACGACTTGACCACCGACGGTGAGCTCGCGATCAAACCAGCTGTGGAGAAGGACTCCGCCATAAACCTCCACGGCTACCTGCTGCCAACCGGCGGAGTCGAAATCCGGGGTGGGCTTGAGAGCAAGACCGGGCGAATCAGTATGGGAGCCGATAATCCGGAAACCCGAATCCGGGCCAGCACCTTCGGGGACGAACCAAGCCATGACCGCACCACCCCGGACCATGACGTGACCGCCTGGTGCTACCGACCATTCGGCAGCCTCGTCTTGGCGGCTAAAACCAGCATCAACGAGCGTGCGCGCTACCTCCTCAGCCGCGTGATAGGAGGAGGGACTGGCGGCGATGAAATCGAGAAAATCTTGCGTAGTGCTCATGCCTACTAGCTTGCCACGGACCGTCGGTAGATGCGGGCGGGAGCGAGGTTGCCTATGCGCTAGGCTGAGGAACATTATGCCGAAAAGACTAGCCCTCTCCCCTTCCCGTGCCTCCGATTACAAGCAATGCCCTCTGCTCTATCGCTTCCGGGCCATTGACAAGCTGCCTGAACCTAAGACAAAGGCTCAGGTCAAGGGAACTCTGGTCCACGCTGTGCTGGAGAAGATGCACCAGCTACCCCGTGAGCAACGTGAATACCCGGCCGCGGTGAAGATGATCAAGCCGGAATGGGCGGTAATGCTCGAATCCGATCCGGAACTGCGTGATTTGGTACCAGAACCCGAGGAGCTGGACTTCTTCGTCGAAGCACGCCAGCTCATCAAGGGCTACTTCCAGATGGAAAACCCCCAAGGTTTCGACGCCCATGAGTGCGAGATGTACGTCGATACCGTTTTACCAAACGGTGTGCCTGTCCGCGGGTTCATCGACCGCGTAGACGTTGCCCCCACTGGCGAGGTGCGCGTGGTGGACTATAAGACGGGAAAGAAGCCGCTTCCACGGTATTCCCAGGACGCGCAATTCCAAATGAATTTCTACGCGCTGGTGTACTGGCGGCTGCTCGGCACCATCCCCACGCAGCTGCGGTTGATGTACCTCAAGGTACTGGACTCTATGTTCCTCACGCCCGGGCCAGAAGAGCTCGAGTACTTCGAGCGTGACCTAGGTGAGCTCTGGGCCAAGATCGAAGGCGATGGCAAGGCCGGAGATTTCAGGCCGAAGACCTCAAAGCTGTGCGGTTGGTGCTCGTTCCAAGACCTTTGCCCTGCCTTCGGCGGTACGCCACCGGAGTATCCAGGGTGGCCCGACGAGGCCTCGTAGTCTGCGCCGCGTAGACCGTGCCGCGACTTAGAACAATCCAGAGATGGAACCGTCAGCGGCAACATCGATGTTGTTTGCTGCAGGCTTCTTGGGAAGGCCCGGCATGGTCATGACGTCACCGGTCAGCACCACGATGAAGCCAGCTCCTGTGCGCGGCTGCAGCTCGCGGACGTGCAGGACGTGACCTTCCGGAGCGCCGAGCTGGCTCGGATCATCCGAGAAAGAGTACTGGGTCTTAGAGATAACGACGGGGAACTTCTCCCAGCCGTTGTTCTTGATGTACTTGAGGTCCTTGAGGGCTTTGGAGGAATACTCGACGCGTTCTGCGCGGTAAATTTCCGTGGCGATGGTCTCGATGGATGCCTCGATACCATCGGCGGGATCGTAAAGCTGGTGAGAGGATCCTTCGGAGAGGTTGTCCAGAAGGCGCTTAGCCAGCGCGGTAGCGCCGGCGCCACCCTTCGCCCACACCTCTGCTTCTTCGAGGGCCACGTCGAAGTCGGCTGCCCACTGGCGCATGAACTCGCGCTCGGCCTCGGTATCGCTCCCGAAGAGGTTGAGAGCGACCACTGGCTGAAGCCCGAACTTGCGCAGGTTTTCCACGTGGCGCTCGAGGTTGACCACGCCCTTCTTCAGGGCTTCCAGGTTCTCCGTGGTGAGCTCTTCGCGCGGCTGACCGCCGTTGTACTTCTGGGAGCGGATCGTTGCCACGACGACTGCGCCGGCTACCTCAAGCTCACCGAAGCGGGACTTGATGTCCATGAATTTCTCGCCACCGAGGTCCGCCCCGAAACCAGCTTCCGTAAGGACGATATCGCCGAAGCGCATAGCAGTCTGGGTGGCCAACAATGTGTTGCAGCCGTGGGCGATGTTGGCGAAAGGACCGCCGTGCACGAAAGCCGGCGTACCGCCCAGGGTCTGGACTAGGTTGGGGTTCAGTGCATCCCGCATCAGGGCGGTGAGTGCGCCCTCTGCGCCCAAGTCGCGGGCGGTTACCGGCTGCTGGTCATAGGTGTAGCCCACAGTGATATCGCCGAGGCGTTTCTTCAGGTCTGCCAAATCGGTAGCGAGACCGAGGATGGCCATGATTTCCGACGCCGCAGTAATGGTGAATCCGGTCTCCCCCGGCACTCCGTGCGCTGGGCCGCCAAGCCCGGTGACGACGTTGCGCAGTGCGCGGTCATTGACGTCAACGCAGCGCTGCCAGGTGATGCGGCGCGGATCGATGTTGAGGGCGTTGCCTTGGTGGATGTGGTTATCGATGATGGCGGCCAAGGTGTTGGTGGCCGCGGCGATAGCGTGGAAGTCACCGGTGAAGTGAAGGTTGATGTCCTCCATTGGCACAACCTGCGAGTAGCCGCCGCCCGCAGCGCCGCCCTT
>DXEO01000122.1 GCA_019114925.1 Candidatus Corynebacterium faecipullorum | reverse complement strand
ATGGTCACGCTGTTCAGCACCGTTAATGCTGTTGAATCGCGCTTCCTTACGGTTGTGGTGCCCTACTTCGATTGACCCCGGATAGCGGTCTACGGCTACAGTCTGAGGATTGGAATTCAGGCTATCCGCCTAATATCAAAGGAAAAGCGCTTGGTTTCAGAAAGGTTCGGTGTGCACTGCCAGTATTATGGGTCTGGATATATTTCGGCGTGCTATTTATGGATTCAAAAGATGGTAGGGCTGTAAAGGTAATTGCGATGAGAATTCTCTGATGGCACCACTTAAGGGGTCAGAAAATGAAATGTGCGTTGCTGTCAAGTGCATTGGTATCCGCATGTCCTCGGCCTCAGCGGGGTAAATGACGGGGTATATGGGGTCACCAATAATGGGTACGCCGGCTTGAAGCATGTGAAGTCGCAGTTGATGAGTCTTCCCGGTTTGTGGCTTGAGTGTGTACTTCGCTAGCTCGGGAAGTGCTCCGTGGATGGCTTCGTAGTGGGCCTTATCTACTGGCTCCACATCGGCGACTTCGGTGATTGCGTTGACTTCGCCCTCGACAATCCGGCCTTGCAGTTCCCCCGGGGTCTTCTCCATGCGGGAGCGCCAAACGGTGCCGGGGGAGACGTCGGCAAGCGGCGCGATGGCTTCGTATGTTTTGGTGACGCGGCGCTCGGCGAAGAGCGTTTGGTAGGCGCCGCGAACGGAGCGGTCTTTGGTGAAGACGAGAATGCCGGAGGTAAGACGGTCCAGGCGATGCGCGGGGGAGAGCTCGTTATTTCCGGTGATTCGGCGAAGGCGCACGGTGGCAGTCTCTGTGATGTGGCGGGCGCGGGGCATCGTGGCCATGAAAGGCGGCTTGTCCACCACTAGGAGGTGATCGTCTTCGAACAGGATAGGAATGTCGTAAGGGACGGGTGTCTCTGGAGCCGGCATGCGGTAGAAGTACACTATCGTGTTGGTGGCGAGGATGCTGCCGGGGCGAAGGGGGGAACCATCTTGGCGCACAACTTCGTTGGCGTCGAATCGTTCCTGAAGAGCGGCCTCGTTGTCCTTGGGATGGCGGTGGCGCTGCGTGGCGATGAGATTGTGTACGAAGTCCCACGCGGTGACTGGCCCCTCGGACACGCGAGCGTGGGTGGGGTTTAGCCCATCGCGGATAGGAAGTGGGGTTGCGCCACGCCTTTTTTGCGATATTCTTTGTCTCATGGATTTCAACTCTATTCTCGCACCCGTCATCGATTTCTTTTCCAATGGTATCGGTGCCGTGATTCGTGACATTCTCGTGGCCGCCTACAATCTTCTTTTCCCCGCCAACGCAGATGCTGCGACCACCCCACAGGTCTAGTAATAGGTATTAGACTGGAAGTGTAAGCACTTCGAAAGGAAAGGTCATGGCAAAGGAAGACATTGTCGTCGTAGCCGTCGATGGTTCGGAAGCGTCGAAGAACGCCGTCCGCTGGGCTGCCAACACTGCGGTGAAACGGGGTATCCCCCTGCGTATTGCATCGAGTTATACGATGCCGCAGTTCCTCTACGCCGAAGGCATGGTGCCGCCGAAGGAGCTTTTTGATGACCTCCAGGCGGAAACCTTGCAAAAGATTGAGGAGGCCCGCGCTGAGGCTCACAAGGTTGCGCCGGATCTGAAGATTGGCCACACCGTGGCCGAGGGTTCCCCAATCGACATGCTGTTGGAGATGTCCAAGGACGTCACCATGATTGTGATGGGCTCCCGCGGTATGGGCGGTCTCTCCGGAATGGTCATGGGTTCGGTTTCTGCCTCCGTGGTCTCCCACGCCTCCTGCCCGGTGGTCGTAGTCCGTGAGGATAACCACGTCACTGAGTCCACCAAGTACGGTCCTGTCGTCATCGGCGTCGATGGATCCGAGGTATCCCAGAAAGCGACTGATTATGCCTTCAAGGAAGCGGATGCCCGTGGCGCAGAGCTGATTGCCGTTCACACGTGGATGGACATGCAGGTTCAGGCTTCCCTGGCCGGCCTCTCGGCGGCCCAGGCTGAGTGGGCTGAGGTGGAAAAGGAGCAGGCAGAACTGCTGACAGAGCGCCTCGCGGAGTTCCAAGAGAAGTACCCGGATGTACAGGTCAAGAAGGTTATCGCCCGTGACCGTCCGGTCCGTGCCCTGACGGAAGCTTCCGAGGGCGCTCAGCTGCTCGTGGTGGGTTCCCACGGCCGCGGTGGTTTCAAGGGCATGCTGCTTGGTTCTACCTCCCGCGCGCTTCTGCAGTCCGCACCGTGCCCGATGATGGTGGTGCGTCCGGACTCCGAGTAACCTTCGCATAACCCCGCTATAACAATTCGGGCCCATTTATTAGATAGATGGTAGGCCCGGGTCGTTTTGGTGTTTTAACGCGTACGGTGGGAGGTACGTAAATAAAAACTATGTACTGTTATTAGAAGGAGTGAGTGACGTGGGACTTGGTCTCGGTTTCTTTGGTTCGATTGTTGTTGGCATCATTGCGGGCTGGCTCGCAGAGAAGATTATGAAGCGCGACCAGGGGCTGTTTACCAACCTCATCGTTGGTGTTATCGGCGGCCTCATTGGTGGCGGTTTGCTGGCGCTCTTTAACAAGAGCGTTGGTGATAGCTGGTTCTTGATGATTATTACGGCGACCGCCGGCGCTTGTATCCTGCTGTGGATTGTGGGGGCCATTACGGGCCGCAAGAAATAATAATTCGCATACATACCGGTTTGTCTATATTGTATAGATGAACCGGTTTTGTCATGTGAGGAGAAGAAATGGCCGAAAAGAAGTCGCGACGTAATCGCCCGAGTCCGCGTAGTCGACTACTCGAATCCGCCACGCGGCTCTTTACCACCGAAGGTATCCGCGTTATCGGCATCGACCGCATCCTGCGCGAGGCAGATGTGGCAAAGGCTTCGCTCTATTCTCTTTTCGGCTCCAAGGATGCCCTCGTCATCGCGTACGTCGAGGCACTCGATGAAGAATACCGCGCAGATTGGCAAAAACGCACCGAGGACGCCACTGACCCGGAGAGCAAGATCCTTGCTTTCTTCGACAAGGCCATCGAAGAGCAGCCAGCCATGGAGTTTCGCGGATCGCACTTCCTTAACGCGGCTGGCGAATACCCACGCCCAGAGACAGACGCCGAGCGAGGCATCGTAGCCGCCTGCGTGGAGCACCGCTCGTGGATTCATTCCACCATCACGGCATTGCTTAATACCAAGAACGGTTATCCCTCAGAGGAGCAGGCGAGCCAGATTCTTATTTTCCTTGATGGTGGCCTCGCCGGCGCTCGCCTGACCCGCGACGTCGCTCCGCTTGTCACCGCGAAGCAGTTGGCTATTCAGCTTCTGTCGGCGCCTCCGGCCGATTATTCGATTTAAGAATCTTTCGTGCCTCCGCCACAATCGCTGAGTGGCGTTTGCGGGCAGCAGCCACTTCTTCCTTGTGGTTGGGGTCTTCCTTGAGGCGCCGTTTAGCGGCCTTCTTATCTTTTTTCTCTTCCTTATCCCGCCAACGTCGAATGCTCTCGCGCCGTAGTTCGTGGACAGCTTCCGGTAGGGGATAACGGCGGCGCAGGATGAATTCATACACCAAGGTCTGTAGCAGGGTGAAGAGATAGGTACAGCCCCAGTAGAAAATGATTGTCACGGGGATGGGGCCGTTCCAGGCCACTGACCACAACATCCAAGGGATCAGAATCACCATGAGTGCCATGAACCATAGCAGGCGGCGCGGCATTTTCTGATCGAAACGCGTGGTGAGGTAGCTGCGGTAGAGCGTGATCAGGGTGTTGAGGGATGTAAACACGAGCGCCGTCAGAAGCATCGGCAGGATCAAGTCATGATGTTCGCGAGCGAAATCGGTGAGTGGGACCCCAAAAACTGTGGAGTTGCGGAATGAGGAGACATCGTCAAGCGTGAGCATTCCTACTGGTTCATTCGTGGAACCGGAAACCCTAAGCACCACTTGGTAGAGTCCAATGAAGGCTGGGGTGATGAGGAAGATGGGAAAGCAACCGACCGCCGGGTTGTGCTGAAAGCGTTTATTGAGCTCACGCTGCTGGGTCAGGATAGTAACGGCCTCATCGACCGAATCAGCCTGGTTGAGCTGTTCGTCGAGCTTAGTCATCTCTGGGCGTATGAGAGCGCCAATGCGGCCTTGTTTCACCGAGAGCCAATTGAGCGGAGCGATGATTCCGCGGACCGTGAGTACCAGGAAGACGATGGTGAGAATCCATGCCATCGAACCGTCCAGGAAAGAAGCAAATAGTAGGTGCCAAAGTTTCATGATTCCGGAGACCGGGTACATGAAGATGCTGATCATCGCCTACTCCTCTTTCTGCTGGGTGGTGGGGCACTTATACGTTACAGGTAGACTAAGATGCTGGTATGCCTTACCCCACTGCGCGCACGCGACCGACCGTAGGTACCGTCATCGGTGAGCTCATGCTGACGGCCGGCGTGCTGCTGCTGCTTTTTGCGTTCTATGAGTCCTATTGGACCAATATTAAGTCTGGCCAGATGCAGGACCAAGCTAATAAGACGCTGCAGGAAGAATGGCACAACCCGCGTGAAGGGGGCCACGCCCCGAAACTTGGTGAAGCCTTCGCGCGCCTCTACATCCCGGCCTTCGGATCGGATTTCGCATTCGCGGTCTTGGAAGGTACCAACGAGGATGATCTGTTGCGCGGACCGGGGCGCTACACGGATACGCAGATGCCCGGTGAGCCGGGAAACTTTGCCGTGGCTGGGCACCGCGTGGGCAAGGGCGCTCCGTTTAATGATCTGGGAAATCTGCAGACTTGTGATGCCATCGTCATCGAAACCGCAACGGAATGGATCACCTATCGCGTGCTGCCCATTGATGGCGCCCCGGGTGAGTGCTTCAGCCTGGAGCAGCAAGCCAAGCCGGAATACCAGCAGGTGCAGGGCCGCCATATCACGCTGCCGGGCGATGTGAGCGTGCTCCAGCCCATCCCCGGTGCGGAGGGGGTTGAGCCCAGCGAATCCCTGCTCACCCTCACCACATGCCATCCGCAGTTTTCCAATGCAGAGCGCATGATCATTCACGCCATGGAAACTGACCGAGAGGCTAAAACCCCCGGTTCAGATGACAATGACCGCCCCGCAGTCTTGGAGGAGAACTAATGTATCGCGCACTCTGGAATCTGTTACCTGGTCCCACCGCAGTGAAGGCGGTGTTAGCGCTGGTGCTCGCCGTAGGTGTTTTCTTCCTGCTCATGGAGGTTATTTTCCCCTGGGTAGCAGCGCAGATGCCCTATAACGACGTCGCCGTTTAGACCATAGTCACTGTTTAGCCCTCTTTCCGCTTAGTCATTTAAGTGTTTCGGCGTTTAAGCGTTTAGGCCTTATAGGCCTAAACGCTTGATCGCTTCCTGCGCTATGAGCTGAGGCTTGAGGGTTTGCAGCTGATTCGACCACACCACCACGGCATGATTCTCCTTCTGCACGGCAAAGACCGTGTGATCCTCGAAGACGCCGCGCCCGCCTGACCAGCCATCGAATTCGGCAAGCTCCGTGTCTTCCACTGGCGCAGCCCAATCCACGACAGCACGGGCCTCTTCGACGCTGGGCATCTGCCGAACCAGGACGGTGGCTTGTGGGTCCTCGGGATAGGACCAGAACACGCAGGCGGGGGTGCTAAAGCGCTTGTCGACGCCCCACCGTGTCATCCTTTGCCCATTCGTATCGGCGACCCACTGGGTATCCAGATAAGGGCAGTCTTCCCAGTCGCTAACCTCGGCGGTAGCGTCCGCGGGCAAGCCATCGCCTGCTTCCTGTTCTGGTGCGGGGCTGGTGGCTTGGGTGCTGTTGGTGGGGTCCTGGGCCTCCGAGCACCCCACGGTGGCTAAGCCGATACCGATCAGACAGGCGGCGAGAGAGGGAAGTAGGCTGTGGCGCATGACGTCCACACTAGACCAGCGCTCAGTTGAATCGGATGCCCTGCGCAATGGTATTCACGTCCTGACAGCGACGCTGCTGGTGGTGGCGATTTTTACCACAGTGCGCCTACCGCTGTGGCAGGGCGTGCTCAACCTGCTGCTTTTGGTTTCCTTCGCCGTGGTCTACTTCGGGGGATCGGCCTACTTAGAGGCCCTTCCACGCGTCGCCCGATATGGCTGGATGGTCATCCTCACGGTGTTGTGGCTCGCTGACTTGGCGGTGGCGCCCGCGGCTATCTACCTGGTGTTTTCCCTGTACTTTGTGTACCTCTATGTGCTGGAAATGATCCCCGGCGTCATCTGCGTTATCGCGGCCACGGTGATGACCGTGCTGGTGCAGATACCGGGTGGGCTGTCCTTCGGCGGCATCATGGGCCCCGCGGTATCGGCCCTGGTGACAATCGCGATTACCTACGCCTTCCGCGCGCTGAGCCGCATGAACCAAGAATTGGTAAAAACCCGCTCGCAACTTGTGGAGTCTGAGCGCACGGCCGGCATGACGGCTGAGCGCCAGCGCATCGCCCACGAAATCCACGACACCCTGGCGCAGGGCCTGTCTTCCATCCAGATGCTGCTGCATGCCGCTGACCGCGACCTCGACCAAGAGGATATTCCCAAAGCACAAGAGCGCATTGAGCTCGCGCGGCGCACCGCAGCGGATAATCTCCATGAAGCGCGCGCCATGATTGCGGCACTTCAGCCGGCGGCACTATCGGAAACTTCCCTGGGAGCTGCCATGACGCGGATGGCGGATAACTTCGCGGCAACCGGTGGGGTCGACGTGTCTGTGGACGTTGAGGGAGATACGCAGCAGCTGCCCATGAAGGTGGAAGCGGCGTTGCTGCGGATTGCGCAGGGGGCGATGGGAAACGTCGTCAAGCATGCCCACGCCAGCAAGGCGCGGGTCACCGTGACCTATGCGCCGGATGAGGTGCGCGTGGACGTGGTGGATAACGGCCAGGGCTTTGATGTCGCGGCGGTGGAGAATAAGCCGGCGGGCTTGGGCCATATTGGTCTATCGGCGATGCGCAGGCGTGCGGAGGAGCTCGGCGGAGAAGTCGTGATTGAATCCACGCCAGGCAGCGGCACGGCGGTCTCAGTTAGTGTGCCCTTAGATAACGATGTAGATTAGGAAATTGTCCACACTGTACCAATGAGGAGGAAGCCCGTGATTAGGGTCTTGCTTGCCGACGACCACGAGATCGTACGCCTAGGTCTACGCTCGGTGCTCGAGGGGGCAGAGGATATCGAGGTAGTGGGCGAGGTAGCTACGGCTGAAGCTGCCGTGTCCGCGGCACAGGCGGGCGGCATCGACGTCCTCCTCATGGACCTGCGTTTTGGTGCGGGCATCGAAGGAACGCGCGTCATGGGCGGCGCGGAGGCAACCGCGGCTATCCGCTACTCCATGGAGAATCCCCCCAAGGTGCTCGTGGTGACCAACTATGACACCGACGCGGATATTCTGGGAGCGATTGAGGCCGGTGCGGTGGGCTACCTGCTGAAGGATGCACCACCGGTGGAGCTGCTCACGGCGGTGCGCTCGGCGGCCGAAGGAGATTCGGCGCTCTCGCCCGTGGTGGCCGATAAACTGATGACCCGCGTGCGTACCCCGCGCACCTCCCTTACCCCGCGCGAGCTTGAAGTATTGAAGCTGGTGGCGGCCGGTTCCTCCAACCGTGAGATCGGTGTGGAACTGATGCTTTCAGAGGCGACGGTGAAGTCCCACCTAGTCCACATCTACGATAAATTGGGCGTGCGCTCCCGCACTTCCGCCGTGGCTGCTGCCCGCGAACAGGGCGTTCTTTAGAGATTGTTGGCGTTGCGGTACGCCAAGATGACATCGTTGGGAATCTTGCCGCGCTCAGCTACCTGGTAGCCGTGCTTGGCGGCCCATACGCGGACATCGGCCGGCTTATAGCGACGGGTGTCCTTTTTGACGGGGTGGCGGGCAGCTTTCACAAAGGGTTCCAGTGCCGCGTGGAACTTGTCGGCATTGTCCTGGGACACGTCGAGGAGATAATCCTTACCGTCAACGCTAAAGCGGATGACGATCAGTTCTTCCTCGCTGAGGGGCTTGTTATCGATATCGTCAAAAACTGAGTGATTTCGCGGCGGGCCATGATTCTCCATTCGATCTGTAATCTGATCGCGCTGTGCCTGGGCTCCCTTCATTGTTCACCACAAGTGTGTAAGCCTAAACTTTAAGTAACTTAACGGATTAAAGAGAAAGTCATTAAAAGAACCTTCTCTTGCTATTGACTATAGAGCAAAAATCACGTCTGCGACACAGTTAATGGGCGCTAGGAGAAGCAGTATTCTGGCCGGTAACAAAGGCTGATTTTAAACCCGAAAGAAAAAGCCTCCGATCCGCTTTCCCGCCCTTGTTAGGAGGCGGGGAATGTAGGGCTCGAAGGCTGGAAGCTGTGGTGTGAAGGGTTATGCGCCCAGCTTGGATTGGATCTCATCGTTGAGGGAATCAATCTCGCCGGAGATGGAGCGGTGTGCGCGCTGGCGCTGCTGCTCAGTCATGTATTCGGCATTGTCGATTGCGGAATCAAGTTCGCTGAGCCGCTCCTTGACGTCGCGCTTAAAGCCGGCGGGCAGCTGGGCGTCCTTCAGGGAGTTGCGGATGCCGGCGGTGCGCGCCTTTAGCGGTGCGCCGTGGCCGGAGAAGGACGCTAGCTGTTCAGCGCTGACGCCGGCCTTCTGCGCGCGCTTCTTCTCCACCTCGCGCTGGGCGGCGGTGATGCCGCGGTAAATCAGAGGCAAAAGAAGCGGTGCTGCGGTGCGCAGGGCACCGGCATAACGCTTGACATTGTTCTTATTAAAACGGCCCTGCCTAATGCGTTCGAGTTCCTTTTTGGCCATTTTGTACTCGTGCTTGCGGCGATTCTTCAGGCCCTTTTCCTCAGATTTAATAAGCGCCTTCTCTTGCCTAGCCAACAGCTTTTGCTGGCGGTGCTTGGCCTTATCCGCAGCCTTGACCTCTGCCTTCGCGCGGGTCTTGGCGGCTTTGATCTCAGCGCGGGCCTCGCGGCGGGCCTTGCGGATCTTCTTCATGATGCCCATTGAAACGTCCTTTTATTTATCTATCTTTAGGGTCTCGCTACAACTCTAGCAAGTTGGTCTACTAAGCTCACCTGCTGTGAAGGATGTGCTCGTTGCCACGGATCTTGTGGGCTGCCGTTATCGCTTAGTGCAGCGCCGCGCGCATCCTGAGATCCCACGCACTGCGGTGAGCCAAGCCCGCGCGGAGCGCCACGCCGCGGCCATCGATGCTGCACTTAGCCGCCTTCCCAAAAAGGGGCCGGGCCGTTTCCGCCGGATTGACCTAGAGGGGGATGATTTCGAGCGGGCGCTTGCCACGCTGGAAGCACTTGTTCGCGGCTATACGCACATCACCAACGCGGTCTTTTCGACCTCTGAATGGATGGTGCGCGTTGAGCTCCTAGTGCGCTATGGGGAGAAATACAGTCCTGTCATCGTCTCCGATCACCGCGTGGCCCGCCCACACGAGGGATCACGCACGCTGGTTGTTCCCACCCATCGCTTGGGGTTGAGTGAGCCACTCCCGGCAAAATACAAGATCCGCCACCATGCCGTTGACGGCTACCGTTTGGGCTTGGCCGCGCGGGGGTTGGAGGAAGTGGGCTTGAACTCTGGCAGGGGCGCGGCGATTGGCCAGGACCGCAGCCAGGCTTTTGTTACGGATACCTCGCGTTTCGCCATCGATGATGCGCTTGCACAGCCGCTTCCCTCTGGGCCGCGCCGAGTCAAGGAGTGCGCTTCCTGCCGCTTTTGGCCCTTGTGCCGGGAGGAGCTCGAAGCCGGTGATGATATCTCTCTCTTCCTACCGGGCGACCGCGCTAACCCCTACCGCGAGCGTGGCATCACGACGGTGCAAGGGCTTATCGACGCCTCCCTCGGCGCCCCTTCCGCCCTCGCCGCTGCCTGGCGCGAAGAGATCCCACTGTTGCGCCGCGACCGGGTCAGTGTTCCCCGAGCGGATGTGGAAGTCGACGTTGATATGGAGGCGTACCTGGATCAAGGCGCTTACCTCTGGGGTGCGCTCCTGGGCGGTGAGTACCATTCATTCGTTACATGGGAGCCGCTCGGTGGGCGCGCGGAGGCGGAAAATTTCGCCGAGTTCTGGGAGTGGCTCATGAGGGTGCGTGCTGAGGCACATGAGGCAGGAAAGACCTTCGCAGCCTACTGCTACTCCGCCCACGGTGAGAACCATTGGATGCGCAGATCCGCCCAACGTTTTTCTATACCCAACCTGCAGGAGGTGGAAGAGTTCATCTCCTCAGAAGAATGGGTGGATATGTTTGTCCACGTCAAGCGTAGTTTCGCCGGTACTGCAGGTCTGGGTCTGAAGACCGTGGCCCCCGTCGCGGGCTTTGAATGGCCGGAAGAGTTTGATGGTGAGGAATCCGTCAATGCCCGCCGCGCCGCCCTTGCGGGTGACACGGACGCGCGTGCGCAGATTCTGCGCTATAACGCCGGCGATGTGCGTGCTACCCACGCCGTCCGCGAGTGGATGTCCGATGGCGCGCCGGGAGTGCCACCCCTCGAGCCCTAGCTTCTCTCTGCCTTGCTGTTTGCAAGGCCCCAGACCTGAAACCCGCAACCTGCAGGTGGGACGTCGCCAAGCTCTCGCCGACGCCCCCGCTCACCAGGAGGTTGCGGGATCGAGGTCTGGGGATCTACAGGATGAGGCTGATTCCGCTGAGGATGATGAGCACCGCAAGGGCCACCCAAGCCTGGTCCCAGTCCGTGGTGGTTGTGGGTGCCGGGCCTTCGGCCTTCTTGAGGAGTACGGCTTTCTGGGCCTTGACCGCGCGGGCGGTGAGGATGGGGAAGACAGCCATGGAACCAAGGCAGAGCAGCGAGGCGGCAACCATGGTGAGGGAGCTATCGGTGGCTAGCCACAGGGCGAGTCCGCCGTTAATGAATACGGAGCGCCCTAGGCCCCAGCGGTTATACTCGCCTAGGCCAGCCCGCACCGCTGAGGGGCCGCCGCCCATCGTGGTCGGCAGCATATAGCCCATGACGCCGATGAGCAGTTGGGCGCCAAACCCCACGACGAGCGCGAGCATGGGAATCTTTGGTTCGCTGGAGAAGAAGTGCTGAGTGGTGTAATAGATCAGACCGGCGAGCAGCCAGAAAGAGGAAAAAAGCACGGAAAGTGCCGGGAAGCTAATGCGCCCACGCGGATCTCCCACCACGGTGAGGACGTTGACTAGCCAGCCCTGCAGGCTGAGCGCCCAGCCCAGACAGTAGAGGATGAGGCCTACCTGCGGAACATTCCAGATGCTGCCCACCACAGTGGCGATGACGCCCAGGCCCAGCAGGGTAAAGCTTAAGCTCATGCGCGGATTGATTCCTTTGGTGCGCCAGATGGACGGGAACAAGATGGTGAGTGAGCCGGCTGCCGCCAGACCCACGAAGCCACCAATATTCGCGGCTACGTGCGCGATGAGTAGGCGCGGATGGGAGGGGTGTGTTGCGAGAAAAGCGCCAAGACAAGCGCCCACGGCAAGGAAGAAGGCCGAGGCCACATAAGCAGCAACGACAGGGCGGAATCGTTTGGAATCCGCGCGGCGCCACAACATAAAGAGGGCCATCCCGTGCCAGGACACGGCAGCCGCAACGAGTGCGGCGCCGATCTGCGTGAGTACCCAGTGCAGATCCCAGAATTCGATAAGGAGCTGACCCACGAGTGCGAAGATAACGCCTGTGTTCAGCAGATAGATTCGCGCGAGCTGCCGGGGGCGGGCTGAGACCGGAAGCTTGAGCTGCACGAACTTCTCGGTGAGGTGCTGGGACCACACCACGATGCTGTTGCTGAGGATGCCGAGCGTGAAAAGGTGGATGAGGACCCACCGGTAGTTTGGGATAAAGGTATGGATTGCGCCCGCGAGGAGAAAAACAATCATCCACAGGCTGACCGGGCGGGATGCTTTCCTGTGCCATGTGCGCGGTGACCACTTATCCATAAAACACGATTTTATCCGGTTTTTCTCACCACCCAACTCAGCGCCGCGATAGCCAGGGCGAGGGCAGCGTAGACGGCGATGAAGCCGGTCCACGACAGGGAATCAAAGAGCACGCCGGCCAGCGCGCCCAGGATGGAGCTGCCGAGGTAATAGAAGAAGACATAGAGGCTGGAGGCCTCCGCACGGTCATGGGTAGCGATGTGCCCTACCCAGCCCGAGGCGGTGGAGTGCGCAGCGAAGAAACCGATGGTGAAGAGCACGATGCCCAGCAGGGTGGGGATCAACGAGCCCATGCAGAGCGCGATGCCCACGGCAAAGAGCGCGCAGGAGAGCAGCAGCGTGTTGGCGTGGCCCACTTGGGTGACCAGCCGGCCAGCGCGCGCCGAGGACCAGGTTCCGGTGAGGTAGAACAGGAAGACCAAGCCGGCCAAGCCCGGCGAGAGATGGAAGTGGTCGATGAGTCGAAAAGCCAGGAAGTTATAGAGGGAGACGAAGGTGCCCATGGCCACGAAGGCCACGATGAATAAGGGGATGAGGCGGGTATCCCGGGCATGGCGGAAGATGGCGCGCAGCTCCGAGCGGAAGTGGATTTCCTTGGGGGTGAAATTCTGCTGGTAGGGCAACAAGATTGCCGCGATGAGGGCCAAAATTAGCGTGACCAGGCTAGAGCCCGCCAGCGCCCAGCGCCAGGATGTGAGCTCGAGCAGCCCGGTGGGAATGAGGCGGCCAGTCAGCCCGCCGATGGTGGTGCCGGCGATATACAAGCCCATGGCACGGGCAACGTAAGAGCTTTCCAGTTCCTCTGAGATCCAGGCCATGGCGGTAGCGGGTGCGCCAGCGATGACGGCCCCCTGGAGCGCGCGGGTGGCGATGAGGATCTCTGGGTTGGGGGCCAGCGGAACGAGCATGCCGATGAGCGTGGCCGCGATGGTGGATACGAGCAGCAGTTTTCCGCGGCCGATGCGCTCGGAGATGATGGACACGGGGATGACACAAAAGGCCAGCGCGCCGGTGGCCGCGGAGATGGTCATGGCGGCCTCCGTGGGGGACATGCCCATGTCCTCTACCAGGGTGGGCAGCATGGCTTGGGTGGGGTAGAGGCAAGAAAAAATTGCCAGGCCCACGAAGAGCATGGCAATGGTGGCGCGCCGCGTTCTGGTCATGCATTAAGCATGGCCTAGCGCGGATTATGTGTAAAATGTCTGAAAGTTACACAAAGCATGCGAGGTGTGCATGAATCTGGAGGATGTCCGTGGCGTCGTCGCCGTGGCCGACCATGGCCTCGTCGGCGCGGCTGCCGACGCCCTCGGGCTCTCCCAATCCGCGTTGACCCGCCGCGTGCAGCGCATCGAAGCGGCCGTGGGGGCCAGCCTTTTTGAGCGCAGCGGCCGGCGCCTGCGGCTCAATGCCCGCGGCCGGGCCTTTGTGGACCATGCGCGGCGGATGCTCCTGTCAGAAGCCGCCGCGCGCGATGCCGTCTCCCGCCTCATGGATCCGGAGCGCGGCACCGTGCGCCTTGATTTCATGCATTCCCTAGGCACGTGGATGGTCCCGGAGCTGCTCAAGGCTTATCGCGCCAGGCATCCCCACGTGGATATTCGCCTGCACCAGGGAGCGGCCCGCGAGCTCGTGGACAGAGTAGCGGCCGGCGAATCCGACCTGGCGCTCGTCGGTCCCCGACCGATAAGCCCAAGCCCGCTGGGCTGGCATCAGCTTAAGCTGCAAAGGCTCGGCCTCGCGGTGCCGGAAGGGCATTGGGCTGCCGGAAGAAACAGTGTGCGCATGGAAGACTTCCGCGATGAGCCCTTCATCGGCATGTTGCCGGGCTATGGAACACGCATGCTTCTGGATTCCCTAGCGAGCGAGGCCGGTTTTGGCCCGCGCCTCGTCTTCGAATCCATGGAGCTGACCACCGTGGCCGGCCTCGTGGCCGCCGGATTGGGATCGGCGTTGCTGCCGCTTGATGACCCGTACCTCAAAGCCCGCAACCTCATCCCCTTAGAACCTGAGGCCTACCGCGAGCTGGGGTTGGTGTGGCGCGAAGGCGATGATGCCCCTCCGGTCGAGCACTTCAAAGACTTCGTCGTGGCCCGCAGCGCCGAGGACAGTAACGTGGTCGAGGCCAATTAGCTGCCGAAGGGAAGCTCGGCGGTCAGGGCGGCGAGCGCCTCGGGGGTGGATACCTCGAACGGCAGCCAAGGAATGGCGTGCACCGGCTGGCCCGGCAGCTTCTCAGCGAGCAGCGCGAGGGCCGCGTCCTCCGAGGCGCGGCGCTGCTGAAGAAACTCTTCCCTACTCTACGGAGTGCGACGGTTGACCAGTAGCCCGCCGCAGTGCACGCCATGGGAGTTCAGATCCGCGAAGAACTCGGCGGTTTCCAGCACCGGAGTGCGATCCGCGGTGAGAACGAGGAAGAAGGACGTGGTGGTTTCGTCGGAAAGCGCGGCGCGCAAACGCTCGAAGCGGCGGCGGCGCTTGAGCAACGTTGAACGGATCTCCTGGTTGCGGCGGTCCACCGGGTCCTGCGAGCTGGCGGATACGGCCTTCTC
>DXEO01000121.1 GCA_019114925.1 Candidatus Corynebacterium faecipullorum | reverse complement strand
CTCCAAGCTCGTGGTGGAGCAAATGAACGGGCGCTGGAAGATTAAGCACCCGGACATGCAAAAGCTCGCCATCGAGGCACGCCGCCTGCTCAACCAGATTCCGCGCTTCAGCCTCGAGTGGGTACCGCGCGCCAAGAACTCGGTAGCCGATGAGCTCTCTAACGTCGCCATGGATGCCGCCGCGAAGGGCGAGCCCGTGGGCATCCTCGATATGGGGGCCGGCGACGCCGCTGAAACCGGACCTGCTGTCGACGCTGCGGACGATGCGGCGGGCAGTGGGGAGGCAGGGGAGACGTCGCCAAGCACGGCGTCCTCAACCGCGGCCGATTGGCGCTCCGAGTGTGGCCCAGCCACCCGCTTCATCCTGCTGCGCCACGGGCAGACGGCGATGTCTGCCGCCAAGCAATACTCCGGGCGCGCAAACCCCGAGCTCACCGACCTGGGCAAGAAGCAAGCGCTCGCCGCCGCCCAAGCCCTGGTGGATACCCACATCGATGCCGTGGTGTGCTCGCCACTGCGCCGCTGCCAGCAAACAGCCGCGGCCGTGGTTAAGGGCCGGGAGCTGCGTGTGGAGACCGTCGAGGACCTCATTGAGGTGGACTTTGGGCGATGGGAAGGCAAGACCTTTGCTGAAGCCGACGCCGCCGACCCCGAGCTCCACGCGCGCTGGCTGAAGGATACATCCGTGGCCTGCCCAGGTGGCGAGTCCCTGCGCGCCGTGCATCGCCGCGTCAGTGCTGCGCGCCGCGAGCTGCAGCAGCGCTACGCGGGGCAGACCGTTCTCGTGGTCTCCCACGTTAACCCCATCAAGTCCTTCGTGCGCCAGGCGCTCGATTCCGGACCGCAGACCCCGAACCACCTCTTCCTAGAGCTGGCTTCTTTAAGTGAGGTCGAATTCTTCGACGGCGGCAGCACCCTGCACCGTTTCAACGATGTGGGGCATCTGGGCGCGCTGCGATAAACTAATAGGCGCGAATGAGCCGACCGGGCAAACGCGTTCCGTCGAACCGGTTCCGTTATGGGACTAGGCGCGGGCCGAGGAAAGTCCGGACTCCACAGAGCACGGTGGTTGCTAACAGCAACCCGGGGTGACCCGCGGGAAAGTGCAACAGAAAGTAGACCGCCGCGTGCCTCTACCGCGTTTCGGCGCGGCGTTGGGCACGCGGTAAGGGTGAAAGGGTGCGGTAAGAGCGCACCAGCACCGTCAGTGATGGTGGTGGCTGGGTAAACCCCACTGGGAGCAAGGCATCACGGCCCGCCACGCTAGCGGGCCCGATCAGGCGTTAGTAGGTTGCTCGCCGAAGCCTGAAGGTAGCTGCTTGAGCCAACTGGCAACGGTTGGCCTGGATGGATGTTTGCCACCGCGCCACGTGCGCGGCACAGAATCCGGCTTATAGGTTGGCTCATTCGCGCCCTACACTTTTATTTTTTGGAACAATGGGGCGGCATGAAACTGTATGCCGCGCCCTTGGACTTTCGGCCCATCGCTGAGGAGTTTTCCGTTCCGACCGACTTTCCGGAGGAAGTCACCGCACAGGCCGCGTCCGCGCAGGACCGCTATGCCGAGCAGCGCCGCGACGCCCGGGAGATCCCGCTGGTGACCATTGACCCGGCCGGCTCCAAGGACCTGGACCAGGCCATCTTCATCGAAGCACGCGAGGGTGGCTACCGCGTGCTTTATGCCATCGCCGATGTCGCTGCGTTCATCGAACCGGGCTCCGCGCTGGAGCAGGAATCCCTCAAGCGCGGCCAGACCATCTACCTGCCGGATGAGCCGGCGCGGCTGCACCCGGCGGAGCTGTCTGAGGACAGGGCTTCGCTGCTTGCCGACGTCGACCGGCCCGCCGTCCTCTGGACCTTCGACCTCGACACTTCGGGTGAGGTGGAGGACTTTTCGGTGGAGCGCGCACTCGTGCGCAGCCGCGCGCGGCTGGACTATGACCAGGCCCATGAGGACTTGGAGAATGTAGCGCTGCATTCCTCCATCGCCTTGCTGCCGGAGGTAGGAAAGCTACGCCAGGCCTCCTCGCTGCGCCGCGAGGCAATCAACCTGCGCCTTCCTTCGCAGCGCGTATCAGAAAGCAGCGATGGGCAAAAGGGGCACTACGAGCTGGTGATGGAGCCGCGCCATGAGGTGATGGACTATAACTCGGAGATTTCCTTGCTCACCGGAATGTGTGCGGGGCGGTTGATGGAAGAGCACGGAGTTGGTTTCCTGCGCACTCTCTCTGCGGCCACCCCGGAGGCCGAGGCAACTTTTCGCTCGGAAGCGGAGGCCCTAGGCTTCGATCTGGGGGAGCGCAGTATTTCTGAATTCCTGCATTCCGTGGATGCGGATTCACCGCGCGGCATGGCGGTGATGCGTGAGGCCCAGCGGCTTTTGCGCGGCGCGGACTACGTGTGGCTGGAGGATGGCCAGGCGGACGTGCATGCGGGAATCGGCGGCTACTATGCCCACGTGACCGCCCCGCTGCGGAGGCTTGTCGACCGCTTCGCCACGGAGGTGTGCTTGGCGCTGAGCGGTGGCTATGAGGTACCGCAGTGGGTGCGCGAGCGCGCCGGGGATGTCATGTCCAGGATGCGCTCGACATCGCAGTTGGCCTCCCAGGTGGATAAGGCGTGCTTGAACCTCACGGAGGCGACGGTCTTGGCGCCGTGGGTTGGCACCAACTTCGAAGCCGTCGTGGTTGATGGTGGGATCAAGCGCGAGAAAGCACGGCTCTTCGTGCTGGACCCACCGGTGATTGGGCAGGCCGTAGGCCACCCAGAGACCGGCAAGGAAACGATGGTGTCCTTGGTGAAGGCCGACGTTGCGGAGCGCGATGTGCTCTTTGCGTGGCCGGCTGATTAGTCCTCGGTGATGGCAGGGCTTCCGGCAGAAAGCGGGATGACCAGCAGGCCGTCCTCGGCTAAGTCGGCCGCGAAGTTGGTGGCCTTAGCGCTCGGCACGTAGGCGATGACCGCGGAGGATGTGCCGGCGTGGGCAGAACGTGAGGCGACGGCACCGCGGGCGGTGGCCAGCTGCGCGAGCTTCTCCGCAGAGTTGAAACCATAGACGGTGGCCAGGGCAGACTGCGACTGCGTAAGCAGCGGGAAAAGCTCGGTGCCGCGGCGGGAGCGCAAAGCACGAGCAATGCCTTCGGCGCGCTCAGTTTCCTCCGAGTAGAAGGTCAGCCATGCCGTGGCTTGGGCGATGGTCGGCTGGTTCTCGGTGCCGTGCACCTTGTGGACCGCGGCCAGCCACTCAAGGACGCGCTGGGGCGCATCCGGCAACAAGCGCAGCGACGGCGTGCCGAAGGCGCGGCAGGCGGCGTCGATGAATCGCTCGCGGGCGCGAATCTCTGTCACGGCCTCAGCGGAATCCGCGTCCCCTGGCACGGCCAAGGCGAAAGCTGCAATGTCCTTGTTGATCATGTGGGGCGCTTGGGTCACGGAGCCGTCGGCGTAGTCGATGATGGTGATGGACTCACCTGCGCCGCGCAGGGCAGCGGAGTGGCGAGCGCGCAGCGCGGGGAACCGTGCGAAGGTGCGCACGGCTTGGGAACAGACCTCTGCGATACGGGCGCGCAGCGGGGCGTCATGCAGATCATCCGCGGTGCCGAGCAACGCCAAAGCGGTGGCGATGTCGATGGCTGCGGCAGCGCCGAGTCCAGTTGAGTCGGGGATGTCGTTGACCACGGTGATATCGGCACCAGCTGTTTCGCGGGTAAGGAGTTGGCGGTTGATCATGGTGTAGATGATGCCGCCGAGGCGCGCGGCGATTGCGCCTTCGGGTGCAGGGGGCTCGATGGGCTGGCCTTCAGAATCCACGCTGGGCTGCTGTTGTGCGGCGAGGGCAGAAACCTGTTCGAGGGAGATCTCGTCTTCAACGGTCTCGCCGTTGGTGTGCTCGAGGTGAACCTTGACGAGTCCGTCGCTGCGGGGGCTGACAGCTGCTGCCGCGCGGATATTGGCAAGCCCCATGATGGCGATGCCGCCGTAGTGGTCGATGTGCTCGCCGATGAGTGCCCAAGTGGCGGGGGCGCTGGCGACATGTGCTGATTCAGCGCCCACGTTCTCGCGGTGTGCGGCGCGAGCGCGGTCGACGGCCGAGGTCGAAGGGACAGTCCACAGGGGCATCGGGAAGGTTCTCCTTTGCTGGTGGCGATATCCTGCCAAAGAAGTAGCAGCAGGACTAAGTGACCTATCTATTCTAACGGGCTTGGTCTACGGGCGGTCTGTAGTGTGGGATGCACTGAGTGAGAGCTTGAGAGAATGGAGAAAATTATGGCTGAGGCCGATAACAAGTGGTTCTATGACCCGTCCACCGGTGAGGTATCCCAGGGCAAGGTGTCCGGTTGGGAGAACCGCATGGGACCTTATGATTCCCGCGAGGAGGCTGAGCGCGCCATCGAAATCGCGCAAGCACGCACCGCTGCGGCTGATGCTGAGGATGCCGTCGAGGACGATTACTAAAACGCCACACCGCCGAGAACCACACGGCTGATTAAGAAACGCACTTAAGAAGTCCGCTCAACAAAAGCGGCCCACACCACCGCACGGGAGTGAAGGTGTGGGCCGCTTCTAATCTTTGCCTCGCAGCAGAGGAAGACTAGCGGAGGAAAGCCAGCCGGCTAGCGGAGTTTCTTGCGCAGCGGCTTGAACGCAGACTTAATGGCCTTGAAACTATCCGAGTAGGCGTTGAGTGCTTCCAATCCGATGACGCGCTCACGCTGGTAGAGGAGGCCATAGCCGAAGGTGTCCTCACCACGACGGCGTGCGCTTTCAGCCAACTCGAGCAGCTTATCGCGGGAGGTTACCGAATCCTGGAAGTCTCCCAAGACAGATTGCATCTGCTTGCAGGCCTTGTAGAGGTTCTTCGTCTTCAGCGTGGTAGCGGACCCAGCAGCTTCCGCGGCATAGCGCAGCTTCTTCGCTGCCTTGCGCATATCGTGGAAGTACTCCTCACGCTCATGCAGCGTCAGCTCGGTGTTATCCCAGTTGGAGACGGCCTTCTTGTGGCGCTTGACCAGCTTGTCATAAGCCTGCTTGAGGTGCAGGGCCATGACCGTGTCGAGATCGTGGGGCTCGGCTTCCTTATCAGACTTGGCGTGCTTCGGCGCGTAGTCTTGTGCTGCTTTTTGGTCCTCAGCGGAATCAATGGATGCCGACTCGGCGCTTTCAGCGTCTACCGGTCCGCTATCTGCGGATAAGCTGTCTGAGTCAGCGGAGGTGTCCTCCCCAGCAACCGGCGGGTTGGAGAGGAAGGCGTCCAGTGCATCGAGCAGAGCCAGGTATTGGTCCGAATCGAGCGCGGCGATGACTCGGCGATGAGCGCGGCGGTAGGCGCGGCCCATGTCATGAGCAAGGTGCTCGCGGGTAGCTTCATCGAGAACATCGGAGTCCTCGGAAGCGAGAAGATTCTGCCAGCGTTCTTCCACAACCTCGGCATCACGAGCAACGCCTAGCATGGCCGCAAGCTCCTTGAGATCTGACTCAATGCGCTCGATCTCAGGGCCCACCACAATGCCGTGGAAGGTCTGCAAGTGGCTGCGCAATTCACGGGTAGCCACACGCATTTGGTGCACCGAATCCCACTCATCCCGTCGAACCCGCGGATCGAACTCGACGAGCTTGTCCCGATTAGCCTTCAACGCCTCCACGACTGCCGCCGCAGGGGAGCCCGGCTCCACAGTGGACGCAGCGAGGGCCGGAGGCAGCTCGACGTTGTTGATGGAGTCTCCCAATGCAGACTTCAGCTTGGACGGCGAGGAGGAAACCCGAGCTCCAGAACCGATCAATAGGGAAGTGGCGTGCCGCAGCAGTTTGCTGCCTGCTTTGCTTCCTGGCAGGTCCCCGGCGAGCTCTACTTCCCACTCGCGCCACGTGCTCTGGGAACCACCCGGCAGGAAGGAGAACGCGGTGACATGGTCATCGCAGAACTCAGCAACTGGCTGCTCGTCTGCGTCAACGAGGAGCAACTCGATGCGGTTGTTATCCACCTGTGCGATCGGCTCAAGAGGCTGGTTGCGCACTACCGATCGGACCTGGTGGAGCAACTCGTCCGGAACCTCGTATTTGCCGTCGATGGGCTCACCGAGTTCCGCGCGGATCTCAGTGCGACCTTCCGCGCCGGGAATCTTGATGTGCCAGCCATCATCATTTCCGCCGGTGCGACGTCGCAGCGTGATCTTCGCGTGGGTAAGGCGGAGATCCTCGGTGTCGTAGTAAATCGCGGACAAGGAGTGGTGGCGGGTTTCTGCAACACGGGAAACCTCATCGAGGTGGGTGAGATCCGGCATTGGGGTGGTTTCATCCACGGCGAACTTGGCTTCGATTTCAAGGAACGTCTTTGGGGACATGTACACACCTTCGTCGGGGAGCGAATTGATAAAAGGAGGAATCAAACCTCTGTACCGCCTTCTAGGTTACCTGGCTAGTAACGCAAATGTGCCTGCCATTTATCCTCCTTAGCGGGTGAGCTGGCGGTGTCCGTTAAGCCCTGAGGAATCACCTTCCAAGTGGGACTTTTCTGCAGCTGATGCGCCGGCGGATACTCCTGCGTGGCTTCTCACCGCCAGGGACACGGTGCGCGCATTGGGGAAGATTCGATCAGTCACTGCTTCGGCGTTGCGCCGGCGTTCTTCGACTGCTGATAGCGATTGCTGGGCCAGGGTAACTTCGTCTTGCCGAGTGCTGGGGCCGTTTGATGCCGAACCGGCCCCTTCTACGTCGTGGGAGTCCAGCTTTGAATTTGCTTCCTCCAATAACTCACCGATACGGGTGGCATAAGACAGGATGAAGCTTCGGCGAAAGGAGGCCACATTGCCATGCTGACGCGCACTCTTGGCGTGCTCGCCGTGGTGCATGTGCCATTCACACTGCCGTAGGAGTGAGGCGAAAAGATCAATGACGTGGCGAACGTCCTCCTCAGCGCCAATGACGGTGACGATCCCTTTGGGGTGCAGCCGGAGGGCGGTGCATCCGTTCCGATCCGCAATGACGCTGAGCAGAGTGGTTTTGTGGTTGATATAGGGAGCGCTGATATGGATGCGTGTGGATACCACTGTGTCCGCTGAATTGGTGAGTGCCCCCTCGAGGCGGTGCCGCTGTTGCAGGCTCTGCGCTTTGGCGATGAGTGCGCTGGCTTCTTCTTCGTAGGGAGTGGATTCTGCTTTTCGCAGAAGATGAGAGATTTTGTCGCGGATTCTATCCTCCTTGCTGCCGCGGGATGTCTGAGAGTTCTTTCCTTGTGCTGCCAGCACATCAACGTCCCGGAGGGGCGGTAGGAAGCTGATTGCTTCAATAAGCTGCATGAGGTCATCAGTAGACATGGTCATCGAGGCAGGCGGGGTGATGCTCAACCATTCCTTGCGCAGCGCAGTGGAACTGATCTGTGCGGGAATATGAGGGGCGGCGCGATAAATGAGTGGGTGGCAAAAACTACCCAGGACATGGAGCAGGTCCTTAGGTGACCATCCTTGCCGGGCTGCTTGGCTAATGAGCTCGATTCCTCGTTGACTCAGGGTTGCGTGTTGTGTGTTCATGGCTGTTTCTCATCCTTCTTTATGGGTACATCTGTTCGGTTGTGTGGCCATTCAAGCATGTGAAGCCGACAGGGGGCAGGGGAGTCGAAAAAATTTGCCCCCGAGATACTCTTGCCAACTGGGTTAATGAATGTCGGTACGGGGGGCAAAAGAAGAAACTCTCTCCGTGGCTTCGGCGCGCGGCGGTAGGGTTTAAAGCATGAACAGCCAACAAGAATTCGTCCTTCGTACAGTTGAAGAACGCGATATCCGCTTCATTCGTCTCTGGTTCACTGACATCTTGGGGGCGCTGAAATCGGTGGTAATGAGCCCCTCAGAGTTGGAATCCGCCTTCGAGGAAGGTGTTGGCTTCGACGGCTCTTCGGTGGAAGGGTTCTCCCGCATTTCGGAGGCCGACACCATCGCGATGCCGGACCCTTCAACCTTTCAGATCATGCCCTTTGACAAGGAAGAACCCGAGCTTCTCTCGGCGCGCATGTTCTGTGACATTACTCAGCCCGATGGGCAACCTTCGTTGGTGGACCCGCGCCACATCCTGCGCCGTCAGGTAACCGAGGCGGCCAATGAGGGATTCACATGCAAGGCTTCTCCTGAGATTGAGTTTTATCTCCTTGAGGACGCGCGCGATATCAACAGGCTTGTTGCCACCGATAACGGCGGCTATTTTGACCAAGCCACGCATGATAACGCCCCGAGCTTCCGGCGCCGGTCGATGTACGCGTTGGAGTCCATGGGTATCGCCACGGAGTTTAGCCACCATGAAACCTCACCTGGCCAGCAGGAGATTGACCTGCGCCATGCTGACGTGTTGTCCATGGCGGACCACATCATGACCTTCCGCTACCTCATCAAAGAGGTTGCCTCCCAGCAGGGCGTGCACGCCACATTCATGCCCAAGCCTTTCGAGGATCGCTCAGGCTCGGGCATGCATACCCACTTGAGCCTTTTCGAGGGAGATTCCAACGCCTTCCATGACCCCGATGATGAGATTTCGCTGTCCAACACAGGACGGCAGTTTATCGCCGGCATTCTTGAACACGCAGTGGAGATGACGGCGATCACCAACCAGTGGACCAACTCCTATAAGCGCCTGATGTTTGGCAGCGAGGCTCCAGGGTCAGTGACGTGGGGAATCTCTAATCGTTCTGCGCTGGTGCGAGTTCCGACCTACCGCCTTTCCAAGGAAATGTCGCGCCGAGTTGAAATCCGCTCGCTGGATTCAGCGATGAACCCTTACCTGGGTTACGCGGTGCTCCTTGCCGCTGGTTTGCGCGGAATCAGAGAAGGTTATGAGCTAGGGGAGCCGGCCGAGGATGACGTCCACCAGCTGACCCGCCGCGAGCGCCGTGCGATGGGGTACAAGGATCTGCCGAGCAGCCTGGACCAAGCCCTCCGAGAATTTGAGCGCTCCGAGTTTATGGCGGAGGTTCTCGGTGAACACGTCTTTGAGAACTTCCTGCGCTCAAAGTGGGATGAGTGGCACGAATACCAGCAGCAGATCACCGCATTCGAATTGCGCAACAACCTGAATTTCTAGGAGAAGTATGCGTCCAGCATCAGTACCGTCCCCAGCTACTCTTGGTCTGACCCGGCCAACTGCTGCGGAGGATCTATCCCGCCTCGGGTGGGATAATCCTGAGTCCTTAGAACTGTTGTGGACACTGGCCGGAACAGGCGATCCCGATATGGCCCTCAACACGTTGATGAGGATCATCGAGGGAGCGCCTGAGATTGGCCCGGCGATGCGCGAGGACGAAACATTCCGGGTGCGGCTCATCGCCCTGCTGGGCGGCTCTTCGGCATTCGGTGATCATCTCGCTGCAAACCCAGAAACATGGCACGAGCTGCAGCGGGCGCTGCCGACTCCTACCGAAATGCTGCACACGCTGCTCACAGAGGTCGGGGCGGAACCTGCGACATACGTTGAGCAACCAGACCAGCCTGACACCGCGAGCCCCGACCTGACCTCTCCCGGCACCTACCGGGCAGCACCGGGGGACCACAAAGCGTCACTCAAAGTGGCCTACCGAACGTTGATGATGCGCATTGCCGCCCATGACCTCGCAGGTACATTTCACTCGCGCAAGGGGCAGTCGCGCCCACAGCCGCGAGTAGGTTTCCGGGAGGTCACCAGGCTGACCACAGCCCTTGCAGATGCGGCCTTGACGGCAGCACTCGCCGGTGCGGTCCGGGTGGTCTATGGGGATGAACCTCTTGATGCACAGCTGGCCGTCATCGCGATGGGCAAGTGTGGCGCGGGCGAATTGAACTACATCTCCGACGTGGACGTGATCTTCGTGGGCTCCGAGGCGACGCCACGGATTACCCGCCTAGCGTCGGAGTTCAACCGGATTGGCTCGGCCTGCTTCTTCGAGGTTGACGCCAACCTGCGCCCAGAAGGCAAATCCGGCGCCTTGGTTCGAACGTTGGATTCGCACGTGGCCTATTACAAGCGGTGGGCAGAAACCTGGGAATTCCAAGCGCTGTTGAAGGCACGGCCGCAAACCGGTTATCTGCCCTTAGGTACGGAGTATCTGGAACAGATCGGACCGATGGTGTGGACTGCATCGCAGCGGGAGTCCTTCGTGGAAGACGTTCAAGCTATGCGCCGCCGCGTGCTGGATAACGTCCCCGAGGAGATGCGCCTTCGAGAGCTCAAGCTGGGGGAGGGCGGCCTGCGTGACGTGGAGTTTGCCGTCCAGTTGTTGCAGTTGGTGCATGGGCGCTCGGATGAATCGCTGCGCACGCTCGCCACGGTCGATGCACTGGCAGCGCTCGTGCGCGCCGGGTATGTCGGACGCGAAGACGGCACCCAGCTTATCGAGGCCTATGAGTTTCTGCGTTTGCTTGAGCACCGCCTCCAGCTCGAGCGCTTCCGCCGTACCAACACCCTGCCTGAGAAGGACGACGACAAGGCGCTCACGTGGTTGGCCATCAACTCAGGCTTTCACCCGCAGGGGCATCAGTCGGCAGCGGACCAGATGAATACCCAGCTGCGGAAGGTGCGCGTGCTTATCTCAGAGCTCCACTCGCGTTTGTTCTACCGTCCGCTGCTCAATTCCGTGGCCTCGATGTCGGCGGATGAACTCAAGCTCTCCCGCGAAGCCGCGCTCTTGCAGTTGGCGGCCCTAGGCTATCGCCACCCAGACCGTGCTTTCGAGCACCTCACCTCCCTGGCAGCGGGGCAGTCGCGCAAGGCACGCATCCAGGCCATCCTGCTGCCGACGCTGATGGAATGGCTCTCCAATACCGCTGACCCAGACATGGGCCTGTTGAATTACCGCAAGCTTTCCGAGGCAGCTTATGACCGGACGTGGTTCTTGCGCATGCTTCGTGACGAAGGCGTTGTCGGCCAACGCCTCATGAAGATTCTGGGCACCTCGCCCTTCACATCGGAGCTCATTATTCGCGCCCCGGACGTCGTCAAGCAGCTCTCGGATGGCGCGGCAGGGCCGAAGCTGTTGGAAACCAAGCCTGAGCAAGTGTCTTCCGCCTTGATTAATTCCACCAAGCGCCACGCGGATCCAGACAAGGCAGTGTCGGTAGCCAGATCCCTTCGCCGTGCAGAGCTGGCGCGGATTGCTGCTGCTGATTTGTTGGGCTTCTTGCCGGTTCAACAAGTGTGTTTTGAACTGTCCACCATCTGGAATGCTGTGTTGGAAGCCGCGCTGCGCGCCGAGGTCAGGGCGTGGAGGCTGAGCCACGAGGATGCCGAACCACCAGCCCGCATCGCCGTGATTGGCATGGGGCGGCTCGGTGGCATGGAGCTGGGCTTTGGTTCAGATGCCGATGTCATTGTGGTGGCGGAGCCAACAGGAGATAATGCCGAAGAAGAAGCTCTGCCATGGGCCATCGGCATCATTGAGAAATTGCGCCGCCGTCTGGCAAAGCCTTCCGGGGATCCGCCCTTGGACGTGGACTTGGGTCTGCGGCCAGAGGGTCGCTCGGGAGCGGTCGTGCGTTCGATCGAATCTTATGAGCGTTATTACTCGCGGTGGGGCGAGCCCTGGGAGATGCAGGCTTTGCTCCGCGCGGCCTTCGTGGCGGGAGATGAGGAGGTCGGTGCACGTTTCCTCACCATGGTGGATGCTTTCCGCTATCCGCCGAAGGGCGTGAGTGAGAAGACGATTCGTGATATCCGCCGAATGAAGGCGCGCGTTGATAACGAACGCCTCCCGCGCGGCGCTGACCGCAATACCCACACCAAGCTGGGGCGTGGCGGGCTAACGGATATCGAATGGACCGTTCAGCTGCTCCAGATGATGCACGCCCACGAGGTACCGGCGCTGCATGATCCGTCTACGCTGCGGGTGCTCGATGCCCTCGAGGACAATGAGGTTATCCCTGTCGAGCAAGTGCAGGAATTGCGGGAGGCTTGGCTCTTAGCCACCGATGCTCGCAATGCGCTGGTGCTGGTGCGCGGCAAGCGCGTGGATCAGCTTCCGGCACCGGGCCCGCAGCTGGCGCAGGTGGCCGGCGCGGCCGGGTGGGAGCCCGAGCGTAATCAGCAATTCTTAGAGCATTACCTCAAGGTGACCCGGCACGCGCGGAAGATAGTGGATGAGGTGTTCTGGGGTGAGGCAGAGTCCTTCGAGCATGACTAGCAGAAGGCGATTGCTTTGCCCCTGACCTGTACCCTGAGCCACCCCGATCTTTCCCTGACTTTGGAGCAAGCCCTTGTTCTATCAGGTGAGCAGCCGATAGCCTTAGGTGACAGTGCACAGTCATTATCCCCGCGCCATACAAAGGAGCACACCATGAGCCTCAACCTGTCCCTCGACCTCAACGATGCCACTCTTGCTGATCTCGACGCCTTCCTCTCCGCCGCCCGCGCTGCTGGGTGCGACCCCGCCGCTGCGCTGAGCGTGGAGGGGACGGTGATGCGGTTGGACGTCGACAAGCCGCGCGTTGTCCCGACTGAACCGAAGACTGAGGGCCCGCGCCGCAACGGCCTGGATCGCTCCGTGGCGGAGTCCACCATCCGCTCCATCATCGATGCGCTGTCCGAGCGCGTCGATTCGCCGCACCCGCCGCATGGAAATTCTTTTGGCACCTTTGGCCCCCGCGCGGATTAAGCCGCGAATGTGAGAGAAGTCTAAAATTGTGGCCGTGAAGTCCAAGCAGATTATCGCCGTATGGGTCCTCGTGGTGGTGGCAGTCATCACCGCCGTCGGCGCGGGCTGGTGGGCTACGGAGCGGCACCAAGTGCCGGAGGGGGCATTGACGGTGGAGCAGGTGGTCGACGGCGGCGTCCCACAGGATCCGTCGGTAGGCGCCGAGCTTGACCCGGCTGAAAAGGATCGCATTGTCTCGCTGGCGGAAGCACTGGGGATCCCGTCGGAGTCAGTGCCGCGCGGACTGCTGTCGGTGGCTTCGGATAGATACCGCTCCCGTCAGATGCTTGAGGCTGATTTGGAGAAGGCCGTCGAGGCAGGTGCCATCACGAAAGGTGATGCGAAAGGTGTCCTCGCTGCCTTCGATGCCGGTGTTGTCGCCCCGGTGGAAGGTCCGATCTACGTAGAGTCGACCCCAGCCGAATAGGCCTGCTGACCACTCTCGCCGAGTATGCTGCCATGGAGCCCACAGGGACTGGCAGGTGATGCGCAGTCAATGAAGATTTGACTTGCAGCCCTAGCTCTTAAGCTCACACGCACAGATAACGAAACGATAAAGGTTGGTGCGTTGAGGTGGAGAAACGACGAAAATTACGCGAGCTGCTCAGGACCGCAGTGGGGGTGAGCATCGCCGTTCTCGTCCCCATCGGCGGTGGGCTCGGTGTCTTTGAAGTGGCCAATGGGCTGCCCCTTGAGGCGCCGTTGAGCGCCTTGGCCTTTCAGTAGTCCAGCCCTCTACTAACTCACCTGGACGATTCGGGCGTGCGGCCCTTCCTCCTCGCCCCGGCTGCGCAGGATGTGGGTGATGAGAACACCCATGATGCCAGTGCACCACACGCCAAAGACGGCCCAGGCGGCAAGCCGGAAGTCATGGAAGGGATAGTCCGGCCCATTGCCCAAGTGATCGAGAACCACGCCGACGAGTTGGGCGCCGATGACCGTGGCGATGAAGCCGCCCATGTTGCCCAAACCCGTCGCCGTCGCGACGACGCGGCGATCCAGGTTTTCACGAACAATGTCGAATCCATAATTTGCCACCGGTGTGCACAGGGCCACCACGCTGATGAGGATGATCAGTGAGAGGTAGCTGCCGCCGAAGAGGAAGAACAGG
>DXEO01000120.1 GCA_019114925.1 Candidatus Corynebacterium faecipullorum | reverse complement strand
ACCGCTCTCCAGCGCACGTTCTTCGCCATCGACGCTAAAGGAGCCCTCGCCGGAAAAATAGAGCTTGGCCGCCGCGGCCGCTCGCAGGCGCTCCTGGACGGTGACCTCGCGAGCCGCGTCCTCCAAGGCCTGAAGATTCGGCACGTCGGGGGCCGCGGCCAGCTCACGGCGGCGGGTGGCCAAAGTCTCTTCCAGCTTGTTCAGCGTTTCGAGCCGGGTGCCCAGCGCCTTGCGTTCAGCGCGTTGCTGGGCGCGCCGAGCATGCTGGCGCTCCTCGCGCACGGCCTCGTAGCGCTGATGAACCTCGGCGCGCTCTTCCTCCAGTTTCGTGCGGGCGGCGGCTTCTTCCTCGGCCCGCTCCCGGGCCTCCTTAACCGCTGCGGCGGCGCGCTCAGCAGCCTCGACAGCCGCGGCATACTCAGCAACCACAGCTTTACGGCGCTCCGCTTCCTCCTCCGCGCGCGTCACGGCCTCCGCCGACCGAGTCACTGCAGCCTCCTGCGCGGTGACCTTCTCCTGGGCGGCCCGAGCGGCAAGCAGCTCACCGTCGAGGCGCTTGCATTCTTCCGCGGCCGCCGGTAGAGCAGCTTCAGCCTCGGCCTTCTTCAGCTCGGCGGCTTCATAACGCTCCACCACGCCGTCGAGCTCCCGCAGCGCAGCCTCGGCGGCCGCATGCCTCTCCTCAGCATCTGCCAGCGCGGCGATAGCAGACTTATAGTCTCCTGCCGGCTTGTCTGTCTTCGCGGTGAAGTACTCCTTGTACTCCGCCTCGATGCGCGTGAGCAGCTCGGAGTCTTCCGCCGCGGCACTCGCCCCGGTCTCCTCCTCCAGCGCTGCGGTCAGGGAAGGAATGCCCACTGCGGCGATACCTTGGTGGGGGTCGTCCTGGCGGATGAAGAGGGCGTCGAGAAGCGCGCGGTCCACGTGCTCACTAAGGATGCGCTCCAACTCCCCATCCGCCTCGGCACCGGTCCACTGGCCCGGGCGCGGGGAGAAAACGTGCAGTTCCGAGGTGCGTTTCTTCACCCAGCGCTTGCGAATGCGGAAGCGATAAGGCCCCACTGTCGCTTCCAGCGTGACCTCAGGACCCACATCGCGGCCGGCGGGCTGCAGCGCCCTCACCGGCTTGGAATTTGCCGTGTGCTTTTCCGTGAGCACGAAATCGATGGCCTCCACCAGCGTGGACTTTCCGGCTTCGTTCGGCCCACCGATGACCACGACGCCGGATTCTGGAAGGTCCTTGACCTCCAGGTGCTCCACGCCCCGGACGTTGTTCAGTTCAACAGAATGCAGCTGCATCATGGTTTAGGCTCCCTTCGCGCTGAGGCGGAACAGCAGGTTGGCGGCATCACGAGCGGTGGGGTTGTCTAAATCCTCGAGCAGCTCTGCTAGCGCATCGGCGGCATACCCACTCAAGCTCAGTTCACTGAGCTCTTCTTCTGAGGGCGCCAGATGCAGGTCCATGGTCCTCTTGCGCGGCTTGAGGGAGGCAAAGACCTCCTCCATCTCCGCCAGGCCCTGCTCCAGACGGGCCTGCGCGCTCAACCCCACGGTGCCACGCAGGCTGTACTTGACCGCGGTGCGAATCTTCTCCGGAACGGCTTCGAGCTCCGCCAGAAACGCCTCGACCTCCTCCAGTGAGTTAACGTCCGCATCAATTGCCCGGAAATCCCAACGGCCAACGCGGTGCTTGACGACATCCACCCGGTCCCCCTCCACTGTCACCACCAAGGCGTTGCCCGAATCGCGCTCCCTATCGTCGAAGGCCGTGGTCTCTGGACTGCCCGAGAACCACACCTTGCCGGTGCGACCCAAGGATTCGGTGGAGTGCGTATCCCCCAGCGCCAGGTAATCGATAACACCCTTATCCAGGCACTCTTCTACGAAGGAGAGGTCGATAGTATCGGCATCCGAATCCTCGCCCTCGCCCGCGCGGGATTCCACCTGGCCGTGGCCCACTGCGATGCGAACCGCGCCCTCCTCGACAGGCTGCAGGGGCTCCAGCGCGCGGCGCACGAGGTCATAATTGGCCCGCTTGGACAGGTAAGGGGCACCGACGATCTCCACGCCCGGGCGCACCTCAATCGGCTCTGAATCCGCAATCAGGTGCACGTTATCCGCAAAGGAGTTGAAGAAGATGGAATCCGCCACGAGCGGATCATGGTTGCCGGGCAGCAGGTACACAGGAACCGGCAGGCGCTTGAACATATCCTTCGCGCGCAACAGCGTGGTCTTGCTCAAGGAGTTGTGTTCAAACACGTCACCGGCCACAACGATGAACTCGGCACCCGTCTCGGTGGCCAACTCCCCTAGCCGCAGGACCGCTGCTTCGCGGTCATCATCAAAACGCGATTGCGCCGCGGGACTTAAAAACCAGCGGGTCATGCCCAGCTGGAAATCTGAGGTGTGGATGAACGTGACCGCGGCCATGCAAACTCCCTACAACGTGGTCCAGGGTGAGCGTATGCGCCCTCCCCGAAGGTGGCAATGTCTAATGCGTCAGATGATAGTAAAGGTCCTCGACATCGGAGACCGCCCGAAGCAAATCTATGTTCGTATGGCTGACAGAACGCATGGCCTTGCGCAGCAACTCCGGGTCGGAATCATCCACGGCAGGAGCGGTCTTGGGCTCCGGCAAGGGCGGCAATTCGCGCCCCTCCCAGAACAAGGCATTGCGTTCCTCGGCAGAGATTTCAGAGGCTGCAGAAGCGGAAAAAGAGTCCTCCGAGGCCGCCTTGGCCTGCTCCATGACCGCTTGTTCGAGCCGCGCGAAGTCGAGGCCGCGCAGGGCAAAAATCACGGATGGATCGGCATCCATCCGGGCCGCCAGGCGGTCCGCCACCGCCACGACGTGTTTGCACACGTACTCCGGGTCGGGGCAGGTGCAGGAGAAACGGAGGTCGTCGGGGTACTCGGCGATGAGGATGTCGAGGGAAGCGTCGGCAAGCATGCCCTCCCTGGCCTGCGCCACGGAGTTGGGGGTGCGCGCGAACATCTCCGACAGCCGCCCGATGTCCTCGTTGTTGCGGTAGGGCACCTGGATGAGCACCGCGAAAGGCTCGTTCTGAGAGCCCGCGACCTTTCCGTGCACGGCACCATTGCGCACATCAAGGCCCACGACATGGCCCTCCGTGGCGTACTGGCGCCCGCGGCGAATGCGGCCGGAATCCGTTTGCTGGTGGACAAAGTTGAGCAGGCGCGTGGCCGCCGGCTGCATGGTGCGCACACGATCGACGCGGTTGACTTCCTCCGGTGTGCTCACGCGCTTGCGGGTGCCGAAGTTGGCGTAGATGACGTTGTCGTCTTCAGGATTCTTCGGTGCCATTTACTTCTCCTGCTCCCTATAACTCATGAGATCCGCCAGCTGCTCGGGGCTCAGTTCGGTGAGCCAGCCCTCGCCTTCGCCCACGACGGCACCGGCCAGCTGCGTCTTGCCGTCGAGGATGTCCTGGATGGATTCCTCCAAGGTACCGGCGGTTATCATCTTGTACACCTGCACGTTGCGCTGCTGGCCAATGCGAAAGGCGCGGTCCGTGGCCTGGTTCTCCACCGCCGGATTCCACCAGCGGTCCATGTGCACGACAATCGACGCCGCCGTGAGGTTCAAGCCTGTACCACCCGCCTTGAGCGAGAGCAGCATGACGGGCGCGCCATCCTCTGCTTGGAATTCCTCCACCATCTGGTCGCGCCGGTTCTTGCTCACCCCACCATGGAGGAAGGGAATCTCGCAGCCCAGCTGCTCAGAAAGGTAGGGCTGGAGGACGTCACCGAAGGCCTTATACTGGGTAAAAATCAGTACGCGCTCCTGAGATTCGATGGCCTGGTCGATGATCCGCATGAGTTCTTCCACCTTGCCGGAGCGGTGCTTGCCCTTGATGGTCACGGGACTGCCATCGGCCAAGAAGTGCGCTGGGTGGTTGCAGATCTGCTTGATACGGGTCAGCGATGCCAAGATGAGGCCGCGGCGCGAGATACCCTCCTTCTTCTTTGCCAAGGCCTGCTCCACATCATTGACCAGGGCCTTATAGAGGGCGGCCTGCTCATCGGTCATGTGCACGGTGATGATCTGCTCGGATTTCTCCGGCAGGTCATCAATGATATTCGGATCCGTCTTGAGGCGGCGGAGGATAAACGGGCCGGTGAGCAGGCGCAGGCGCTCCGCCATGACGTCGCTGCCTTCGCGCTCGATGGCCTTGGCAAAGTGGTTGCGGAAGAAGGAAGCAGAGCCCAAGATCCCGGGGTTGCAATAGTCCAGGATGGAGCGCATTTCTGATAGCCGGTTCTCAATCGGAGTACCGGTTAGCGCCACGCGGTGCCGCGAAGGGATGGCGCGCACCGCCTTGGAGGAGCGCGTGGAGGCGTTCTTGATCGCTTGGGCTTCATCGAGGACCACGCGGTCCCACTCCACCTTGCTCAAGGTCAGGAAGTCACGGCTGACCGTGCCATAGGAAGTGATGACGATATCGGCGTTCTGCGCTGCCGTGACCAGCTCCTCGCCCTTCAGGCGCCCGGTGCCGTGTTGCACCATGACCTTAAAGTCCGGCACGAAGCGCTTGGCTTCCCTAGCCCAGTTGCCCACCACGGATGTCGGGGCGACCACCAGGGTGGGCTTCCACGACTCCGCTTCCCCCTCTGTCTCATGGGCGGCCTTTTCTACCGCTAGTAGGGACAACAGCTGTAGGGTCTTGCCCAAACCCATGTCATCTGCCAGCACCGCGCCGATATTGTTGCGGGACATCCAATACAGCCAGTCGACGCCGCGGCGCTGGTACTCTCGCAGCTCGGCATGGACCGTATCGGGAATCGCCACGCGGTCGGGCGCAGTGCTATCCAGCCCGCCGAGCAAAGAGGTGTGCCATTCGGAGCCGGTGAAGGCAACGGGGTCCTCCGCCATCGACTTCAAGGCCATCTCGCGTAGATCCGCAAGCGTTACCGCTTCTTCTTGCTCTCCCTCGTTGAACTCCTTGCGGCGGCGCTCCACCTCGGCCATGAGTTCTTCCCAGCCGGGTTGTTCTAGCTGGCGGGCCATCTCCGCGGTTGCGGCGAGTTGCTCCAGCTCCTTCAGGGCGCGCTTGCGTGCGGTATCGGCCAACTCGCGCATGTACTGCGAGAT
>DXEO01000119.1 GCA_019114925.1 Candidatus Corynebacterium faecipullorum | reverse complement strand
GACCGCGACGATTCCGTTCATTACCACCTACCTGCCAGGCCCTTGTCCTTCGGCTGCCACCGGTGGTGCTGGTCTGGCCGTGCCGGCTGGAATTTCTGACGAGCGCAAGGCTAACGCGGTCAAGTTCATTGATTTCCTGACGAACACCGAGAACACCATCAAGTTCTCCCAGAAGACGGGCTACATGCCGGTGCGCAAGGACGCCCTGGATGATCCAGCGGAGAAGAAGTTCTTGGAGGAGAACCCGAACGCCCAGACGGCTATCGAACAGCTCAACGAGAACACCAAGCCGCAGGATTACGCTCGCGTCTTCGTGCCAGGCGGCGGACAGCGCATCGGTGGCGTACTTGACCGCATCACTGTGGGCAATGAGGACGTGGAATCCGCATTCGGTGACCTGCAGAAGGAAACCCAGAGCGTTATTGATCGCGACATCACCCCGAAATTGAAGTAACACTCTGGATTGTTAGAAAGGACATCATGGCTACTGTTCAAATCCGCCAAGCTTCCAGGATTTATGATCCGAAGAAGCCCCCGGCGGTCAGCCGCATTAACCTCGATATCAAAGACGGCGAGTTCCTGGTACTCGTCGGACCGTCTGGTTGCGGCAAGTCTACGACGTTGCGTATGCTCGCTGGACTTGAGCCGATCGACGAAGGCCAGATCTTCATCGATGGGGCCGACGTTACCGAGACCCGCGCGCGGGACCGCGATGTAGCCATGGTGTTCCAGTCCTATGCGCTGTACCCCAACATGACAGCGCGTCAGAACATGGCGTTTGCATTGCAAAATGCCAAGGTGGATAAGGCAACCATCGAAGAGCGCGTGAGCTTCGCTGCGAAAATGCTGGAGCTGGAAGATCTTATCGATCGCAAGCCCTCCGCAATGTCAGGTGGCCAGCGCCAGCGTGTGGCCATGGGTCGCGCTATCGTGCGCCAGCCCAAGGTCTTTCTCATGGATGAACCCCTCTCCAACCTGGATGCGAAGCTCCGCGTATCCACGCGTGCGCAGATCCTTCAATTGCAGCGCGAGCTCAACACCACCACGGTCTATGTCACCCACGACCAAACTGAGGCAATGACCATGGGTGATCGCGTATGTGTCCTCAAACAGGGCATTATTCAGCAAGTCGACGCGCCTAAAACTCTGTATGAGAACCCCGGTAATTCCTTCGTCGCGACGTTCATCGGTTCGCCGGCTATGACTCTGATTGACAATGTGCCTTTCGTTGACGGCCGTGTCGTCAGCGGCAAGGACCAAGCGTTGGACTATTACATGCCACGGGAGCAGGCCGCGAAGGTGGGAGCGGATCACGTCCTCGTTGGTGTGCGCCCAGAGAATTGGGAAATCATTGGCGTCAACCAGCCAGGTGAACAGTATGGGATACCGGTTCGGGTCGATATTGTGGAGCACTTAGGCTCCGAGCTGTACGTCTATGGTGCGCGCGAAGAGTCGGCCAATGACGGAACCGTGGTCCGCGGTGGCCGGATCACAGTGAAGGTGCCGCGAGGCATTGACGTGCACCAGGGCGACACGATCTACCTGCGCCCAATGAAGGGCGGATGCGTGTTTTTCGCCCCAGACACCGAAATCAATTACGACTATCTCTAACCCGGCTCCATCACATCTATTGCGCCGGTGGCAGAGCTCCCGACGAGGGGTACTGCCACCGGCGCGTTGCTAAGGCGTGACGACCGGACGGGAGGCCCGCTCCAACAACACTGCGATTGATTCATAGGTCCGCCCGGAGATCATCTCCAGGCCCATCTCGCAGGTGCGGTTATCGGAGACGAAGGCGTCGAAGTGCTCCGCGTCGAGTGAAGCACGCTCCTCGCGCGTGGCGGATTCGACGAGCTCCGGGTGCAGCATGACGCGGTCGCCGGCAGAGCCACAGCACATCGCTCCCTCCGGGACCTTCGCTGTTCCGCAGAGGTTTGCCAGGTCAACGAGTGCTTGGCTCATGCCCATGTGGTCAGTCGAGCAGGTTGGATGAACGGCGATAGAGCCCATGTTCTTCACGATGGGCAGGTGCGGCGCGATCTCATCACGGAGCCATTCCACGACATCGAGGATGCGCAGATCCTCCCAAAGCTTGCGGTCAGCAGGGGAGAGCACCTCAGGAACGGAATCGAGCAACCCGTGGGTGCAGCTGGCGGCATCGACCACGATGGGCAGCTGGCCGTGCTCCGACCAGTGCCAGAGGTCACGCACAATCTTTTGAGCCTGGTACTCAAATCCTTCCTTGTAGCCCTTGGAGGACCACGGTGTGCCACAGCAATCGCCCGCGACGTCCTCGGGGATCCACACTGGCTGGCCAGCACGGCGTCCTAGTTCCACGATGGCGCGCGGGAGGTCGACCGAATCCTTAGGCGCTCCGGCTGGGCGGCCGAAAATACGGTTGATGCAGGCGGGGAAGTAGAGCGCGCCAGCGCCCTCGCGCGGGGTTTCCGGCAGACGCGATGCGGCCTGAGGAAGCGGCCCCGGGACGGTGGGTAGCAGATCGGGTGCTACCACGTTGCGAGCCATGTTGGCGCCCAGCTCGAGGGGCTTGTGGGGGATCTTGTTGGCGGAGATGATTCCGGCGCGAGCAAGCTTTTCCACCAGCTCCCAACGCTGTGCCGTTGTCAGTGCTACCTTCTCGCGGGTCGGGGTGGCCTGCTGCGCGCGCAGCTGCTTCATGACCGCACCGGTATCGATGCTAATCGGGCAGGGGATAGAGCAGGTGCCGTCGGCGGCGCACATGTCGACGGCGTCGTACTGGTACTCCTTTTGTAGTTGTACCAAGACCTCCGAGCCTTCTTCCTGCCGGGCCATCTCGCGGCGCAGCACGATGCGCTGGCGTGGGGTCACCGTGGCGTGGCGGGAGGGGCAGACAGGCTCACAGAAGCCGCATTCCACGCACGGGTTGATTTCGTCCTCGACCTTGGGGAAAGACTTGAAGTTGCGCAGGTGGATGGTCTGGTCGCGCGTGAGCTTCACGTTCGGTGCCAGGATGCCCTTGGGATCGATCATGTTCTTGACTTCCCAGAACAGTTCGAAGGCCTCCGTACCCCACTCGTGCTCCAGGAAGGGAGCCATATTCACGCCGGTGCCGTGCTCTGCCTTCATTGAGCCCTGGTACTTGTCAATGACCAGCTCGGCCAAATCATCCAAGAACGCGGCATAGGACTCGCGCTCCTCCTCGACGTCGAAGCGCGGGGTGAAGAAGAAGTGCAGGTTGCCAAAAGCAGCGTGCCCCATCACCGATTCCGGGTAGCCGTACTTGGCCTGCAAGTCCAACAGGTCCGCTGCGGCCTCGCCGACCTGTGATGGCGGGAAGCAGACATCCTCGGTGATGTAGGCCGTGCCGTTCGGGCGGTCCGCGCCCAGCAGGCCGTAGAGGCCGTTGCGCAGCTCCCACGCGCCGCGCATACCTTCCGCGGTGGTAAGGAATTCGAGGGGGCGGAGTAGCGGGGCGTCGGCAAGCACGGTGCGTAGGCGATCCATGGCCTTGTCCAAGTCTGCCTCATCGCTGCCGCCGACCTCGACGAGGAGTGCTGCGGCGTCATCATCAAGGTTGCGCCAGGATTCTGGCGCGTGCGCATAGTGCTCGGCGGAACGCCGCATGACCGGGGCGACCAAGAGCTCGCAGGCCTCCGCACCGGTTTCCATGATGGGGTGCACGTAGTTTGCGGCATCGCGCAAGTTGGGCAGCTCGACCCAGGTTGTGGCCTTCACGCGCGGAAGCTTCACCGTACGGATGACGGATTCGGTGATAGCACCGAAGATGCCCTCGGAGCCGATGAGCAGGCGCTTGAGGATGTGTACGGGTTCGTCTTCATCGAGGAAAGCGTCAATTCGCAGACCATTGGTGTTGCGAATAGAGAACTTGGTGCGCAGGAACTTCACCATCTCGGTGTTGGCGCGCAGCTTATCGCGGAAGGTCAGCAGATTGGCGTGGAGCTGCGGTTCCTGCTTGCGGAAGGCCTCGTCCCCACGGGAGGTATCCACGATGGTGCCGGAAGGCAAGACGAAGATGAGCTCTTCGATGCTGTGGTAGCTATCGCGCTCCAAGGAACAGCGCATACCGCCAGAGTTATCGGCCAGCACGCCACCGATGGTGCACACGGACGTGGATCCCGGGTCCGGCCCCAGCATGAAGCCGTGGCGGGAGAGTACTGCCTGGGCATCGCCCAAGATGACGCCGGGGCGCGACCACAGCTTGCGGCCTTCTTCGCGCACTTCCATGCCGCCGAAGTGGGTTTTGACATCGACGAGGATGTCATCACCCATGGCCTGGCCGTTCAGCGACGTTCCTGCTGCGCGGAAGGTCATGTGGCGATCGTGAGTATCGCAGTACTTCATCAGCGCAGCGAGGTCTGCGGCGTTGCGAGGGGAGACCACGATGTTCGGGATGGAGCGGTAAGGGCCGGCATCGGAGGAGAAGCGCACGAGGTCGCTGAGGCGTCCGTGCACGTTTTCTTGACCGACGATAGCTTCCATATCTGCCACAAGGTCGGCGGGAGAGCCGTGGCGGTAGCGCTCGGAAACGGCGTCGGCCTGGCTCGTGGTGCCGGCTGGGCGGGAGAAACGAGAGGAATCGGGGCTTAATAGCTTGGACATATTTCTAATCTATCGCGTGACAGTAAATCTCGACCAAAACGGGTACGTGAGGTTCATCATATGGGATACTCACTTCATCTAGTGAGACATACTCTGGAAAGGAAACACCATGACGAACCCGCGTACAGAGGGGGAGACCGGCGAGAAACTCGCTGTCTACATCTTTCCCATCGTTATTATTGCCTGCGCCATTGTCGCCTTTGTGAGCCCCAGTACCTTTGAGCCGGTGGGGCAGTACACCTCGCAGTTGCTCATGGTCATCATGTTTTCAATGGGCCTTACCCTGACTATTCCGGACCTGGCCTTGGTGGCGAAGCGTCCGTTGCCCATTTTCTTGGGAGTTATCTGTCAGTTCGCCATTATGCCGACAAGTGCCGTGCTCGTGGCTAAACTGCTGGGGCTTTCCGACGCCGCCACCGTCGGCCTCATCCTCCTCGGGTCTGTGCCCGGCGGTACGGCCTCCAACGTGATGGCTTACCTGGCCAAGGGCGATGTAGCGCTGTCGGTGGCGATGACTTCGGTCTCCACGCTGGTCTCGCCGATCATGACACCACTGCTCATGCTGTGGTTGGCGGGGCAGACTGCGGAGGTCGACGGTGCCGGCATGATGTGGTCGCTGGTCCAGACCGTCCTCATTCCAGTCGGCCTGGGTCTGCTGCTGCGCGTGATTGCCAGCAAAGCTGTGGATAAGGTTCTGCCGGCTTTGCCGTGGGTGGCTATCGTCGGCATCGGTGGCGTGGTTACAGCAGTCGTGTCGAAATCGCAGGATAAGCTGGTCACCGTTGGTCTCGTGGTGTTTATCGGCGTGGCTATCCAGAATCTCATCGGATTTCTTTTCGGCTACTATCTGGCGAAAATTGCTCGCCAGCGCGAGGCAGCGGCACGCACTGCGGCCATTGAAGTGGCGACCCAGAACTCCGGGCTTGCTTCGGCATTGGCGCTGCAGTTCTTCACTCCGGAGGCGGCGATTCCGGGTGTGGTCGCCGCGGTGTGGGCAAATATTACTGGTGCGCTCTTCTCCGCCATCGTGCGCCGTAAACCCATCGAGGATGATGCGAAGGCCGCTGAAGCTGCTGTTACTGCGTAGTTTCTAGGCAGGCTGAGTGGATGAAGGGCTCGTGATAGGTGGTTGGCACATTTTTTCCAGCCACCTATTTCTATATGTGCAGACCTGGAAGTGCAGACTTGCAGGTGGGGCGTCGTCAAGCGCCAGGCAGTGCTTGATTCCGCCCAGCGTGTCTGCACTTCCAGGTCTGCACTTTTGGCAGCAGTGGGGCACAACCACCCATGAATGGCGCCCGCAGGCGTTGTCAGGCGAAGCGCGATGTGAGTAGAGCCCGCAACGTCGCAACAAAAATCTCCCCGACCTTCGGCGTACAACACCGAAGGAGACGGGGAGATTTTTGTAGCTAAAGGCCTATACCTGGGAGAGGTCTTGGTCCTTCAGCTCCTGCATCATGAGGATAGCGATGAGGGAGATGAAGCAGACGATGATCAGGTAGTAGCCCACGTAGCTCACGTTAAAGCTGCTTACCAGCCACGTTGCGATGAACGGTGCCACGGCGGCACCGAGGATGGAGGAGACGTTGTACGCAATACCGGAACCGGTGTAGCGCACGTTGGTGGGGAAGAGCTCGGGAAGAACGGCGGACATGGGGCCGAAGATGAGGCCCATGATGAACATGCCGACGAGCAAGAACACGAGGACCGAGTTACGGTCGGCGTGCTCGATGCCGAGGAAGAAGGGGAAGCTGAAGCCGAAGGCAATCATGATGAGTGAGGTCACGACCAGGATCGGCTTGCGTCCATACTTATCCGACAGCATGGAAGATACGGGAATGCCGATGATGAACATGAAGATGGAGATCAGCTGGATCTCCAGGAACTCCAGGTAGGGGATTCCCAGGCCCAGTTCCTTGGTCTTATCGCCAATGCCGTAGGAAAGAATCCATGTGGTGACCAGGTAGAACAGTGTGTAGCAGGAAACCATGACGAAAGTACCGATGATCATCGGCTTCCAGGCAGTGCGGAAAGCCTCCACCATGGGGGTCTTGACTTTCTTGCCTTCGTCTACTGCCTGCTGGAAGACAGGGGTTTCCTCCAGACGCAGGCGGACGTAGAGACCAATGAGCACCATGACAGCGGAGGCGAGGAAGGGCAAGCGCCAGCCCCATTCCATGAACAGGCCGGTGGTGTCGCCGCGGGAGTAATCCATCGTGGCAACCAGGGTTAGGAAGAAGCCATTAGCGAGCAAGAACCCGAAAGGCGCGCCGAATTGCGGCCACATGGCGGCGGAAGCGCGCTTGCCTTCCTCGGCGGTCTCGGAAGCCAGCAAGGCTGCACCGGACCATTCGCCGCCTAGACCCAAACCCTGGCAGAAGCGCATGAGGGCCAACAGGGCCGGTGCGATAATGCCCGCGGTCTGGTACGTGGGGAGAACACCGATGATGAAGGTGGCAATGCCCATCGTGAGGAGTGCGCCCACGAGGGTGGCCTTGCGGCCAATGCGATCGCCGAAGTGTCCGAAGAGCACCGAGCCCAGCGGCCGAGCAATAAAGGCTAGACCGAAGGTGGCAAAGGATTGAAGCAGGGCAAGGGTAGGGTCCTCGGTCTTCGGGAAGAAGAGGAAAGGAAAGACGGCTACGGCTGCCGTGGCATAAATATAGAAGTCATAGAACTCGATGGTCGTGCCTATGGTTGATGCCACGGCCACACGCACGCGGTCACGTTTTGTGAGCTGGTGTGCTGGGGCCGCTGTCTTTGGCGGCGTGGTGCTGACGGCGGACATGTGAGAGGCGCCCTCCTTGATGATTTCAATAGAGTGATTGGTTATGATGGAAACACTACCGTCTCACGTGCTGAAATAAAAGTCTCAGTGTGTGAAAGTTTCTTTGGTGAGTTTTGTATTGGGCGGGAGGTGGGCTCATCGATTATCTGACATAATGTACATTATCGGACAAGTATTTAAGCAGTAGGCCAAGCG
>DXEO01000118.1 GCA_019114925.1 Candidatus Corynebacterium faecipullorum | reverse complement strand
CGGCGGACGTGGCGAGCACCGGCGTGACCCACAACCAGCAGCCGATGGAGCAGGTCCGCGGGGAATTACGGGCCCGCGGAATCCTATCGGCGGCGGATTTACCGGCCGTGGAGGATGGCACCCGCGTGCGCATCGCCGGGGTAGTGACTCATCGCCAACGCCCGCAGACCGCGGGCGGGGTGGTCTTCTTTGGCTTGGAGGATGAGACCGGGCTGATGAACGTGATGGTCTCGCCCGGCCTGTGGGCCCGGGATAAGGTCACCGCGCGGACAGCACCCGCGCTCATCGTGCGCGGCATCGTGCAGAACGCCTCCGGTGCGGTCACCGTTGCCGCGGACCAGCTGGAGCCGCTGGCTTTCGGTGAGGCACTTTCACGCGGATCGCGGGATTTCCGCTAGAGGTGAACTCGGTTCGGACGAACAAGGCTTCCACGGGCAAGTCGGAACCCTTGCTCGAGAGCGCTGATGGTTTGGGGGTTGACCCGATGACGTCGGCAAGCATGTGCCGTTCGACGCGGAGCATGCAGCGCAGCATTGGTCAGACTCAACGACCTGCTCAGCGGTCGTGTTAGCGTGTGGGCATGAATCCGGTATCCCCGTCGCTGACTACAGCCCGCTATATCTCGCGTTTGAGCTGGGATATTATCCTCGCCGCCCTGGCAGCCGCAGCGGCGTATTTCTGGTGGGATTGGCTCTATTGGGTCGCCGGCGCGTTTATCGTGTGGGCGCTCTATGAGCTCTGGCTCATCCCCGCGCAGGTGAAAAACCTGGGCTGGCAGGAAACCGCCGACGAATTGCTCGTCACCCGCGGCAAAATCTGGCACACCTTCACTGTCGTGCCCTATGGCCGCATCCAATTCGTCGACGTTACCGCCGGCCCCGTCGAGCGGGCGATGGGGCTGAAGAAGGTGCAGTTGCACACGGCGTCGCCCAGCAGCGACGCCACCATCCCCGGCCTCCTTGCTGCCGATGCCGACGCCCTGCGCGAGCGCCTCGCGGTCAAGGCCCGCGAGAGGATGAGTGGGCTGTGAAGGACCGCGCGCTTGTCGACTCCGACGGTTACATCCGCGTCCACCGCCTCACCCCGCTGCTGCGCTTTTGGTCGCTGATTCTGGCCTTGGTGGCCGTTCTGGCGGTAAACGTCAACGCCTCCATGATGTCGGACATTCTGTCCTATCTGCAGGGCGGGCACTTGGGCGAGGTCGGCCGCGGCACCCTGCTGGGTATCGGTGCCTTTGTGCTGGTGTGCACGGTGATCTGGCTAGTTTCCGGAATCTGGTGGCGCAAGCTGGGCTACAAGCTCACTGAAGATGAAATCGCTCTGCGCCACGGGGTCATCTCCACGTCCTTTCGCTCCGCGCGCTACGAGCGCATCCAGGCAGTGGACGTCGTGGAATCCGTGATCGCCCGCCTGCTCGGCCTGGCAGCGGTGCGCGTGGAGACCGCGGGCGGCACCTCCTCCGTCATCAAAATCGAGTACCTGACCAAGGCGACAGCGGAGGAGCTGCGCGCGGAGTTGTTGCGGCGCACGAATAAGGGGCCTGCCAGTGAGCCGGCGCCGGAAACTCCCGCCGCCTTGATCCCGGAGATTCCCATCCTGCGCACGATTGCCGCCGAAGCGCTGCGTTTGCCCACGCTCCTCGCGGGTTTCGTTATTGGTGGTCTGCTTTTTATCCCCGGCATGTGGACCGCACTGTTGCCCATCATCGTGGGCTTTGTGGGCCGTGTGTGGAGTCTGGTGGATTCTTCGTGGAAATTCACCGCGCTTCACGACGCCCCCGCCAACGCCCTCAACGTCTCCTATGGCCTTGCCGACCGCCGCCGCCAAACCATCCGCATCAGTCGCATCCACGGCGTGCGGGTGAGTCAGCCTTTCCTGTGGCGGCGCTTCGGCTGGTACGAGGTGCATGTCTCCGTAGCTGGTTATGGCGCGAAAGGTGGCGGCAAGCAGTCTGGTTCCACGCGCATCCTGCCGGTGGGTACCCGCGAGCAGGCCTTGGGGCTACTGGCGCTCATCTCCGATCTGGACCGCGCGCAGATTGAGGATTTCGCGCGCCCTGAGGGCCACACCCAGCCCACCTATACCTCCCCGCGCCGCGCCACTTGGGTCAGCCCCATCGACCGCAAGCAGCAGTCGGTCACACTGGTGGATGCGCCCCGGCCCGTGACCATCGTGCACCGAGGTCGCATCAACCGCCGCGTCTTGGTGATTGGAACTCCGCACATCCAGGAGCTCACGCTGAAGGTGGGGCCACTGAGCCATCTTGCGGGCGTGCGTACTGTGCGATTCGACCTCGTGGCAGGCCCCGTCAAGATGGCTGGCCAAGACCTCACGCCTGCCGACGCTTCCGCGCTCCTCACCCGCTTGCGCTCCCGCCGCCTCCCAGCCTTGGACGCCGCGCTGGAGCCGAGCAATGAACCGAACGACAAACTGCAGAGAGGGCTCCACCAAGACCTACGCAACAATCCGCGTAACAACTCTCGCGACGGTGCGAGCCGTGGGTCGCAGGAGCTTAAAGCCGGCGACGAAGCTTAAGCAGCACCGGCCCGCGAGTGTTGCTTGGGCCGGCACAGGCCGAGGCTGCCGAGCAGGACCCGCAACCGCCTGATGGACAGGGGCCGAGTGCTTCCATAGCGAGCGCCCCGCTGGCGGTGAGGTGATCCAGGATGACATCGACCGTGCCGGGCTCGAGCCCCGTCTCGACAGCGATGGCCGCCCGCGAACGCACGCCGGATTCGATGGCTTCCTGCACCGCCTGGATGGGAGAGGCGGGCATTAGATAAACACCTTCAGAATCTGGAAGGCGCCTACTGCCAGCACCCACGCTGTCACCAGCTGGACACCGAAGCCGAAGAGCGTCCAACGCCAGCCAATTTCGCGGCGCTGCGCGGCAATCGTGGCCACGCACGGCGGTATAAGCCAGCAGGAAGAGCATGTAGGCCCACACTGCGGCGAGGGGATGACCGCCGGAAGCTTCCTCGAAGTCGGTCACCAACGGGCCCGCCAGGGACCAAGAATCGAAGCCAGCCGGGGCAAAGGCTGGAGCGATGGCGTGCGCAACCGCGCCATAGGCCGAATCCTCCGGCGCCGGCGCTTCACCCCACGAAGAATCCTGCGCCGCAGCCCCAACTGGGATGGGGATGAAAGCCTTGCCCGGCAGACCGATGGCCCGCATAAGGCGATCCGTGACCACCGCCGCACGCGCCATATAGCCGGAATCCTCCAACACCGCCAAGTACAAGAACAGTAGCGCCATGAGCGGGGCGAAGGTGAGGACATGCCGACGCCGCCGATGAGGCCGTCGACAAGCAGGCCCGTGATGAGGGGGTGGCTTAAGCCGATGGCTTCTAGCCCCGCCCGCGCCCAGTCGCTCAAAGGTCCGGAGACCAGCGTCTCCACGCCATCCTGCAGGGGAGCGGCCACGGTGGTGGTGATCTGGAAGACCGCCCACATCACGGCCAAGAACAGCAACGGCCCGGCTACCGGGTGAAGGGCTACCGCATCGAGGTGGTGGGAGAGGGGCGTGGCGTGCTCGACCTCGCTCACCGAGGCCTTTGCGGCGGGACCGACCGACTGGCCCTGGTTGAGCGCCACGTCGGTCTTGGTCAGTGCGATGATGAGCCGATAAGGCTGTTCCGCTAATTGGAGGGCAACGTTGAGGCCGCGCGCCACAGCGCTGGCATCGACGACCACGACGACGGCGTCGGGGCGCTCATCTGCGGGGCAATCGATGAGATCGGCGGTTGCTTCGCCGAGTTTCCACGAACAACGGCTGACCTCAACGGTGGTTCCCGGCCAGTTGTCGGTCTGGACCTTCGCGCCGGTTAGGGCGTTAAAGAGTGTGGACTTGCCAGAATTGGGAGAGCCGACGAGCGCGATGATGGGAGCGCCAGCAGGGGCTACCGCGCCGCCCGGATTGCCGTGACAGCTAGGAGAAGAGGCCATGGTTTAGACCTCGATGGCTTGTAGCGTCGCTTTATCGATGGCGTAGCGGCAGCTGCCCACCGAGACAACGCGCGCTCCACCGGCTACGCGCGGGCCCATGGTCAGCGTGGCGCCGGGGCGGATTCCTAGCTCGGCGAGACGCACCGCCAGTGCGGCATCGCAGGTGCGCCGCGTATTAAGCGTTTGGAGTGGACCAGCTGCTGACCTGGCGCAGCCTCTGGCGATTCTTCAGCCGCGATTGGCCCAGCTTGCGGGACATGCGGTCCAAAATCTGGATGGCCTCCGTAATGTGCGGGCCCTTGTTAAGCATCACGCACTCCGCGCGCAGCGCATAGCCAGCGTCCGTGATTTCCGCGCGGGAGGGAAGCCCCGTCTTGGCTAGGGTCTCCAGAACCTGCGTGGCCATGATGACCGGGATATGAGCCGCCTCCGCGACCTTCATGATGCGCCCGGGCACCTGGACCATCTGCTCGAAACCCAATTCCACGGCCAAGTCCCCGCGTGCAATCATGATGCCGAACTTGGCATGCCGCATCCCCTCCAACAGCACGCTTCCCAGCTGTTCATAGGCGGGAACCGTCTCAATCTTGAGCACGATGCCCAGGTCACGCACGCGCTGCGCCATCTCCTCCGAGACCTGCTCGGCGGCAATCGCCTCAAGCGTGTCGTAGAGGAAGGACACATCAGCTGGCGTGCGGATGAAGGAGACCGCCGCGATATCGCAGTGCGTGGCCACAAAACGCAGCGCCTCGATGTCTTCCTCAGTGAGGCTGGGCAGCGGGACGTCGGTATCCGGCAGGTTGATTCCCTTATAGGCGGCCAGGTTGGTGCCGGTCGGTCCGGCATGCTCCACGGTGACGACGGCCTCGCGCGCCGCACCATTGTCCCGCACTTCGCGGACGCGGCCGGAGATCGCGCCATCGTCGAAAATCACCCGGTGTCCCACTTCGAGCGCACCGACTACCTCCGGCAGCGTGCAGCCGATGGTGGTGACCTCCCCCTCCACGATGCGCGCCGGCTCCGCGGACGTGCTGAGCACCAACTCCTCGCCGCGGTGCAGGCGAATCTTCTGCTCGAGAGCCGGCACCCCATGCACCCGAGTGATCGCCCCGCCGTGGTTGAGCACCGTCCCCTCGGCGAGATAGCAGTTGCGCTCACCGAGCAGCACGGCCACGCCTGTCTCTACGCTCTCCACCGTGAACACACGCGAACGCCCGCGCGCCTCGGTGAAACGCACCTCGCTGCCGGGCTTAAGACCCGCTATCCACTCGGCATCCACCTCCAGCGCCACCGCCGGGCGGGCCGCGCTTGGCGACGCCTCCCTCGCGACCTCCTCGGCGCGGGTGGTGGAGGGGGCGTCGTGAAGCACGAGCGTTGCCGGACTCAGCAGCTCGCCCGCCGCGGTGCGCTCGCCGCGCACGCGGATGACCTGCGGGCCCGGCTCGATGGTGCCGGTGCGGACCTTGGGGCCGGCGATATCGCAGGAAATCAGAATCTCGCGCCCCACCTCTTGCGCGGCGCGGTGGACGTGCTCCACCATCTTCTCCCACGCCGCCTGGTCATCGTGGGCGCAATTGATGCGGGCTAATTCCATGCCCGCGCGGGCGAAACCGAGGACTAGCTCATAATCCTCTGCGGCCTCGGTGGGAAGGGTAACCATGATGCGCGCGTGCGTGTCCTCCTGGGTAGGGCCGAGGAGGGCTTCGGTGTTGGCGTCGAGGATATCGTCCGCGTCCGCATACGCCGTGGCGATGGGGTGCAAGGGGTAGGTCGCCGCCTGGCCATCGAAGGCATCGAGCACGTTGCGCGCGGCGTGGAGGCGCTCCAGCACCGCGGGCTCCGGGTGGCTGAGGCTCGTGGCACCCAATGCCGTAAGGCCTTCCTGGAGTTCGACGGCATCCTGGGAGCGCAATTCCATATAGCGCACGAGGTTGACCGCGCCGGGTCGGTGGACGGGATCCACGCGCGTGATCTGCGCGGCGTGGGCGGCAGACGAAGTTTCGACGCGGGTAATGAGAGAATCAAGCAGTGGGCGCAGGCTAGGCAAGGTGTCTCCTTCGGTGTGAAAGTCCACCCACATTGTGCCGCGACTTGTTAGACCGCGCCACGGAAGCCGAGCTGCCGCCAGGCCTCGTACACGGCTGTCGACGCCGCGTTGGATAGATTCATCGAGCGTCGCGCCGGCATCATGGGGATGCGCACGCGTTCGGTCACTCGCGGATGGAAGGCGTGTTCCTCCGGCAGGCCCGTGGGTTCGGTGCCGAAAAGCAGGACATCGCCCTCCTGGTATTCCACGTCGGTGAACCACTTATCCGTGTGAGTGGTGAAAGCGAATACGCGCGCGCCGGGCAAGCTGTCCATGCAGGCATCGAAATCCTTGTGGATCTTGAGGTCCGCTAAGTCGTGATAGTCCAAACCGGCGCGCTTGAGGTGTTTGTCTTCGAAGTTGAAGCCGAGTGGCTCAATGAGGTGCAGGCTCGCGCCCGTGACGGCGGCGGTGCGGATGGCGTTGCCGGTGTTGGTGGGGATCACGGGATTGTCGAAGACGATGTGCAAGCGGCTCATGGGCATCAGTCTAGGATGGTGTGTATGAGCGCTACCAAACTAGATGGCAATTTGTACCGCGACGAGATTTTCGAGGACCTGGCCCAGCGCGTGGCCGTCCTTAAGGAGAAGGGGATTACCCCGGGCCTGGCTACGGTCCTGGTGGGCGATGATCCGGGTTCGCATTCCTATGTGAAGATGAAGCACCGCGATTGCGAGAAGCTCGGCATCAATTCGATTCGCAAGGACCTGCCTGCCGACGTCTCCCAGGAAGAACTCGAGCGCGTCATCGAAGAGCTCAATAACGATGACGCCTGCACCGGCTACATCGTGCAGTTGCCACTGCCGAAGCACTTGGATGAGAACCGCGTGCTGGAGCTTATCGACCCAGCCAAGGACGCCGATGGCCTGCACCCGATCAATCTGGGCAAGCTGGTGCTCAACGAGGAGGCCCCGCTGCCCTGCACGCCGAATGGCTGCATCCACCTGCTGCGCCGATTTGGGGTAGAGCTCGATGGCGCGAAGGTCGTGGTCATTGGCCGCGGCGTGACCGTGGGTCGCCCGATTGGCCTGATGCTCACCCGCCGCAGCGAGAATTCCACGGTGACGCTGTGCCACACCGGTACCAAGGACCTCGCCGCGGAGACCCGTGAGGCCGATGTCATTATCGCCGCCGCCGGCAAGGCGCACATGCTCACTGCCGATATGGTCAAGGAAGGCGCTGCGGTTCTCGACGTCGGCGTATCCCGCGTCGACGGCAAACTCGCCGGCGATGTAGCCGAGGACGTCTGGGAGAAGGCCGGCTACGTCTCCCCGAACCCAGGTGGCGTGGGTCCGCTGACGCGTGCGTTCCTGGTGAGCAACATCGTGGAGCGCGCCGAAAAGCTCGCCGCTGAATAACCTTCACTATAAGAACGTTCACTGTAAACACACGTCTAACTTGATCATGTGAGTAGCAAGAATGACGGATCAACCTGCACAGTCACAGGCGACCCCGCAGCGCCAAGCGCAACGAATGCCCCGACCCTCGGCTCAGGGCCGAGCTCGTGCGCAGGCTGAAGGCCAAGCCCCCAGCCGCGTGCGCAACCGTGGAGCCAACCAGGCCCGCGGGAAAGCTGTGCCGCCGGTATCCCTGTCGAACCCGCACGACGCGCACCTGAAACCCTCGGCGCTGCCGCCGGCTCTTCAGTGGTTGGCCATCGGACTGTTCGTGGCGGCGGTTGCGGTCTCGGGTTTTTATGCCGTGTTTGAGCACTGGCGCCGCGCCACGTTGTTGTTGGGCGGGGCGTTGGTGTGGTTGACGGTGGTTCGGTTGACCTGTGACTCCTCGCGAGTCGGCGTGCTCGCGGTGCGCTCCCGCCGCTTCGATGCCTGCTTCACTGGCATCTTGGGCGCGGCGATGGCGTTCCTGGCTTTTTCCATCGACGCGCTGGGATCGTGACGCGTGTGGCTCCTGAAAAGAGCCACACGTGTCTTTAGATGTAGTATTCGTCGCCCACGTAGGCAGGGCCCACGTCGAGGCCGTTCGGCGCGGAGAGCAGCAGGAAGTTGCGCAGGATGCGGTTCATCTGCCGGGTCTCCGTCAGGAAGGCATCGTGGCCCACGGGGGAGACAATCTTGGCCATCGCCAGCAGCTGGTTAACGTTGCGGGAGATGTGTTCCTGCTGGTGATAGGGGTAGAGGATATCCGTGTCGACGCCCACCACCATCGTCGGCACCTGGGAGGCAGCTAGTGCCTTGATGAGCCCGCCGCGCCCACGGCCGACGTCATGCCGGTTCAACGCTTCCGTGAGCACCACATAGGAGCCCGCATCGAAGCGCTCGGTGAGTTTCGCCCCCTGGTAATCCAAGTAGGAGTTCACCGCGAAACGCTGGTTGAGTTCTCGGTGCGGCCCCAGCGGGTTTTCGCCCTGCTGCGGCTGAGCACCGAAGCGCTCATCGATCTCCTGCTCGCCGCGATACGTCAAATGCGCAATGCGGCGCGCCGCTGCCAGGCCATCCCGCGGAGTCTTGTCCGTGAGGTAGTAATTTCCGCCATGCCAAAATGGGTCGCGCTCGATGGCAGAAATCTGCGCGGACTGGATACCGATCTGCCAGCCCGATGCCCTTGCAGACACCGCAATCACGCACACCGCGGACACGCTTTCCGGGTGCAGCAAGCTCCACTCCAAAGTCCGCGCGCCGCCCATCGAACCGCCGAGCACCGCGTGCACACGCGAAATGCCCAGCTCCTTCAAGCAATCGTGCTCAGCCTCCACCAAGTCCCGAATCGACAGCGCCGGGAAGCGCCCGCCCCACGGCTTGCCATCCGGGTGCAGCGACTTCGGCCCTGTCGATCCATGGCAGCCGCCCAGCGCATTAGTCGCGATAACGCACCAGCGCGTGGTGTCCAGGGCCTTGCCGGGGCCCACCAGGTCGGACCACCAGTCCGCCACGTTGGAATCACCGGTCAGCGCATGCTCAACCACCAACACATTGTTGACGCCGTCCGGGTCGCCGGCGAAAGCTCCCCAGCGTTGGTAGGCCACGTGGGCGTCGGCAAGCACGGCGCCCGCTTCCGTGGTGAAATCCCCGATGGGGACGACGGCGAGCTCGCCTTCGGGCGCGAGTTCCGGAATCGGGCTAAGCAATGGCCGCGAACCCACGCTCGAGGTCGGCGATGATGTCGTTGACATCCTCGATGCCCACCGACAGGCGCACCGTGGCCTGCGTAATGCCCGCGGCCTTGAGAGCGGCCTCGTCGGACTGGGAGTGCGTGGTGGTCGCCGGGTGCACCACCAGCGAGCGGGTATCGCCGATGTTGGCCAGGTTGGAGTGCAGCTGCAGGGCGTCGATAAACGCCCAGGCCTCCTCGCGGCCGCCGTCGATGTCGAAGGAGAGCACGGAGCCGGTGTAGGAGTATCCCAGCTTCTCCTTGGTGGCCTTGTACGGGGAGGAGTCCAGGCCGGCGTAATTGACGGTGGTGACCTTGGCGTGGGACTCCAGGTACTCAGCCACGGCCTGGGCGTTGGCATTGTGCTTCTCGACGCGCAACTGCAACGTCTCAATGCCATTCAGCGTTAGCCAGGCGTTGAAGGGGGAGATGGCGGCACCGGTATCGCGCAGCAGGCCCGCGCGCGCCTTGATGGCGAAGGCCGGTGCGCCCAGGTCGGCGTACTTGAGGCCGTGGTAAGCCTCGTCCGGGGTGACGAAGTAGGGGAAGACGGGCTCGCCGTTGCGCTCGACGGTCCAATCGAAGGAGCCGCCGTCGATGATGGCACCACCGATGGCGGAGCCGTTGCCGGTATAGAACTTGGTGGTGGAGACGACGACGATGTCCGCGCCCAGCTCCAGCGGGCGGGCGAGTGCGCCGGTAGCGCTGGTGTTGTCCACGATGAGCGGGACCTGGTTCTTGTGCGCGACCTCCGCGATGGCGGGGATGTCGAGGACATCGGCGACTGGATTGCCGAAGGTCTCGCCGTAGAAAGCCTTGGTATTCGGCTGGACGGCGTCCTGCCAGGAGGCGGGGTCATCGGGGTTCTCAACGAGGGCGACGTCGATGCCGAGGCGCTTCAAGGTAACGGTAAAGAGGGTGGAGGTGCCGCCGTAGAGGCGCGGGGAGGTAACAATGTGGTCGCCGGCGGAAGCCAAGTTCAAAATGGCTGCGGTTTCGGCGGCCTGGCCGGAGGCGAAAGCCACGGCGGCGACGCCGCCCTCGAGGGAGGCGAGGCGCGCCTCGAGCGCATCCTGGGTGGGGTTGGTTAGGCGGGTATAAATCGGGCCGGCGTCCGAGAGGTTGAAGCGGTTGGCGGCGTGCTCGGCGTCGTTGAAGACATAGGAGGTGGTCTGGTAAATCGGCACGTTGCGTGCGTTGGTAGAGCCGTCCAAGTTCTGGCCGGCGTGGAGGGCGCGGGTCGCGAACGACCACTCGCCTATTGCAGAATTATCGTATTTGGTGCTCATGTCACAAAGGCTAGACCAAGCGGTTCAGTGCTGTTAGTGGCCTTCTGGAAACCGCAGGCAAGCCCGAGAATAAAAATAGACCGAGCGGTTGGTTTGGAGGCCTGTGTGCTGTAGACCTCCCTGCAGTGCGAAGTATCAAGGCTGCTAGTGGATGTCGATGCTTTCTCCGACGTGCAGGCGCTGATAGCCGGTCACACCTGTGCGTCGGAGCATGCCGTCGGTGATTTTCTTGCCGGCGTTGGAAAGCACGGCGTCATGGATGGGTACCGTAAGCCGCGCGCCGATGCGCATGGCGTAGTCCGCGGCATCCGCCCCGCGCACCCACGGGCCGGCGATGGGGAGCAAGAGGACATCTACCGTTAGTCCCTTAGGGGCGCACCACTGGTCGCCGGG
>DXEO01000117.1 GCA_019114925.1 Candidatus Corynebacterium faecipullorum | reverse complement strand
TATCGCCGCATGGATTTGCGCGGTAATGAGACAGTTGTGCACGGGATTCGCGTGTCATCCCTGGACCGGACAGCACTAGATATTGCGCGCTTTTATGGATTTGAAGAGGGGCTTGTTGCCGTCGATGACGTGCGGGCGCGCAATGTCGGCCAGTTCTGGATTAACGAGACGCTTGGGGCCATGGGAAGGGTCAAGGGTGTTGCCGCCGCGCGGCGTGCAGTTGCTGAAAGCGTTAATTGTTCGGAGTCGCCGTGGGAATCCTATGCGCGGGCCCTCGTCCTTGCGGCGGACTATCCGGAATTGCGCTGGGTCAAGGCGCAATATGTGATTGAAAATTATCGGGCGGACCTAGTCATTAATGGGTGGCTCGTGATTGAGATCGACGGGAACGTCAAGTACAGGCACGAGGTCGACGAGGTAATTCGCGCGGAGCATCGGCGCCAGCAAGCCATCCTCAATAAGGGATACATCGTCTTGAGGTTTAGCCCAGAACAACTGAGCTCGCGTCCCGACTATTTCCAGGAGACAGTGGGCAAGCACTTGGCGCGTGGCTCGCAGTTATAAAAGTGCAGACGTGGAAGTGCAGACCTGCTGGTCGTCGCGAAGCACTGCCCGGCGCTTCGCGACGCCCACCTGCATGAATGCACTTTCAGGTCTGTACTTTTGGGTTTTTCGACGCTAGGGGATGGGGCGGGCTGCTGCGGGGCAGCTGGATGTAGCTGGGGGACGTGGTGTGGCGGGTGCAGGCAGCGCGGCGGCGAAGTGCCTGTCAAACGACAGTCTTGTATCTGAGACAGACGGCCTTAAAGTTCTCTAGTTTATGGTCATGGGTCACAGTAGCTTCTGATGTGTGACGCTGTCCAAGCCTTGCAAGGGACAGCCCCGGGGAACCGGCCTTGGGGGTTTGGAAGGGCGTCGAAAAGCACGAGCGAAAGGAAGTCATGTCTGAACCCCGCGAAGTACGCGCCCCGCGCGGAACTGAAATCACCGCCAAGTCTTGGCAGACCGAAGCCCCGCTGCGCATGCTCATGAACAACCTTGACCCCGAGGTTGCCGAGCGCCCCGAGGACCTCGTGGTCTACGGCGGCACTGGGCGCGCTGCCCGCAGCTGGGAGGCTTTTGATGCCATCGTGGAGTCGCTGAAGGACCTCGAGGCCGATGAGACGTTGCTGGTGCAGTCCGGCAAGCCGGTGGGCATCTGGAAGACCAACGAGTGGGCGCCGCGCGTGCTCATCGCCAACTCCAACCTGGTCGGTGACTGGGCCAATTGGGAGCACTTCCGCAAGCTCGAGGATGAGGGCTTGATGATGTACGGCCAGATGACGGCCGGTTCCTGGATTTACATCGCTACCCAAGGCATTCTGCAAGGTACTTTTGAGACCTTCGCGGCCGTGGCCAAGAAGCGCTTCAACGGCACGCTTGCCGGCACCTTCACCCTGACCGGTGGCTGCGGCGGCATGGGCGGCGCGCAGCCGCTGTCCGTGACCTTGAACGGCGGCGCCTGCCTCATCGTCGATGTTGACGAGACCCGCCTCAAGCGCCGCCAGTCCAAGCGCTACCTCGATGAGGTCGTCACCGACCTGGATGAGGCCCTCAAGCTGGTGCTGGAGGCCAAGGAGAACAAGAAGCCGCTATCCGTGGGTCTGGTAGGCAACGCCGCCGAGGTCTTCCCGGAGGTGCTGCGCCGCCAGCGCGCGGGCGAGTTCACCGTGGACATCGTCACGGACCAGACCTCCGCGCACGACCCGCTGAGCTACCTGCCCACCGAAATCACGGTGGAGGAGTGGCACAACGAGGCCAAGGCGGACCCGACCACCTTCACCAAGAAGGCTCGCGAGGCCATGGCGGCCCAGGTCCAGGCCATGGTGGAGTTCCAAGACGAGGGCGCTGAGGTCTTCGACTACGGCAACTCCATCCGCGATGAAGCCCGCAAGGCCGGCTACCAGCGCGCCTTCGAGTTCCCGGGCTTCGTCCCAGCTTACATCCGCCCACTCTTCTGCGAGGGCCTCGGCCCCTTCCGCTGGGCCGCGCTCTCCGGTGACCCGGAGGATATTAAGGTCACCGACCAGGCACTCAAGGAGCTCTTCCCAGTCAACGAGCACCTGCACAACTGGCTCGATGCCGCCGAGGAGTACGTGGAGTTCGAGGGCCTACCGGCACGTATTTGCTGGCTGGGCTATAACGAGCGCCACAAGGCTGGCTTGCTCTTCAACGACCTGGTTAAGGAAGGCAAGATCAAGGCCCCGATCGTCATCGGTCGCGACCACCTGGACTCCGGCTCCGTGGCCTCCCCGTACCGTGAGACCGAGGCCATGCTCGATGGCACCGATGCCGTGGCCGACTGGCCGCTGCTCAACGCCATGACCGCTGTCTCCTCCGGTGCCACCTGGGTATCCATCCACCACGGCGGTGGTGTGGGCATGGGCCGTTCCATCCACGCCGGCCAGGTCACCGTCGCCGATGGTACTGAGCTGGCCGCTGCCAAGCTGCGCGCGGTGCTCACTAACGACCCGGGCATGGGCGTTATCCGTCACGTGGATTCCGGTTACACTCGCGCCAAGGAAGTCGCCGATGAGCGCGGCGTGCGTATCCCGATGGAATTCAAGGCCCGCGACTAGACAAGAGAGGAAAAGAAGATCATGTCCACCCTGTTTACTGGAATCTCAGAGCTGCGCACGGTGTCGGAGGCAGGCACGCTTGCCGACGCCGCACTCATCGCCAACACCGACGGTACCATCGCCTGGATCGGCTCGGCCCCCGAGGCGCCGGCCGCGGAGGAGAAGGTCGACCTAGGCGGTCGCGCAGTTCTGCCGGGCTGGGTGGATTCGCATACCCACATGATCTTCGACGGCGACCGCTCCGCCGAGTTTGAGGCCCGCATGGCGGGCGAGTCCTACCAGGCTGGCGGCATCGCCGTGACTATGGATGCGACCCGCTCGGCGGGGGAGGAGCGCCTGGAAAAGCTTCTGGTGGAGCGCATCGCCGCCGCCCGCCGTGGTGGTACGACGACCCTGGAGACGAAGACCGGTTACGGTCTCAATACCGAGTCCGAGGTGGAGGCCGCGCGCGTGGCGGCCCGCCACGTCGATGACGTGACCTTCCTCGGTGCGCACCTCGTGCCGCCGGGGGCAGAGGCCGAAACCTACCTCGACGAGGTTGTGGGCCCGATGCTGGACGGCGTAGCCGAACACGTGCAGTGGATCGACGTCTTCTGCGAGCGCGGTGCTTTCGACGAGGAGCAGTCGCGCCGCGTGCTCGAGGCCGGCAAGGCCCGGGGCTTAGGAGTGCGCGTGCACGGCAATCAGCTCGGCGAGGGCCCAGGAGTAGCGCTCGCAGTGGAGTTGGGCGCGGCCTCGGTGGATCACGTCAACTACCTCAGCGATGCCGATGTTGAGGCGCTGGCTTCCTCCGAGACGGTGGCCACGCTGCTGCCGGCCTGCGATCTGTCTACCCGTGAGCCGCTGGCGCCGGGTCGCAAGCTTATTGATGCCGGCGCGACCGTCGCTATCGCCTCCAACCTCAATCCGGGCACGTCC
>DXEO01000116.1 GCA_019114925.1 Candidatus Corynebacterium faecipullorum | reverse complement strand
GGTACCGGCCACTCCTTCCTGACCAAGTCCACCGCTTCCTCCGATCGCACCGTTGAGTGGGAAGACGGCAACGAGTACCCGCTCATCGTCGTTGACGTGACCGCTGAATCCCACCCGTTCTGGACCGGTGCACAGCGCGTTATGGATACCGCTGGCCGTGTTGAGAAGTTTAACCAGCGCTTCGGTGCAATGGCTCGCCGCAAGAAGAAGAACGCGTAAGGAGGATAGAAGAAGATGGCAACTCCTAAGTTTAAGAAGTCCCGCGCGAATACCCACTCTCGCCGTTCCCAGTGGAAGGCTGACAATGTCGCCCTCCAGGAAGTCACCATCGACGGCCAGACCGTGCGCATTCCGCGCCGCCTGGTTAAGGCTGCCAAGCTTGGCCTGGTAGACGTCGAGCAGTTCTAAGTTCTGAGGCGCTGACAGCGTTGAGGTCTTAGGACCGTGATTGTTACCCCGTGAATTCACTTTCTTTGTGAATTTGCGGGGATTTTTGTTATGTGTGAAATCGACCTTTTGTTGTCACGTCTATCGTTTGAGCAGCGTAGCCCAATTGTCTAGCGCGCGTGTACACTCTTGCAGTGCTTGAGCGGTTAATTTTAGGGGCGATAGGCTGGGGCCTACTTCGTGAATACGGCCCCGATAGGACATAATTGAGATTATGAAGATTCTTGTCGTCGATGACGAGCAGACTGTCCGTGAATCGCTCCGCCGCTCCCTGAAGTTTAATGGCTACGAGGTCATATTGGCCGCTGATGGCGTACAGGCTGTTGAAATGGTGCACAGTGAGCATCCAGAGCTTCTTATCCTCGATGTGATGATGCCGAACATGGACGGCCTGGAGGTCTGCCGTACCTTGCGCAGCGAAGGTTGGGACCGCCCCATTTTGGTATTGACGGCTCGCGATGGAGTGTCTGATCGCGTTGCGGGTCTTGACGCAGGCGCCGATGACTATCTACCCAAGCCCTTCGCGCTGGAAGAGTTGCTAGCCCGCGTGCGTTCCTTGGTCCGCCGCGCCGCTGCGGAGTCGATTGCTAAGAAGCAGCCGGTTGAAACCCAGTTGAGCTTTGAGGACCTCAAGCTCGATGCCGATACGCGTGAGGTGACCCGCGGCGAGCGTCAGATTTCTTTGACCCGCACTGAGTTCGCCTTGCTGCGCCTGCTTATGGAGAGCCCCCGCAAGGTGCTCTCCCGCAATACCATCTTGGAAGAGGTATGGGGCTATGATTTCCCGACCTCCGGCAACGCTCTTGAGGTCTACATCGGTTACCTCCGTAAGAAGACTGAGGAAAGTGGCGAGCCGCGTCTTATTCACACCGTGCGTGGCGTTGGCTACGTCATGAGGGAGGCTATCGCGTGATTCTGCGGAGGCCCGCGCCCGACGCGGTGCCTTCTGAAGCCCTAGATACCACTGCGTGGTTGGGCCTCTCAGGCCGTCGTGGCTGGGCTTCGCGGGCGCCGCTTCGGTGGCGCCTTTCTTTTGTTACCGGTGTCGTTGTCGCCGTTGCAGTAGCAGTAATGACTCTTGTGACCTACTGGTTGGTTGCAGCGTCGATGACGGCGAGTGTCGATAAGCAGATCATGCAACAAGCGGATGTGCTGATGCAGCAAGCTCAGGACCCGGCCTTTGTAGAGAATATCGATCAAGAGATCGCGACATTTAAGCTCTATAACCCCTCGACTCGGGTCTCCATCTCTCCGCCTGCGGTTGCGTTTTCCTATGGTGATGCACTGCCCGTGGGTGGTGATTTTAAGTCGGATGGGGACAGCGTGGAAAGCTCCATCCGCACTTTGGGCGGTGAGCGCGTACTGGCCAAGAACCAAGAAGGCGGTGCGACGGTAGTCCTAGCCAAGGACTTGGGGTCTACCGAAGACATCGTCTCCGCAGTGGGCTCAGCCCTGCTCATCATCGTGGCCTTTGGCGTTTTGCTGTCCGTCTTTGCCGGCATGGTGGTGTCCAAGACCGGTATGGAGCCCATCGCTCGTTTGAAGCGCGCAGCTGATTATGTGACACAAACCAATGACTTGCGCCCGATTGCGGTGGAAAGCAACGACGAGATGGCGCAGCTGACGGTGTCTTTCAACCGAATGCTGTCCGCGCTCCAGAATGCGCGCGTGCAGCAATCACAATTCGTGGCCGATGCGGGCCATGAGCTCAAAACGCCGCTGACGTCCATGCGGACCAACATTGAGCTCCTCATGATGTTGAATAAGTCCGGTGGCGGTTTCGGCATCAGTGAGGAGGACCGGCGCGATTTGGAAGAGGACGTGATGGCGCAGATGTCCGAGCTGTCCACTTTGATTGGTGACCTCGTGGATTTGGCGCGTGAGGATGCCACCGAAAAGGAACCCGAGCCGGTGGAGCTGCACGAGGTTTTGGAGCATTCCCTCAACCGAGCTAAGCGCCGTCGCCCGGACGTCGACTTCCGTGTGCGGTTTATCCCGTGGGTCCTAGACGGGGATCCGTTTGCCTTGGGCCGCGCCACCCTCAATCTCATGGACAATGCTGCGAAATGGTCTCCGGCCACGGGTACCGTGCGCGTATCTATGCAGCAGGTCGCCCCGGATAAGGTGCGCCTGCGTGTGGATGACTCGGGCCCCGGTATTGCCCCGGAGGAACGCGACAAGGTCTTTGAGCGCTTCTACCGTTCCGCAGAATCCCGAGGGATGCCGGGATCCGGGTTGGGGTTGGCCATCGTGAAAACTGTGATCGAGCGGCACAACGGAGCCATCACCATCAAGGACTCTGCAGATGGGGGAACACGCATGGAAGTCATCCTTCCGGGACATCCCACCGAGGGCGATGCCATGGTGGACGGCCTGGAAGAGCCACCGAGTGAATTTCAGTTGGATTCTACAATCGCGCAACCAGCGACGGGAAAGGCGCAGGAGACTGCTGGAGAACCTTCGGAGAACCACAAGGACCGCGGTCGAATCTTTGCCGAACGGTGGTTCAATCAAGGTTAACGTGCCGTGAATCACCCCAGTTCAGCGTGTACAGGAAACATTCAGTTTTTCCTAGCACACTGGCAGAGCAGAGACAGATGCGCACCAGCTTGAAAGAGCACACTACCTGACATGAATATGAGGAATTCGAACATGAATAGTCCCATGGATAACCCGCAGAACTCTGACGAGCGGGGGCAGGCGCAACAGCGCGGCGAGGCATCTTCTGGGGGAAGCGAATCGAATGGTTGGAATCAACCGCGCACCAACTCGTGGGAGTCGGGCGGGCAGACACCATATGGGGGTCAGCCGGGGCAGGGGAGCCGACCTTCATCATTTGGTTCTCAGCCCTCCCAGGTTCCCTACGGCGTGCAAGCGCCTTATGGAGGATCTAGCTACGGCTTCGGCCAACCCACTCAGAGCAGCCAACAGTCGCAGAACCTGACGCAGCCTTATGCAGGACAACAAGGTGCGGGCGCGCAGGGCGTGCAGCCGGGCCAAGACCAGAAGAATAAGCGCAAGGTAGGCCTGGGCACTGCGCTGGCAATGATGCTCGCCGCGGCCGTCGCTGCTGGCGGTGTTACCGGTGCGGTGGTCGGCGCGGTGGGCAAGGACACGTCTTCCACCTCGACGGTCAACGAAGTATTGGAACGTCAGCCAGTGGCAAATAGCACCGGTCAAGAGCCCGCTGATGGCTCTGTGGAAGATGTAGCATCGAAGGTTCTCCCAGCGGTGGTCTCCATTTACTCCATAACCCGCTCGGGTGGTGCTGATGGCTCCGGATCCATCATTTCCCCGGATGGCTATGTGCTGACCAATCACC
>DXEO01000115.1 GCA_019114925.1 Candidatus Corynebacterium faecipullorum | reverse complement strand
TCGTTCTCGATAGCCACGCCCTCCGCCTCCGCGGAATCGGCTCCCCAGCGCTGCCAGTCCAGCTCGTTGACCAGGTAGTTGTTGTCCGCACAGGCCAGTGAGATGCGGTCTGGGCCCTCCAAGCCAGTGACAGATACACAGTCCAAGATTGCGGTGGCATCGATGGTGGTTTCCACGTCCGGTCCCACCAGGCCTACCACGCGCACCAGCTGGCCGGTGGCGGGCAAGACGGAGAAGGAGACGCGGTCGGAATCACGAATCACGGTGACCAGCTGGTCCTCGCCTTCGCCCTCAACAGTGCCGACCTCATTACCCTCCGCGTCCGCCAACATGTCATAGGCAATCTTTTGCTGCTCGCTACTTAGCCCTGGCTGGAGCAGCAGCTCCAGCGCTCCGAGGGCGTGGTTCGGGAAGGAATCCGCCAGTTTCTCCAGCCCGGCGCGATCAGTCGCAACGACGAGGTCTTCTGGGTTGATGGAAGGCTGCGGATCAAAGCCCGGCACCTCTCCTTGCGAGGAAACCTCCACGGCACCGCCGGCATCCACCGCGTATTCGGTGATCGCGGTGGCATCACCAAGCGTATCGACGCGCTTCATGTATTCCTTCGCGGTCACGCCTTTATCCACGGCATCAGGCTGGGTTGCGGCAGCTTCGCCGGCCTGCGTCAGAATCTCCGCGGCCGAGGCCACGGGCTCCGAGTTATTGAGCAAGGGGAAGGCACCACCAATGAGCGCAAGCACCGCGACGGAGGCCGCCGCTATTGTCCACGTGGGACGGCCCTTCTTAATCTTTGCGAGGGTGTCTTCGGAGCGGGCGAGGGAGGCGTCGTCAAGCGCGGCGTCCGGTACCGGATTGGCGGCGCGGAGCATATCGAGAGAGTTAGGCATCGGTTTCTCCTGTGAGTTCGGAAAGATGGGTACGCGCGCGGTGCAAGCGAACGCGCACGTTATTGCGGGAAATGCCGAGGACCTCGGCGATATCGGGGTGGTCGAGGCCCTCCCACGCATGGAGGGTGAGGATTTCGCGCTCGGCATGCGGCAACTGCATCAACGCGCGAGTGATGTCGAGATTGGCATCGATTGCGTCATAACCGGCATAGGATTCCAGTTCATGGTCATCGAGGTTCTCCGTCTCCCGCCGGGTGCGGTAGAACTCGCGCATCACATTGCGGGCGATGCCATAGAGCCACGGCAGCGGCGTGCCGCGTAAGGAGTCGAAGCCAGCCCACGCTCGCTCAAACACATCAGCCGCCAGCTCTTCCGCGTGACTCGGTGGGACGCGGCGGCGCAGGTAGGCCAGAACCGCCGGGTAGTGCTCGCGAAACAGGCGGGAGAACTCCCGTTTGCGCGAACCAGGCAAGGTAAGGACAGACACTAAATAACTCCATATTGTTCGTGGGCTCACTGAGTATGTTGCATCAGACAGCCAAGCGTTACAGAGAAGCACTGAAATGGTTTACTAGTAGAGCTATGGAACCACTCGAGCTCTCCGCCCTGACGGGCACGCAGTCGCGCACCTACGGCACGCGCAAGATCACCAAGGACATGATCTCAGCCCCCGTGCACGTGGCTATTGCGCTGTGGGATGAGCGCTGGGATTCCGCCGAGAACGGCACGATTGACGGCTGGGTCATCGCCGTTAATACCCAGAAAACGCGCTTCGTGCGCAAGGGCCAGATTCAGAAGGGCGATATCGTTGAGGTAGCCGTCCGCGAATTCGAGAAGGCCACGAAGAATATTCGAGGGCGCAAATGGATCGTCACTGGGCGCCGGCAAGCGGCACTGCGCGCCGCCCTGGAGGAACGCGGCTATACCGTGACGGGGAGTTTTGCGGAGGAGAATAGGGCGTCGAAAAGCGCTAGCTCCGTGCGGCGCAAGCAGGCCGGGATCACAGCGCGCCGCGCGAAGAAGGAAGGCGAGGCCCCGCGCAAGAAGCAGGTAGTAAAGGTAGAAACGCCGAAGGCCCACTGGTGGCCGAACTTCTCGACAGCCTCCTCATGGCCCGAAGGCGCCACAGTGCGCATCGCCACGGATGCCTCCTCGGACACGGTGTTTAAGGGCTCCATGTGCTTCGTGGCCAGCAATGGTGACTACCGATTGCGCACGCGCAAGACGACGGCCAGCACCGATGAGCTTGAGCTCGAATCCTTGACCTTGGCGTTGAAGTACCTGCTCAAGGTCGGCGCAACCAGGGCGATCATCGAGTCAGATTCCGTCGCCGCCTTGGAGGCGGTGGAGCAGATACGGACGAAGGGCTCGAAGGCGGTGCGCTCCCGCGGCGTGTGGCGGGGGCTCTCTTCGGGCTCGCGCTCGCGCTTCCAGCAGGCGTGGCATGACGTGGAGGGAGTCTGCGAAGTGACCATTCGCCGCGTGATGGGGCATGCAGGTGACCCGCTGAACCGCGCGGCGGACCAGATTGCCTACATGGGCCTGCGCGCGATTGCGCATCCGATGAAACAATCACGCGCCACGCTGAAAGAAGGCATCAGGAAGACGTTGGCCAAGCTCTAATTCGGGGTTCGGCGCACTGGTGGCCTAGGGTAAATCGCATGAGCAATCCCTTTGACTCCAATCCTTTCGAGGAGCCGGCCAAGCCATTTAACGGCCGTGGGGCTAATCCCTTCGCGGAACCTGCGCGCGAATCCTACGCGGCGCCTTCTACAAATCCTTCCGTAGAGCCTTATGCGGATCCCGTCGCGGCACCTTTTGCTGAGCCTTTCGCTGAGCCTGAGCGCGCACACGCCCCGGCGCCGCTAACGGATTATTCCCTTGAAGAGCACTCAACGGGTGGCACGATCCACAGCTTCTCCCTGTTCAAAGGGCTTTTGAGCCTGTTCTCGGTCCTCATAGGTTTCTCCGGACTGACTAATGGCGACGTCGCCTTCGGCATTGGCTTCGCCCTGCCCGGAGCGTGGTACTTCATCAAGACGCTGCAGCAGAAAGCTAATCCGACCACTCCGCAGAAGCGCCACTGGTTCGTCATTTGGCTCATTGCCCTCGTGCTCATGTTCTTCGGCGCCTAGCCACCACCCGCCGCCACGCGATCCGCAGCAGCGAATGCGGAGTCGCCACCACCTCACGCAGGTAGTTCCACAGGCGGTCTTTCCGCGGGGTGCGCACGCCGTGCATGTGAACGCGAATCCCTAGGTGCCAGGCCCACATGCGGGTGCGCAGCACGTGGAAGTCATTGGTCACAACGCGGAAATAGGTGTACTCCGGGCACAGCGCATGAGCGCGCTCGAGGTTCTCGTTAGTGCTGGTAGCGAGTGGTTCGAGGAGAATCCGCTCCGGATTAACGCCCCGCTCGATGAGGTAGCGCGCCATCGGCTCTGCTTCCCCGTACCCGGAGACGATGATCGGCTCCTCCGGCAGCACGCGAGCCATCACCACCGCACGGTCCAATCGGCTGCGTAGCAGCGAGCCAGGCTCGCCGCCCTCTACGCGCGCGCCCAACACCAGAAGCGGAAACTGCATGCCCGCTAGCTTAGCGTGCATACTGGTCAGCATGAGCATGTGCGTAGTCGGTTCCATCAACGCTGACCTCGTGGTCCACACCGCGCGGCATCCCCAGCCGGGCGAAACGCTCCTGGGCAGCGGCGGCACCATCACCGCGGGCGGCAAAGGAGCGAACCAGGCGGTTGCCGCCGCCCGCCTGGGCGCGCAAGTCAGCTTCGTCGGTGCGGTGGGCAGCGATACTTATGCCGCACCCGCGATGCACTACTTGCAAGCCAGCGGCGTGGACCTCACGCACGTCGAGGCCAGCGAAGAGGTGACGGGCCTGGCTGTCATTACCGTGGATAAGCAGGGAGAAAACACCATCATCGTGGTGCCAGGTGCCAATGCGCTTGTCAGCGATTCCTTCGTCACCACGCACTCCTCCCCCATCACCGCATCGGAACTCCTTCTGCTCCAAGGGGAAATACCGGCGGAGGGTTTTGCCAAGGCTGTCGAGCTGGCGAAGGCACGAGTCGTGGTCAACCTCGCACCGGTCATCGAGGTGGAAAAGGAAGCGCTCCTGCGCGCCGACCCGCTGCTCGCCAACGAGCACGAGGCCGGGCTCATCCTCGAACAACTGGGGTTGAGCGGCCAGGGCACTCCAGCGGAGCTGGCGCAGCGTTTAAGGGAAGCCGGCTTTGCCTCGGTGGTCCTCACGCTGGGCGCGCGCGGGGCGCTCGTGGCCGAAGGTACTGAGCTTGTCGACGTTCCCTCGCCACGCGTCACCGCCGTCGATACGACCGGCGCGGGCGATGCCTTCGCCGGCGCTCTGTGTGGCCGCTTGTTAGAGGGGGATTCGCTGGTGGATGCCGCGCGCTTCGCCGCGCGGGTCGGGGCCTTTACCGTCACGGGCTCCGGCGCGCAGGCCTCCTACCCGGATCTGACAAGCGAGCTGCCCAGTTAAGGCTCCGGTTAAAGCCCCGACTTATTCACCGAGGAGCTGGGAACGCAGGTTCTCGTCCTTCTTCTCTACTTCGGCGGCCATGTTCTCCTGATAGGCCGCCATCTTCTCCACCAGTGCCGGGTCGCCCGCGGAGAGGATGCGCACGGCGAGCAAGCCGGCGTTCTTCGCACCGCCGATGGATACGGTGGCCACCGGAACGCCACCTGGCATCTGCACGATGGAAAGCAGCGAATCGAGACCATCGAGATCCTTCAGCGCCCGCGGAATGCCGATGACCGGCAGCGGCGTGGCCGCGGCAACCATGCCCGGCAGGTGGGCCGCACCACCGGCACAAGCGATGATGGCTTTGAGCCCGCGCTCATGAGCTGACTTGGCATACGCCAGCATCTTTTCTGGGGTGCGGTGCGCACTGACGACGCCCACCTCGAAAGGCACGCCGAACTCGGCGAGCACCTCGGCTGCAGGCTTGACGGTGGGCCAATCGGAATCGGAGCCCATGATCAGGCCGACGAGTGGTTGCATGAAAAATCTCCTTCTTTACTAGCGTTTAAGCTCGCTGCGGATTTACGCCCACTGTGCGTGGACGAGGAAGTGGGCGGCATCGTGGGCGATGCGGCGGGTTTCCTCCACATCCTCACCGACAACATTGACGTGGCCGATCTTGCGGCCCGGCTGGTGATCCTTGCCGTAGAGGTGGATCTTCGCCTGCGGGTAGCGCTCCATGACTTCGCGGACACGCTGCGGCATGGGCATCTGCGGATCCTCCTCAGCGCCCAGCACATTGGCCATAACCGTTACGGGCGCCAGCGGCTTGGTGGAGCCGAGCGGCAGATCCAGTACGGCGCGCAGGTGCTGCTCGAACTGTGAGGTCACGCAGCCATCCTGGGTCCAGTGGCCGGTGTTGTGTGGGCGCATGGCCAGCTCGTTGACCGCGATATCCTCTTCCACAACCGCTCCCGGGGCACCCGAAGCGGACGCAATGATGCAGCCGGCGTCTTGCTTCGTGGCAAAGGCGAAAAGCTCCACTGCCAGCACGCCAGTCACACCGAGTTCGGTGGCTACCTTGATGCCTACCCGCATGGCGCGCTCAGCCAGCTCAGCCGACAGGTTCGGGGCTGGGGCAAAAGCCTCAGCGCAGATGCCATCACGCTGCACGGACTCGGTGACCGGCCAGGCCTTGACCTCGCCGGAGGGGCGGCGGGCGACGAGCACGGACAGCTCGCGGGTAAGGGCCACTTTTTCCTCAGCCATCAGCGGGGTGCCAGCGGCGAGGAGCTCCTCCACTAGCGGCTCCAGCTCCTCCCCGGAGGGGAACCACACGCCATGGCCATCGTAGCCGCCGCGACGGGCTTTGAGGCACACGTGACCGTCGACAATCGCGGCAAAATCCCGCGCATCCTCCACCGATTCGATGGCGGCAAAGCGCGGCACTGGGGCGCCCAGCTCGGCCAGCTTCTGGCGCATGAGCAGCTTGTCCTGCGCGTAGAGGAGGGCGGAAGGCTGGGGCTGGACGTTGAGGCCGTCAGCGATGAGAGCCTCGACGTGCTCCGTCGGGACGTGCTCGTGCTCAAAGGTAATTGCATCCGCGCCTGCCGCGGCGGCGGTGAGCACGTCGAGATCGTGGTAGTCACCGAGCACCACGTCCGGAATCACCTGTGCGGCGGACTTGTCTGGCGCGGAGGCCAGCACGCGCAGGTGGATATCGAGCTCAGCGGCGGCCGGCTGCATCATGCGTGCAAGCTGGCCGTCTCCATAAACAGTAACGAGGGGTTTGTGTTGTTCACTCACTCTTTCAATACTAGCCTTGGGGCCATGATCGTCCGGCATACCATCTTTCAGAACTCCCTCATGACCGCGCTGTTGGATGGCATTTACGACGGCGAAATGACCATCGGCGAGCTCTTGGGCAAGGGCAATTTCGGCATCGGCACCTTCGATGCGCTGGACGGGGAGATGATTATCCTCGATGGCGTGTGCTACCAGCTGCGTGGCGATGGCACCGCGACGGTGGCGGACTTAGACCAGGGAACACCCTTCGCGGTGGCCACGAACTTTGTCCCCCGTATTAAGGTGGCCGCGCCCAAAGGGTTGAAGCGCGAGGAGCTTTCGGCCTTCATCGATGAGGTGGAGCCTTCCGCCAACTACATGTACGCGGTGCGTATCACCGGACGCTTCAGCAACGTGGTGACCCGCACGGTGGTCAAGCAGAGCAAACCTTATCCGCCGATGGCGCAGGCAGTGGGCGGCGATAAAGAGCTGCGCTTTGAAAACGTCGAAGGCATCATCGGCGGTTTCCGCACTCCGGTCTTTGAGAAGGGTATTTCGGTGCCCGGATGCCACGTGCACTTTATCGACGCTGCACGCACCACCGGCGGACACGTGCTGGACTACACGGTGGATGAGGCCACCATTGAACTCTGCCCCGGCACGGACCTCGATCTGCGCTTGCCGCTGACCCACGAGTTCCGCTCCGCCAACCTGGCCCCTGATGACTTGGACCAGCAGCTACACACGACGGAGATTAAGGGCTAACCCCACACCGGTTGCTCGTTGAGGATATCCTCGACGCGTTTGGCTTTGGGGATGGACGGAAAATACATCGGCTTCTCATAGCCATGGAGTGCCAGCGAAATTCCCCCGCGGCGGCGGCGGGCACCACGAATATCGGTGAGCGGGATCGAATCAACGCGCTTGCCTTCGCGGGCGATGACGCGCAGGTTGGTCACGATGAAGCGCTTACGGCGGGCTTTCACCAGGGGAAGGACGAAGCGCCAAGCAGCAAGCAGAGCCCATATAGCTACTAAACCATTGCGAAGCGCCAGGTCCATGCCGTTATAGTCACACCAGCCGATGGCAATCCAGCACACCCCGGTAATCACGACGAGCTCTAAAAAAGGAAAGAGCAGCGTCCGAAACGGGGCGGTCATGTCCGCGCGCACAACCTCGCCGCGGCCCATCTGCATGAGGTTCATGGGGCTCATGCTACCTACTGTCTCGCGAACGCTCCGTGCCTGCCCCAGCCGCGGTCATCTCCGGGGTCTTCGACACCAAGCATTGCAGAAGGCATCTCTTAAAAGGCATTAGTCACAAGGTGTCTTTGGGGTTAAAAACACCTTGTGTGGGGTTGTAGATGGCGTTTTCAAAGGCAAAGACGCCTTTTGATTGATGCCTTTTGAAAGACACCTTGTGGAGAGCGCCCGGGATAATTACCTCTCCGCCAGGCTCAATTACAAGGAACTGTGAAGGAAGCGGCGCTCAGGCCTACTGACCAGCTGGGCGCAGGTGGATGACATCACCCGCGGAGTAATACTCGCCGCCAACGTTGATGCGGCCATCATCGGCCACGCCCTCGACGGTGCCGATGACGTCGCCGGTCGGGGCTTCGAGGCGGACCTCCTGCCCGATGGAAGAACACACCTTGCGGTAATCAGCCATAAGCTGTGGATCCTGCTGCTCCCACTGGGTAATGCGGTGGCGCAAGTTCTTCAGCACGGTAATGGCCAGCTTCGTGCGGTCGGTCTCAAGGCCTTCGAGCGCGAGCGATGTCGCGGCCTCGATGGGCAGTTCCTCGCGGGTCAGGGTGACGTTGATGCCCATGCCCACGACCACGCGGGCTGAAGGCGGGTTCACAGACTGAGTCTTGGGGGCGACTTCGGCCTTGTTAACTTCAGCCTTGTTGATTTCCGCCTTGTTGATCTCGGCCTTATTAATCTCTGCTTTGTTCACCTCGGCTTTATTCACCTCGGCCTTGTTAATTTCAGCCTTGGACACTTCCGTTTTCGGAGCAGATTTGAGGGCCTCGCCCACTGGGCCAGCTTCGGCGAGAATGCCGCAGAGCTTCTTGCCATCAATCTGGACGTCGTTCGGCCACTTGAGTACTGCTTTCTTCACCGAGTCGGTCACGGCCAAGCCGGCGGCTAGGGGCAGGGTGCCGAGGTGATCCAGCGAATCCGGGAGGATTAAAGCGGAAAAGATAAGCTGCGAGCCCGCCGGGCTCACCCACTGGCGACCCAAGCGGCCTTTGCCGGCAACCTGCTCATTGGTCAGCAGTACGGTGCCATCAGCCACCTTTTCGGCCTGCATGAGATCAGTGTTGGTGGAGCCAGTGGATTCGGTGTAATCGATAACAGCGAAGTCTTCGCTCAGCGCCTCACGGATTCGGTCCATATCAAGTGCAGTCATGCACCCAAGGTTACCCGCCGAGCCACAGCCTTCTAGAAGTAACTAAAAGTAATCCGGATTGGCCAGAATTGTGCGGGCAGTAGCATCATCAAGACAGGTAGTCAGTACCGCCTGCGGCAACGCATGGGTGACCTGCTCAGGCGTGACGGTGATCTGCCGCGTATCTGCCAGGAAAGAAACAGTATCCCCGATCAACTTGTCGTAATCAGCGCGGTCTTGCGCCCCGAGGCTATCCGGCTTTCCTTCAGTTACCAGCACATAGCGGGTTGCTGGGGTAACCCATTCACACACCCACTCGCCGTACTCTTGCAATTCTGAATCCGAGACATCCAGGCCCATCCCCTTCATGCTGGCACGCATGGTGGAGCGCTCTAAGTGGCCATTGTCCACCAACTGTGAGCGGACTTCAGATGCGTCGACAGTATCGGCAAAATAGCGCGGAACACGGTATCGCGCTGAGCCTCTTCACCCGAAGGCGCTGAATACGCATCAGCGTCCCAGTAGAAACGGTTGTCGGTGGCGCAAAGGACTCAGCGGATTCCGTGCCGGAGCAACCGACCAAGAGTAGCGCGAGGGGAGGGGCGAGCTTCTTCATGGCGAATTCCAGCCTAATGCACGCACCGCCAGGTGCTAGTGTGAATCCATGGCAAAGGTCACGTTTGAGAACGTCGGCATCACCTATCCCCGTGCCGAGAACCCCACGGTCAAAGACCTCAATCTCGAGATTGCGGACGGCGAGTTTCTCGTCCTCGTCGGCCCGTCTGGCTGCGGTAAGTCCACCACCTTGCGCGCCCTCGCGGGGCTGGAGCCGGTATCCAGCGGCCGCATCCTTATTGACGACAAAGACGTCACGGGCCTTGAGCCAGGCGATCGCGATATCGCCATGGTCTTCCAGAACTACGCGCTCTACCCGCACCTCACCGTAGCCCAGAACATGGGCTTCGCCCTCAAGCTGGCCAAGATGCCCAAGGCTGAAATCACAGCCAAAGTAGAGGAAGCCGCGAAAACCCTTGGGCTCACGGAGTACCTGCAGCGCAAGCCAAAAGACCTCTCTGGTGGTCAGCGCCAGCGCGTGGCCATGGGCCGCGCCATCGTGCGCGAGCCGAAGGCCTTCCTCATGGATGAGCCCCTGTCTAACCTGGACGCCAAACTGCGCGTGCAAACCCGCGCGGAGCTAGCCAGCCTCCAACAGCGCCTCGGAACCACCACTGTCTACGTCACCCACGACCAGGTGGAGGCCATGACGATGGGTGACCGCGTGGCCGTACTCAAGGACGGTGTCCTGCAGCAGGTCGCACCACCGCGCGAGCTTTACGACGCCCCCGCTAACGAATTCGTCGCCGGCTTCATTGGCTCTCCGGCGATGAATATCTTCGACTACAACGGTGGTCGCGTCGGCGTTCGCCCGGAGAAGATATTCATCAATAAGGGGCCGATTGGTTTCCAGGGCACGGTGGAGTTCGTGGAAGAGCTGGGCTCCGAGTCCTTCGTCTACGTCATGGTGGGCGAGCAGCGCTTCGTGGCCCGCGCGAGCGACAACGTTCCGCAGCGCGGTGAGAACGTCGTGCTGACCTTTAACCCCCGCGAGGCTCACCACTTCGATCCGGAGACCGGCCAGCGTATCGAGGCTTAAGAAACACCACGGACAGGGTGATTTCACCCCCGCTTGGAGTGAATTAAAAGCCAAAACCACGTGCAATGTGGGGATGATCCCCTATTTTGTAGTCATCAGAAGTTTTCCGAAAGGTGAATATTCAATGAAGAAGTCCTTCCTCCCCAGCTCGCTGCGTTCTGTCCGCCGCGGCGTTGTCGTCACCACCGCTGCACTCGCGCTGACCTTGGCGGGTTGCTCCTCGAGCGACGAGGGATCGTCGTCAAGCACCGGCTCCGATGCTGCCTCGACTGATGGTGGCGGCCGCGGCCCCATCACCTTTGCCATGGGCAAGAACGATACCGACAAGATCACGCCCATCATCGAGGCATGGAACGCTGAGCACCCGGACGAGAAGGTCGAGCTCAAGGAGCTCGCCGGCGAAGCCGACGCCCAGCGCGAGACCCTCGTTCAGTCCCTGCAGGCAGGCAACTCTGACTACGACGTCATGGCGCTGGACGTGGTCTGGACCGCGGACTTCGCCGCTAACCAGTGGCTGGCACCGTTGACCGGTGACCTCGAGGTGGACACCTCCGGACTGCTGGAGCCCACCGTGGAATCCGCCACCTACAACGACACC
>DXEO01000114.1 GCA_019114925.1 Candidatus Corynebacterium faecipullorum | reverse complement strand
GAGGAATTCACCTTGCACCCGGCGGCCGCGGCGGGACTGGACGTCCCGCGCTATTGCCAGCTGTGCGGGCGCCGCATGGTCGTGCAGGTGCGCCCGGACGGCTGGAACGCGCGCTGCTCGCGCCATGGCGAGCTCGACTCGGACCACCTTTATGAGGAGGCCCTCCCGTAAGCTGGCGGGTCATGCAGGCCGCACACCCTAACCGCACGCATTACGCCCTCGTCGAGCTTGAGCGCGCCGGGCTCCTGACAGGTGTTGTCACACAGAACGTGGACAGCCTGCACGAGGAAGCCGGGCAGCGCAACCTCATTGCTCTGCACGGGGACATGCAGCACGTGGTGTGCTTGAGCTGCGGATACGAAGAAACACGCGCGGACTACGACGCCCGCGCCGCCACAGCCAACCCGACATACCTCCACCGCTGGGAAGTCAACAAAGAGGACGTTAACCCCGACGGCGACGTTGCCCTTAGCCAAGAAGCGGTCGAAGAATTTGTCATGCCTGGCTGCGTGCGGTGCGGCTCACAGCGCCTGAAGCCAGACGTGGTCTATTTTGGGGAGCCCGTCCCCACCTATAAGAAGGACGCCGCCTATGCGATGGTCAACGAGTCTGACTCCCTGCTGGTAGCCGGCTCTTCGCTGGCGGTCATGAGCGGCTTCCGCTTCGTTCTGGAGGCGAAGAAACAGGGCAAGCGCGTGGCCACCATCAACGGTGGTCCGGGACGCGCGGATGACCGTGTGGACACGCTGTGGCGGACCCAGGTGGGGCCGGCTTTCGATGCGGTTCTCGACGAGCTGGAGCTCTAGAGTTGCTCCAGTTCTTCGAGGACTACCTGGCAGACCCGTTTATCCATGGGCATATCCTCGTGGCGAATAATCGCAAGGCGTTCGATGTCCTGGATATAGACGTTGTGGACATTCGGGCCATTGAGGAAACAGGTGTTGGGCGGAACCACGATGGCATCGGAGCGGGTGGCGATGCACGTATAGCTCACCCCGGGTTCGACCTCGCTGCCACGGTTCGTATCCTCCACAATCTTGCTGCCGGTCACTTGCTGCATTCCGGCGGGGCCAAACCAGGCGTCGATAAGCGAGCGCGCCACTTCCTCCTGCCTTTCGCTGCGAAAGAGGGGGCTGGCGATTCCACCCTGGGTCGTGCCGTGGTTGGGCGCACTGATACAGACGACGTGCCGTACACACTCCGCGCCGTCGTGCATGCGCATCCAGTACCGAGCTAATAACCCACCTTGTGAATGCCCGATGAGAATTACTTTTTCAGCGCCGGTAACGGTGCGGACGGCGTTGATGTAGGCGTCGAGCTGCCGGGCAGATTCCTGCAGGGGGCCGGTGGCGCGGGTCCCGTAGTCAGGGGCGAAGGTGGCCCAGCCAGCGGCGCGGAGCATTCCTGCGAGAACCTGCCATATCCCCTTGCTGTCGCAGGTTCCGTGGATCAAAACAACCGGCCAGGGTCGTTCGGCGGTAGGGCGCGCGGACCAGTCGTCTTCGTAGACGCCGCGTGGACGTCTGCGGGCACCGAGGGGGAGCGGGGTCATGGAATTTCAGTTTACTCTTGACCCATATCCAACTTTCGTACTAAGCTAAGGCTTGCCTAATTTGGACCGGCGGTGAGCTCCACACCGCATGCGCTACCGGATTAGTCATGGGGATAGGGCCCGCCGCTTCACCGCGGCGGGCTTCTTTCATGGATACACTCGCGGGCATGACCGACCTGCAGCATGTCCACTCCGTCAACGAAGCGGTTGCGCGCCTCAGCAAGCTCTATGACAGTTCCTGCGAGCTGGCGCGTCACGCACTCGCCTCGGGGGACCACGACGCCTACCGCCACGTGGTCTACCCGAAGATCACCGTGCATGTGCGTCAGTGGACGCCCATTGACCGCTCTGAACCCTTCGGCTACGTGGACCAAGAGGGCCGCTACTCGGCGGTGATATCAAAGCCATGGCTGATTCGTGGATACCTCATAGAGCAGCTCACGCGGCTTACTAATAACTATCCCTGCGATATTTACGTGGGCCAATCAGATGAGCGCATCCCGCCGGAATATATCCGGGGGATTACAGAAATTCCCCAGGATCGCGGCGACATACCCCGGCCCACGCTCGATGCGGTGCATGACGGAATCGTTGATGGCGCCTGGAAGGCTTTCCACGGGAAAGAAAAGCCACTCTTTCACTTTGGCCCGCAGCGCTTCGACATCGCTTGCGCTCGCATCGAGCACTACACCGGCATTGAGGTGGACACCGTGCAGAAGTACATCCTGTTCACCAACTACGCCATGCACACCACCGAGTTCGTTAAGTTCGGCCTGCGCGAGCTGGCGCGGGAAGACTCGCGCTACACCGCGCTCGTACTGCCCACGGGAGAGACCATCCACCCCAATGACGCGGTGCTTCTCGACGTCGACGAGCTCACCCTCACCTCCCGCTACCAGATGCCACGTTTTGATCTCATTACCGCCGGCGGGGATGGCATCACCATGATCAATATCGGTGTCGGCCCCTCGAATGCCAAGACCATCACGGATTGCCTCGCGGTGCTGCGCCCCGAGGCCTGGATCATGATCGGCCACTGCGCAGGGCTCGACGGCCGCATGCGCATCGGAGACCTCATCCTGGGCAATGCTTATCAGCGCGAAGACCACATCCTCGACGGCACCGTCACCACCAGCAACCCGATTCCCGCCATCCCGGAGATCCAGCGCATGCTGGAGGCCGCCGTCGATGAGGTCTATGGGAAAGACAATTCACTCATGCGCACCGGCACGGTGCTCTCCACCGATGACCGCAACTGGGAGTGGCGCACCTCCCGGGATCTGTGGGAGTGGCTGCGCCACTCCACCGCGGTGGCAGTAGATATGGAATCCTGTACCCTCGCCGCCAACGGCTACCGCTACCGCATCCCGTACGGCACGCTGCTGTCGGTTTCTGATTTGCCCCTGCACGCCGTACCTAAACTTCCCGCCCAAGCGCAGGCCTTTTATTCGAATTCGAAGGAGGCTCACGTCATGTGCGCGGTGCGCGCGGTGGAGGCTTTGGCGGAGAATCCGGAGCGGCTGCGCACTCGCAAATTGCGGCGAACGGTGGCAGAGGTTCCGTTCCGCTGAGGGAGATGACTAAACTGAGGGAAATGCACAATCTGGCGAAGGAGACCTAGACGATGAGCACCCCGGAGTGGTGGAACCCGGAACGCGAGAACCTGACGTGGGAGGTCTTCGGTGAGGCCAGTCGCTTCCTGTCCCAGGAAATCGTGGATTCGGGCTGGTTCCCTGACCTCATCGTGGGCGTGGCCCGCGGTGGATTGATCCCAGCCGGCGCCATTGGCTACGCCATCGGCGTCAAGGAGATGGGCGCTATCAACGTGGAGTTCTACACCGATATCGGTGAGACCCTCCCGGAGCCGATTCTTCTTAACCCACAGCTGGATACAGACTCGCTCAAGGACAAGAAGGTCCTTGTCGTTGATGACGTGGCGGATTCCGGCAAGACCCTCGACCTCGTGGTCAACCTGCTCGAGCAGACCGCGTCCGAGGTCAAGTCTGCCGTCATCTACACCAAGCCGACCACCATCTTTGAGCCGGACTTCTCGTGGAAGAAGACCGACCAGTGGATCAACTTCGCATGGTCCGTCCTGCCGGTCATCACGCGCGATGGCTCTTTCCAGGAAGGACATTAATGCCAGAAGCCTCCGCCGGTTCTTTCCGCGCGGCCTTCAGCTCGCCCGCCCGCTTCCGCAAGGAGGTGTTTGGCGGGCTTGCTGTTGCGCTGGCCCTCATCCCGGAAGTCTTAAGTTTCTCCATCCTCGCCGGGCTCGACCCTAAGGTGGGTCTTTTCGCCTCCGTCATCATGGCGATGTCCATCGCCATCACCGGCGGGCGCCCAGCCATGATTTCCGCTGCGGCCGGCTCTGTTGCCGTGGTCATCGCGCCCCTGGCCCATGAGCATGGCCTGCAGTACGTGCTGCTGACCATTTGGATGGCGGGAATTCTGCAGGTGGTGATGGCCGTGCTGGGCGTCGCCAAGCTCATGCGTTTCATCCCCCGCAGCGTCATGCTGGGTTTCGTCAACGCCCTGGGCATCCTCATGTTCACCGCACAGCTGAGCCACCTGTGGAACGTGCCGTGGCTGGTCTACCCCCTTGTCGCGCTAGGCCTCGTCATCATGGTGGTGTGGCCGCGAATCACCACGGTGATCCCCGCCCCGCTCGTGGCGATCGTGGTGGTCACCATGTTGACTGTGATTTTTGGGTGGCAGGTTCCCGACGTCGCGGATCAAGGTGAGCTTCCGACCTCCCTGCCCGGTTTCGTCATTCCAGACGTGCCGTTTAGCCGCGAGACCTTCCTCCTCTGCCTTCCCTATGCACTGGGCGTGGCACTGGTCGGTCTCATGGAATCTCTGCTTACCGCCAAGCTTGTCGATGACCTCACGGACACCCATTCTGATAAGACACGCGAATCCGTAGGCCAGGGCATCGGCAACATGCTCGCCGCGGCCATCGGCGGCATGGGCGTGTGCGCGATGATCGGCCAGACCATGATCAACGTCAAGGAATCCCAGGCACGCACGCGCTTGTCGACGTTCCTCGCCGGCGTCTTCCTCCTTATCCTCATCCTGGTGTTGGGGGATACCGTAGGGAAAATCCCCATGGCTGCTCTCGTGGCGGTCATGTTCATGGTGTCTTTCCACACCGTGGATTGGCGCTCGGTGCGCACGATTCACCGCATGCCGCTGAGCGAAACCCTCGTCATGCTGGTGACGGTGATTGGCACTTTGGCCACGAATAACCTAGCAGTCGGTGTGATCCTTGGCGTACTCACCGCCTCGGTGGCCTTTGCGCGCCGCGTGGCGCACCTAGTGTCGGTGGAGCTAGAAGGAAACGTCTACACCGTGCGTGGCCAGCTCTTCTTCGCCTCCTCGAACGATCTGGTCTACGCCTTCGATTACAACCTGCCGGAGGACAAGGTCATCGTGGATTTCTCGGAGGCCGATATCTGGGATGCCTCAACCGTGGCGGTGCTTGAATCCGTGGAAAACAAGTACGCAAGTCGTGGAGTAGCGGTGGAATTCCGCGGCCTTGATGGTGTGAGCCTCGCGCGCTACCAGAGGATTTCTGGTTTGAGTTAGGTAAACCTACCAGAAAAAGTGTTATGACGTGCGAGTTTGCTTAAGATCGCCTTGCTAGCGCGCCCGGAGTTTTTCTGTATTGTGGGTAACACCAAACAGACGAAAGGAATCACTCTCATGGATGAGAAGCTGCAAACCCTCCTCAACGAGCAGGTCATCAACGAGCACGGCGCGGCCCTGATTTACACCCAGCTGGCCTACGAGATGGACAACTTGTCCTTCCCGGGCATGCGCGATTTGTTCTTCAAGCAGGCAGAGGAAGAGCGCGAGCACGCACAGAAGTTTGCCGAGCACCTGCTGGACCGCGGCTACCGCGTGGAGCTGGGGGATATCCAGGTCGGCTCCGTCAAGGCCGCCACCCCGCTCGATGCTTTTGAGGCCTCCCTCGCGCATGAGCAGAAGGTCTCGGAGCAGATTCGAGAGATCGCGCGCACTGCGGATGCCGCTGGGGATCTCGATTCCCGCGCCCTCATCAACTGGTTCCTCGAGGAGCAGGTTGAGGAGGAGTCCACCGTGTCCGAGATCATCGACCAGCTCAAGCTGGTGGGCAATGACGGCTCGGGCCTGCTGCGCATCGATGGTTCGCTGGCGCAACGGTAACGAAGCCATATAGTTTCTAGGAATTCTCCCACAGCCCTCTGCGGTTGGTGGGAGAATTTCTTTTATGACTACAACGCGCCTGATGCTCATTTGCGGTGCCCTTGCCGGCCTTGTGATCGCATTGGTCGGCGGCACGTGGCTGGCCGCAACGAACATGGCGCTGGGAACCTTCTTCTTCGCGCTCGCCGTGATGCTCGGCCCGTTCGCGGGACTAGCACTGTTGCTCTGCGCTGCCGCAGCATCGACGGCGCTGAGCCGCTCCCTGTTTAGCGTGGGCGGCTTGTTCCTCGTGGGGGCCACCTCGACGTTGTGGGCGCATGGCACGCTGTCGCTCCCGCTCTTCGTGGCGGGCACGCTGACTGGAGCTAGTGCGGTCTGGCTACACTGGGCGCATGGCAAGTTTGCTCTTCGACCTTTATGGCGTGCTCATGCGGCCCGCCGGGAACTCTGAGTTGGAGGATTACCTCCGTCCCGAAAACGTAGAGCACTTTTGGACCATCTATGAGGAGTTTCGCCCTGCCTATAATGCTGGGCACCTGAGCGATGCGCAGTATTGGGGCCGCATTCGTGCGCTGACTGAACTAAGCTCCTTTGACGTCAGCCACGCGACTGAACTGGACACCGAGCGCCTGTTGGTCGCCGATGAAGAGATGGTGCGCGCGGTCCTAGGGTTTATTGCTCAAGGGCATAGCGTCGGCATTTTGGCGAATGTTCCGATGGTACTGGGAACTCGGATCCGCCAGACGCAGCCTTGGTTGGAGGAATGCGCTGCCGTGACGCTGAGCTGCGATATCGGGGTAGCCAAGCCGGATCCAGAGGCCTACCTCGTGGCCGTGGATGCCCTCGGCGCGCAGGCCAAGGACACGCACTTCTTCGATGATCGGTCGGACTTTGTCACCGCCGCTCAGCGTCTCGGGCTCAAGGCCCACCTTTTTACGGGAATCGACTCGGTCTACTTTTAGGCAGCTTTCGCCTCGCGGCCAAGCTCGAGCGGCACGCGCAGCAGCGGATCGAGCGCCACAGCGCGGGTGCAGGCGCGAACAATCTCGGTGTGCGAGGGAATCATGCGCAGCTCCACTGGGTGCTCAGTGGCTTGGCGCACGGCGGAAGCAAAGAGCTTCGGAGCTGCCGGATCATCCGAGAAGGCGCCGCCGGCCACCACGAGCGTATCGGGCTTATGCTGCGTCAAAAGTTCAGCAGCGGTGGCCCCGAGGGAGCGCGCGCGGTCGTCGAGAAGCGCCCGCGTTTCTTCATCAGCATTCGCGACCACGTCTGGGAATGAGTCTCCGCCAGTTGCAGAAAGTACTGCCTGCGTGGCCAGGGCGTCAGCTTCGTCGAGTTCGAGCTGCACGATTTCATCGCCCAAGGTCAGCGCGGCGCCAACGGAGTCATCCGCGTAGAGCACCATGACGGGCTTTTCCGCGCCTAGCTCCGCAGACTGCGTCTCGGATCCCAGGATGGCAGGGATGACGGAGGACACGACAATCGGAACGCCGAACTGGTACTCCAGACGGCTGGCGATATCCATCTCGTCCCAGCCCAGGTTGTGGGCGGTAATGCGTCCAGCTTCGTTGACGCTGCCGGAGGTGGTCACGCCGACCGAAACCAAACGACGATCCAGGCCGGTCATCAGGCGGTTGACACCAGCGATGATGTGCTCGATGACATCACTTGCACTCAAGCGCGACACCGGGGTAGCCACGTCTTCCTCGCGGAGGGTGCGCCCCTTGGTGTCGAAGAAGGCGATGTGGGTAAAGGCAGTACCAACCGCGATGCCGGCCAGCATCCAGTCATTATCCGCTACTTCCAGGGGCACGGTGGGGCGCCCGCGGCCGCGGGATTGCGTCAAATCCGTGCGCTCGCGAATCAGTCCAGCACCCAGCAGTGCGGCAGTGGCGCGGGTAATCGTCGGCTGGGAGAGTCCCGTGGCTTCGACAAGTTCACTGCGGGTAACAATGGGGTTGAGTCGAATGATGTGGAGGCACTTCGCCGCTGGGGTGCGGGGGCGAGTGAACACGGGACCAGATTTAATCATGGCGCAAGTATAAATTCAGCAGACCGCATTGTCTAATAGAAATTGGGATTCAGTAGACATCATAGTCTAGAAGTGTTCCTGCGTTAGAGTGGTATTCATGGATTCTGTTGCTGTGTACTGCGGCTCCGCCGCCGGAAACTCTGAAGCCTATGGCCAAGCCGCACACCTTTTGGGGGAGGAGCTCGCGCGGCGCAACCTCACCCTGGTCTATGGCGGTGGTGACGTAGGCCTGATGGGCATCGTCGCAGATTCCTGCCTTGCCGCCGGTGGCACAGTCATTGGGGTAATCCCGCGGCAGCTCGTCGATTATGAGATGTCACACCAGCGGGTAACCAAGCTCGAGGTCGTGGACACCATGGCGCAGCGCAAGACGCGTATGGAGGCACTCGCGGATGCCTTCGTGTGCCTGCCGGGTGGCGTGGGAACTCTAGAGGAGCTCACCGAGGTGCTCACCCTGCAGCAATTAGGTAACCTCGACGGCCCGGTGGGTCTGGTAGACGTCAACGGTTTCTGGCAGCCTTTCGTGCATATGTACTCCGCAATGGTGCAGGAAGGCTTTGTTCAAAAGCGCTTCCTCGATGCTCTCGTGGTCAATCCTTCCCCGGCCGGGGTACTCGATGGATTCTCGTCGTGGACAAGCCCGGGAAGTAAGTGGAGCAACAATTAGCTAACAACCTGGTAAATAAGGCGGCGCTGGGTTGGCCCAAACCCCCGGATCTTCGTTAGACTTCGCCCTTATGAGTTTTGACCAGAACGCAGAGCGCCAGCCTTCGCTGCTGGACGCGTCGTGCGATAACTTCGTCCACGACCTCGCGCAGCTCACGCCCACCGATGCCACCGCGTGGGGAATTCCCGGCTTCGACGGTGAGTTGGAAGATTTCTCCCCGGAGTACTACTCCTCCGTGGCGGATCGCACTCGTGAGATGATGGCGGATCTCGATGCCCTCGATGACACCACCGACGAGTCTGATGATGACGATGACTTCGATGAGGTGGACTACGTCACCGCCGCCGTCTTGCGCGACCGTCTCTGCCTGGATCTTGACCTGCACCATGCCGGTGAGGACATCCGCTGTCTCAACAACATTGCCTCCCCAGTGCAGACCATCCGCGACACCCTCATGCTCATGCCGAAGGACACCCCGGAGCAGCTTGATGCGTTGCGTTCGCGCCTGTCGAAGGTGGCAACCTCACTCAACGGCTACAAGGAGTCCCTCACCGAGGCGGCGTCGCGTGGAATGGTGGCGCCGCAGCGCCAGATCTCCGATGTCTTCGTGCAATGCGAGCGGCTTGCCGACGCCGGCTCCATGCTCGAGGACCTTGGCGTTGAGGGTCCAGAGGTAGACGCGGCCAAGGAAGCCTTCGGCGAATTCGCCGATTGGCTCTCTAACGAACTCCAGCCGCAGGCCCCATCGCAGGACGCGGTGGGCCGCGAGCGCTACGAGCGCTTCTCCAAGCTTTTCGTCGGCGATGTCGTGGACCTCGATGAGGCCTATGAGTGGGGCCTGGACCAGGTGCGCTCCATAAAGGCGGAACAAGAAAAGATCGCCCACGAGCTCTATGGCTCCGACGTCACCGTGCGCTCGGCTATGCGCAAGCTCAACGAGGAGGAGCGCTACCAGCTCCACGGCACCGATGCTCTGGTGGAGTGGATGCAGTCCACCGCGGACCGCGTCATCAAGGACCTCGACGGCACCGCCTTCGACATCCCGGAGGCCGTTAAAGAAATCGAGTGCTGCATCGATCCGGCAGGCACCGGCGGCATCTTCTACACCTCTCCTTCTGACGATTTCTCCCGCCCCGGCCGCATGTGGTGGTCCGTACCGGCTGGCCAGGAGCTTTTCCACACCTGGCAGGAGCTGACAACCGTCCACCACGAGGGCGCGCCGGGCCACCATCTGCAGATTGGCGCCGCGCTGACCCAGCCGGACCTCAACCTATGGCGCCGTGCGGTGACGTGGAACTCCGGCCACGGTGAGGGCTGGGCTCTGTACGCTGAGGCACTCATGGCGGAGCTGGGATACATGGATGATCCGGGCTTCCGCATGGGGCTTCTCGACGCCCAACGCTTCCGCGCCGCCCGCGTCGTGGTCGACATCGGACTCCACTTGGGTAAAGCCCTTCCGGAGTGCACCGCGTCCGGCGTCTGGGACAAGTCCCACGTCAAGACCTTCATGCGTGAAAACACCGCGATGGATGACGCCAACCTCTCCTTCGAGGTCACCCGTTACCTGGGCTGGCCGGGCCAGGCTCCGTCTTATGCTCTGGGCCAGCGCCTGTGGCAGCAGACCCGCGACGCCGCAGTTGAACAAGGGATGGACGTACGTGATTTCCACTCCCAGGCGTTGGCCCTAGGTTCTGTGCCGATGTCGATTCTGCGCGAGACGATTCTGGACTAGCGGCGGAATAGCCGCAAAATCTGCGGCAGGTAGCCGGCGATGACCAGCACAATGATGAGCCGGATAATCTGTACGGCCACCACGGCGGGGCCCGCCCCGCCTTCCGCAGACAGCGCAAGCACCGTCTCCAGCGCGCCGGGGGAGGTGGCGAGGTAAGCCTCGAAGTAGGTGATGTCCAGCCATGCGGTCAAAGGCAGGGCGGTCAATGCGCACACGCCGATCACGACAATGATAAAGAGGATCGTCGCCGGCAGCTGCTTGGCGAAGGCCCGCAGTGCCGGTACCGACAGCCCACCACCGCAGACCCAGCCGATGGACATAAACGCCATGATCTTGAACACGTAGAGCGGCTCCAAAGTGTGGCCGGCGGGAATAACCTGAGCGACCAGCACCGTCAAGATGAGTGGCCCCAAAACAGCAGCAGCTGGCAAACGCACCAGCTTGCCTAGCTTCTCACCAACCACCGCGATGGCGAGGCTCAGCAGCACGACCCACCACGTGACCTCGCCGTCAACGCTCATGTCCACGCCCTTGCCCGCGGGGGAATCTAACAAGGAGACCACCAAAGGCAGCGATACCGACACCGCCAGAAGGCGCAGGTATTGCGTCAGCGCCACGTAGCGGTAGTCCGCACCGAGTTCACTGGCTAGCGCCGGCATGAGCGAGGCCCCGCCCGGCAGCATGGATAAAATTCCGGTTTCCCAGGAAATATCTTTCGGCTGCGAACGGTGCAGCAGCACGCCGCCGGCGACACCGATTAAAACAGTAATGAGTGACATCGTCACCGCGGCCGGCACAAAGCCAATGAGCGTGGAGGCAGGAACTAAGGTCAGCGGTATTCCCGCCATCATTCCGATGAATCCGCGGGCGACAGAATAGAAGTGCTCATTAACGGCGAGTTCTTTGCCCGTCGTCAAGGCCATGGCTCCCGAGACCACGATGGCGCCGAGGATCCAGGCTGCGGGTACGTGAAGGTAGCTAAACAATGCCCCGAGTGCCGCGGACCCCGGTGCCACGATGACCCATCTCGTACGAACAGACATGGAATCGAGTTTAATGATGGACATGGATTTCGGACTAAGTGGTTGGGCGATTCTCACCATCGGCGCTGCCGTGGCCGGATGGATCGATGCCGTCATTGGTGGCGGCGGGCTCGTGCTCATTCCGCTCATCCTGGCGGTCGCACCCCAGCTTGCGCCCGCCACCGCGCTGGCCACGAACAAGGTGGCGGCGGTCTCTGGAACGGCCTCTGCTGCCGTCACGCTCGTCAAGAAGGTACGCCCGCCGAAGGGCGAGCTCATCCGTATGGGCATTATCGCCCTCCTATGCTCTGGACTCGGGGCCGCAGCAGCCGCACTCATGGATAAGGACGTCATGCGGCCGATCATCATCGTGCTCATGGTGACAGTCGGCCTCTTCGTGGCCTTTCGCCCAGACTTCGGCAGCGGTGAAGGGGACGGTATCCGCGGCGGCTGGCGCACGTGGGCAGGGTTAGCCGCGGTGGCGGCCATTGCCTTCTACGACGGTATCTTTGGCCCCGGCACCGGCATGTTCCTCATCATGGCCTTCACCGCCATCTTTTCCCAGAACTTCCTTACCTCTGCCGCGATGTCCAAGGTGGTCAACACATGTACCAACGTCGGCGCGCTCGTGGTCTTCATCGTGGGCGGGCACGTGGTATGGGGGCTCGCCTTAGTTCTTGCAGCAGCAAATATCATTGGCGCGCAGCTGGGCGCGCGAACAGTGCTCGGCGGCGGTGCGAAGCTTATCCGTTATGCGCTCCTCACTCTCGTCGTGGTGATGAGCGTGTACCTGGCCTGGCAGCAGTGGGGTTAAATCCTGTTCTTCGTCTTTGCGGTTGCTACCGCATTCCACGGATCCTCCGGCCACGGGTGCTTGGGATAGCGCCCGCGCATGTCCGCGCGCACCCCGGCATAGGGGCCAGACCAGAAGCTCGCCAGATCATCGGTAACGGCAAGTGGCCGGCCGGCGGGAGACAGTAGATGGAATTGCACTCGGTGGCCGCAGTATTCGGGGGACTCCGCCAGCCCGAAACACTCCTGCAACTTGATGGAGACCACTGGGCGCTCGCCGGACCAATCGATCCTTGCAGCACGCCCGGATGGAACCGGCAGTCGCTCCGGTGCGAGCTCGTCTAAGCGGCTAGCTTCGGGCCACGGCAGCAGACGCTGCAGCGCTGGGTACATGTCTGGGTGCTTCCCGGCAGCCAGCTCATTCAGCTCCGGCTCCAGCCAGCTCAGGTCATCGCCGTCCACGTCCGGCCAGGGCTCACCGTATGCCCTATGCAGATGCCGCATACGTTCCCGCAGATTCTGGGCCTTGTCGCTGAAGTGGAACAGGCTTAAACCCTGTCCGGAGTTGCGTAGTGCCTCCGCCGTCTCATCACCGGAGACCTTCACTGGCGTCTCCGACAACACGATGGCGCCTGCCGCACGCACGCGCACGCCGCGTACTGTGCTGCCGTCGAGAAAAGCTCGGGTTTCCTCCGTGACGCCGATGATTTCAAGCGCGTCCTTTTCCGCAATGGGCACTGCTTCACGAATGATGGCGTTTCCAGATTGTGCCAACGATACCTCTGCCACCGCCAACCACTCGTGACCATCCTCGAGAAACCGCGCACGGGTTCCACTAGCGAGCAAATACTCCTTGTCACCAACGCGCTTAGCCACGAACTCTGGGAAGGCGCTAGCGACCACCACACCTGGGTCCACCGGACCTTTGTTGGGAACCAGGCGGGCCAGCCGCTTCGGATCCGAATCATCCAGCCGGGCAATCGTCTGCGCTGCCCCCGCACCGTACTTCAACAGTGCCGCGCCCCACCGTGGGTGCGTCGGCAGCAGCGCCAATTCCTCGCCAGCGTTGAGCAGATCTAGGGTGCGGTGGGCGTCGGCAAGCGCGGGCTCCGGTGGGGGATCCAGCAACGGGAAGTCTGGTCCCGCGCCCCAGCAATCCATGAACAGTGCCGCCTGCGTGAGGTCCGCGGAAACGATTTCTGGAATCACGTGCGGGGAAAAGTGCTGGTAGTCTTCCTGCGAATAGCAGCGGATGACGGTGCCGGGCGCCTCACGTCCGGCACGTCCGGCGCGTTGATCGGCACTGCTTTTCGACGTCGACACCGTCACCAATCCACTCATCCCGCGCTGCGCATCCCGCTTGGGTACGCGAGATAGCCCAGCATCGATGACAGTGCGCACACCCGGCACGGTCAGTGAAGATTCCGCGATGGACGTCGCCACCACGATGCGTTGTTCTCTGGTGTAGAGCGCAGCGTCTTGCTCCTGCGTGGTTTGGCGGCCATGGAGCGGAAAAACGTTGTGGCCACTCAATGCATCGCACACCAGGTTGACTTCGCGCACGCCAGGAACAAAGACCAGCGTGGACTCTTGCTGCCGCGCGGCAACCCTCGCCACGCCTTTCCAAAAGTCTCGATTTCCTGCAGCGCGCCCCGGAATCGGTTCATAGGAAATGTCGAGCGGGTACGTCACCGCTTCGGTGGAATGGATCGGCGCATTCCCCATGAGCTGGGAAAAACGGGCGGCGTCGACAGTAGCGGACATGGCAATAACCCGAAAATCATCGCGGAGCTGCGCCAACTCCAAACACATGCCGAGCAGGAGGTCAGTATCGAGCTGGCGCTCGTGGACTTCGTCGATGGCTACGGCACCAACGCCAGAGAGTTCCGGATCCCGCAGCAGGCGGCGTAACAGCACGCCGGGAGTTAAAAACTCAACGTCCTGACCCTTCCGGGAATCACCGCGCACCGCATAGCCGATGCGCTGACCAGACAACTCCTGCAAGCGGTTGGCCGCAGCGCGCACCGCCACGCGGCGTGGTGCGGTAACGAGAACCTTGCCCTCTATCTGGTTGGCCAACGCCGGCGGAACAAGCGTGGTCTTACCCGTGCCGGGCGGAGCCTGGACCACGACGTGGCCGTCTGAAGGAAGAGAATCAATGGTCTCTAGGACGGGAAGTCCCTTGCCGATCGCCTTGAGATCAAACATCGAGATCCTGGCGCTCCCACCTGTCTTCGTTGTCCTCCAGTTTGCGCACCACACGACCGGGTTGCCCCAGCACCAGTGACCTATCCGGGATATCTGTGGTGACCAGTGTGTTCGCGCCAACGACACAATCCTCGCCGATGGTCACGCCCGGCAGCACCGTGACATTGGCGCCGAACCACGTGTTGCGCCCGACGCTAATGGGCTTCGCAATCTCCCAACCGTCCGCTCGCATCTCATGATCGTTGACAGGATGCCCCACGGTAATAAGAGAGCAATTCGGCCCGATCATGACGCGGTCTCCGAGGGTTACAGGCGCCTGCGCCAAAATGGTTGCACCAAAGTTGATGAAGACGCCTTTTCCGATGGTCACATTGCAGCCATACTCCACGTTGAGCGGCGCGTGCAGCCCGGGAATCTCCGACTCCGGTGACAACAGCTCCCGCAAAATCTCCTTCGCGCGAACCGGGTCGGTGTTCTGCAGCTCATTGAGCTCCTTGACCAGCTGAAAACCACGCTGATGTTCGGCGCTAACCTCCTCGTTGACGCCAGGCATGAACCACTGCCCATTGGCCATGCGCTCGAAAGATCCGTGATTTGCCAAGTTCTCCTGTGACATGGCAAAAGGATAAACATGATGAGCGGAAATGTCGATCGCGTGAGCATATCGGCGTACGCTTAAACGTTGACACGTTAACAAAATGAGAAAGGCATATTTATGGCAAAAATCGGTATCATCCTCGGCTCCACCCGCGACGACCGCGCCGGGTTGGCCATCGCTCAGTGGCTCACTGATCTCGCGCAGGGCCGCGACGTGGACTACGAACTCATTGACCTCAAGGCCTTTGACGTTCCGATCCTTACCTCCTCCGTCATTCCTATGGCGGCAAACAAAAACTACGAGGACCCAAAGGTCCAAGCCTGGTCCGATGCTGTCGATTCCTGCGACGGCTATATCTTTGTCACCCCGGAGTACAACCACTCTGTGCCGGGTGCGTTCAAGAACGCCGTTGATTCCCTCGGCGCCGAGTGGGTAGCCAAGCCGATTGCCTATGTGGGCTACAGTTTCACCGGCGGCATCCGCGCGGTGGAGGCGTGGCGTCTCATCATGGCCAACTTCTCCATGAAGCAGCTGCGCACCCAACTCGATATTTCGCTCAACACTGACATGAAGGATGGCACCTTCACCCCGGCCGACTTCAAGATCGAGATCGTGGAAAACATCTGCACCGAGCTGGAAGAAGCCCTATCCTAGGGCGCATGGAAAAGGTAGCAGTTGTTACAGGAGCGTCCTCGGGGATCGGGGAGGCGTCGGCAAGAGCGTTGGCGGCTGACGGCTGGCATGTCGTCGTCGGTGCGCGTCGCGTAGAGCGCCTTGAGGCCCTCGCGAAGGACATCGGCGGCGAGGCCTATGCCCTCGACGTAACCTCGGACGAATCCGTAGCCGAGTTCGTTTCCCACCTCGACCGCGTGGACCTTTTGGTCAACAACGCCGGTGGTGCTAAGGGCCTGGAACCTCTCGTGGAGACCACCGTAGAGGACTGGCAGTGGATGTATGACGTCAACGTCCTCGGCACTGTCCGCATGATCCAAGCCCTCATGCCGAAGCTGCAGGGTGGGCTCATTATCAACATGGGATCCGTTGCCGGGTGGAACGTCTACGAGGGCGGCTCCGGCTACAACGCCGCCAAGCATGGGGTGCGCGTGATTTCCCGTGCATTACGTATCGAGGAGCACGGCGTTCGCGTCACCGAGCTCGACCCCGGCCGTGTAGCCACGGAAGAATTTTCCCTGAATCGTTTTCGGGGCGACATGGAACGTGCCGCACAGGTGTATGACGGTGAGCTCAACCTCACCGCAGAAGATATCGCTGAGGCCGTGCGTTGGGTGGCCTCGCTGCCGGAGCACGTCAACATCGACACCATGACCATTAAGCCGCGCACGCAAAGCTAAGACCCCGGTGTGCGGCCCTGCGGGGCCTCAACGGCGTCCGGTTACTGCAGACCGAACTGGTCCCACGCCGCCGGGGATAGGTTCTGGTACACGTGCTTGTGCTCTTGGTACTCGGCAAGGCCAGTGGGACCAAGCTCGCGGCCGTTGCCGGACTGCTTGTAACCACCCCACTCTGCCTGCGGCAAGTACGGGTGGAAGTCGTTGATCCAGATGGTGCCGTGGCGCAGGGCGCGAGCAACGCGCTCGGCGCGACCAGCGTCGGTAGTAAAGACTGCGCCTGCCAGACCGTATTCGGTGTCATTCGCGATGGCGATGGCCTCCTCCTCGGTGGTGAAGGTCTCGATGGTCACGGTGGGGCCAAAGGCCTCGTCGTGGACACAGTCCATCTCGCGGGTTGCACCATCAATGATGGTCGGTAAGTAGTACACGCCTGCGCCCAAGTCGGTATTACCGGTGCCGTGCTGGCCGTCGGTGTCCTCGCTGGTGGCAATGCGGCCTCCGGTGAGAATTTTGGCACCCTGCTCACGTGCCTTGTCTACGTAGGCAGCTACCTTGTCGCGGTGATCTGCGGAGATGAGCGGGCCGGTCTCGGCCTTCTCATCGGTTGGGCCGCCGATCTTGATGTTGTTGGCACGCTCTACGAGCGCGTTAACGAACTTATCGTGGAGGGACTCCTCGACGATGATGCGTGAACCTGCAGAACAGACCTGGCCAGAGTGGAAGAAGGCACCATTGAGGGCGTTGTCAACGGCGACGTCGAAGTCGGCATCGGCAAAGATCACGTTCGGGTTCTTACCGCCGAGCTCCAGCGCGGTGCGTTTGACAGTTTCAGCAGCATTCTTGGCGATGATCTTGCCGGTGACTAAGCCACCGGTAAAGGAGACCATATCTACGTCTGGGTGCTTGGATAGCGGGTTGCCGCAGTTTGCGCCCGCGCCGGTGATGAGGTTGCCGACACCGTCTGGCAGGCCGCATTCCTTGAGGGCAGTCATGAGCAGCATGGCGGTATGCGGGGTGAGCTCCGCCTGCTTAAGGACGAAGGTATTGCCAGCAGCCAGTGCCGGGGCTACCTTCCAGGACACCTGTAGCAGCGGGTAGTTCCACGGCGTAATGAGACCGCAAACGCCAACCGGCTCCGCATCAATGCGGGAGCGAATATTGGGGTCACCCGGATCGACCACGCGGCCGGCTTGGTGCTGGGCCAGGGTGCCGAAGAACTCGAAGGCGTTGGCGATGTCATCCATATCGCCCAGGGATTCCTCGTAACGTTTGCCGGTGTCGGCGGACTCTGCCTGAGCGAAGAGCTCCTTGTGCTCGCGGATGAAATCAGCGACGCGGATGACCAGCTTGCCGCGCTCGGCGGCCGGGGTAGTGGCCCACTCGCCCTTGTCAAAGGTTTCACGGGCTACCTTGATAGCGCGTTCGGTGTCCTCGTCGGAAGCCTCAGAGACGAGGCCGACGGTGGTGCCGTCGGCTGGGCAGATGATGGTGCGGGTGTCGCCGTTTTGGGCAGCTTCCCATTGGCCATTAATGAAAAGGGATTTAGGTGCGCCGTCGGCATGTACGCCCTTCAGCAGTTCGGTCTGGGTGGGGTCGAACAATGTGTTCTGGGTGCTCAAGTGAAAAGCAACCTTTCTTTCATAGAGGCTTATAGATTTGCCAGCTTAGCTATCTTCGCGCCATGTGCGCTCAGGCTCGGCGCCATCGGAGACATCGGATTCGCCAGGTTGAGTCTGCTGCATGTAGAGAAACGCCAGGTGACGCTCGTAGAGATCTAGGACGTTATTGATGATTTGGTTCTCGGAGTAGCCGTAGACGTCATACCCCAGTGAACCGGTCATGTCATAGACCTCAAGGCGGTAGTACTCGTCTTCTCCGCCCTCGATGAAGTCTGGCCGCTCGGCAGCGACTGGGAAGAGCTGGTAACGGAACTTACGTTCGTTGTGCAGGCGAACCTCGAGATCAAGCTGTGGCAGTTCGACGTCGGGAAGCTCGCTGGTGAGCAAGATGGCGTCGTAGCCGCGGGCGCGCATGTGTGTGGCCACCTGCTCAAGAGCATAGGTAGCGGTATCGCGCAGGTAGGTGTCCATCTCTTTCTTAGAAGGGAAGGTGTTGGCGCGATCCAAGCGGTTTTTCCACCGATTGGAATCGGCAGGTTCGCGCTCGGTGCGACTAGAGATGACGCCGTGCAGTGCGGTGCTCCGGGCATCGGCTTGAATGCTTTCTAGACGCAAGGACTTCCACAGCGAGATCATGATGAGATACACCACGAACGCAAAGGGCAGACCCATCACCACGGTGGCGGACTGAACGGTCGCGATGCCGTCGATCTGCAGCAAGGCCAAGGTCAGCGCGCCGACGGTGACAGACCAGAAGATGCGTAGCCACCGGGAACCATCCTGCCGGTTATCAGTAATGCGCGAGGTGAAGTTAGACATCACCAAGGCACCGGAGTCAGCTGAGGTGATGTAGAGCAGCAGACCAATGAAGGTGGTCAAGAAGATGACGATGGTAGAGGCTGGGAACTCCTGCAACATGTCGTAGAACCCCTGCTCGGGAACATTAATCGCGTTTTCTGCGAACTTGGGGTAGTCACCGGAGCGAACCATGTCCAGTGCGGTGTTGCCGAAGAAGGACATCCACATCAAGATGAACAGGAAGGGGAAGGTGAGAGTGCCGAAGATGAACTGACGCAGGGTTCGGCCGCGAGAAATGCGGGCGAGGAAGAGACCGACGAAGGTTGCCCATGCAATCCACCAGGCCCAGAAAAATAGGGTCCAGGACTGCATCCAGGCATCGGTGCTGGCTTGGTCTTCGGCAAAGGCGAAGGTCTCCAAGGTCCAAGAGGGGAACTTGGACACGTAGTCACCGATGTTGGTCACGATGGCGTCGAAGAGGTAGGCGGTCTTCCCGAAGACAACGATGTAGATCATTAGCGCAATGGCTAGGTATACGTTGAGCTCAGACAGGAAGCGGATGCCTTTATCCACGCCGGATACGGCCGACAGGGTCGCAATCGTGATGGCGATGATAATGAGCGCGGCCTGGAGACCGAATCCCTGCTCGAAGCCGAAAATGAGGTGAATGCCGTAAGAAAGCTGAACCACGCCGATGCCGAGGGACGCAGTGACACCGAAGACGGTACCTAGCATGGCGGCAACGTCTACCGCGGAGCCGATGGGGCCGTGCACGCGTTTTCCGATGAGTGGGTACAGCGCCGAGCGAATGGCCAGTGGCATGTTCAGACGATAAGCAAAGTAGCCGAAGGCCATGCCCATCAGCGCGTACAGTGCCCAGCCGGTCAGGCCGTAGTGGAACATAGCGTAAACCACTGCTTCTTTCGCAGCCTCCATGGTTTCGCCTTCGCCCACCGGTGGTGCCATGTACATGGTGACGGGTTCCGCGACGGCGAAGAACATGAGGTCTACGCCGATGCCGGCGGCAAAGAGCATGGACGCCCAGGAAAAGGTGTTGAACTTAGGGCGTGAGTGATCCGGCCCTAGGCGAATGTTGCCAGCCTTGGATAGGGCTACATACAGGACAAAGACCACGGCGATGGTGGCGGTGAGTACGTAGAACCAGCCGAGGTTGTTTCCAATCCATCCGGTTACGCCGGCCAAAGTCTCCGCTGCGGATTCTCGGCCGAACCCGGCATAGAGCACCATGGCGATGATCAGTAGGCCCGATATGGCAAATACCGGCCAGTTGGTCTTGGGTACAGGGACTTCACCCGCACCTACGTCATCGCCGGTCTCTGCTTTGTAGCTGCCGACGAGGGCTCGTACCTGGTAGCGCGGGGGGCGCCGTTTGGTTTCTGTGCTTTGAGTGGGGGTGCCACTGGCCTGCGTGGCGAGAGAGTTGCTCTCGTCTGTCGTGGAAGGCTCCCCAGAGTCGAGAGGGCCGTTCTTAGCCATCTACTTCTCCTATCGTTGGTTGATTTATGCCGAGTCTCTTAGCCGCTGGGCCCTTAATAGCTCTCAAGGTCCTTGAGAGATAGATGAGTGAAATGAATCATATTTGGGTAGCTATGCGGTCGAGACTTCGGATTTCATCTCCTCAGACGTCCATCCGAACAACGCAAATATACCGTAATCTGGGAAAATCTCCACCGGATGTGTACGCTGGGGGATCGGTCCCACGAAAGAAGCGAGGTGAATAATTGCAGATCGCTGTATAAATTACAGTTGATCCACTCGCGGAGCGTGGCACGGAAATGCGATACGAATCACGGAAAGAAGGGGATTTATGGGTATCTTGAACAAGCTGACCAAGAAGCGTTCTGCGAAGAAGGTCACCGATGAAGTTTGTGACGTGGTTGTTGTTGGTGGCGGCTCTGCAGGCTCCGTCATCGCTGCGCGCCTGACCGAGGATAAAGACACCCGCGTGCTGGTCCTTGAGGCAGGCCGCCCGGATTCCCTCTGGGACCTTTTCATCCATATGCCCTCCGCCTTCTCTTTCCCGATTGGCGCGAAGAATTACGACTGGATGTATGAGTCTGATCCCGAACCGGAGATGAATGGCCGTCGCGTTTACCACGCTCGCGGAAAGGTCCTCGGTGGTTCTTCCTCCATCAACGGCATGATTTTCCAGCGCGGTAACCCCATGGACTACGAAAAATGGGGTATGAACCCGGGCATGGAGAAGTGGGACTTCGCCCACTGCTTGCCGTACTTCAATCGCATGGAGACTGCCGCTGCGGCTGAGCCGAATGATCCACGGCGCGGTCATGAAGGCCCGCTTTACCTCTCCCGCGGTCCGGCTACTTCTGAACTCTTCCAAGCATTGTTCAAGTCTGTTCAAGAAGCTGGCTATAACCTGACCAACGACGTCAATGGCTACCGCCAAGAGGGCTTCGCGCCCTTCGACCGCAATATTAAGAACGGCAAGCGCTGGTCGGCTGCCCGTGCCTACCTTTATCCGAATAAGAAGCGCGAAAACTTGGAGATCCGCACCCGAGCTTTCACCACCAAGGTGCTCTTCGAGGGGCAGAAGGCCGTTGGTGTCGAGTACGAGTGGCAAGGCGGCGTCCACCGTGTATACGCCGAGAAGGTTGTTCTTTCTGCCGGCGCTATCAATACCCCGCAACTGCTTGAGGTCTCCGGCATTGGTGACCGTGAGCTTCTGGAGAAGCACGGCATCGACGTCGTCAAGCATTTGCCTGGTGTGGGAGAGAACCTGCAGGACCACCTTGAGGTCTACATCCAGTACGAAACCACCAAGTCCACGGCGTCTTCCCAGCCGTACCTGGACAAGTGGCGCTGGCCGTTCATGGGCTTGCAGTGGCTGCTGAACAAGAAGGGGCCTGTTGCCACCTCCCATTTCGAAGCTGGTGGCTTCGTGCGTTCCAACGAGGATGAGGATTATCCGAACCTTATGTTCCACTTCCTGCCCATGGCCGTGCGTTACGACGGTCAGAAGGCGGATGTGAAGCACGGTTTCCAGTGGCATGTGGGCCCGATGTTCTCCGATACTAAGGGCCATGTTCACATTAAGAGCGCCGATATCCACGAGAAGCCGTCTATCCTCTTCAACTACCTGAAGACTGACCAGGACCGCCGCGAGTGGGTCGAGGCCGTGCGCGTTGCCCGCTCCCTGCTGGACACTAAGGCTATGGAAGAGGTCGGTGCCCGCGAGTTCAGCCCGGGCCCAGACGTTCAGACTGATGAAGAAATCTTGGAGTGGGTCCGTAACGATGGCGAAACCGCGCTGCACCCGTCTTGCACAGCTAAGATGGGCGCGGAGTCGGATCCGATGGCCGTGGTCAACCCGGACACCATGGGCGTGTGGGGCGTTGAAGGGCTCTATGTTGCTGATGCCTCCGTCTTCCCGTCTGTTACGAACGGTAATATTTATGCCCCGACCATGATGGTGGGTGAGAAAGCTGCTGATCTTATCGCTGGTCGTACGCCGCTTGAGCCAAATTATGCTGAGTGGTACAAGGCTAAGCAGGACATGCCGCTTTACGCTGAGGGTGAGGCGGTTCGCGATCACAAGCACGCTATCGCCGGGGCTGATCACTAGCATCCGCTTTTCTGCTGGAGCGCTGCGCTTGCCATTTTTTGGCAGCGCGGCGCTTTTTGCTTGTGGGTTCGTGTGGGACCGTTGATCCGCGCCGTTAAATATTTCAGGGTCCGATGAGCAGGGCCCTTGCTCTTTCATTGCGGTGGCGGCTCGGTATGCTGGTCAGCATGCTAGAAGTCTCAATTAAGGGAGAATCCATCAAGCTCGGCCAGTTCCTCAAACTGGCCTCCTTGGTCGCCACCGGGGGTGAGGCCAAAGAACTCATCGAGCAGGGCCAGGTCACCGTCAATGGGGAAGTCACTAAGCAGCGCGGTGCAACGCTCGCGCTTGGCGACGTCATCTGTGTCTCCGACACCTGCGCCCGCGTCGTCGAAGACGACGACGATTATTTCGATGAGGCCACCGCGGATGATGACTTTGACCCCGAGAAGTGGAGGAACCTTTAATGCCCGCCTTTGAAGCAGAAGTAGGAATGCCCTACTGGATTACTCTGGCCAGCTCCGATGTGAAGGCTTCCGAAAAGTTTTATTCCGCTGTGCTGGGCTGGGAATTCGAAGACGGCATTGCCCGCCTGGAGGGCCTGCCGATTGCCGAAATTGTTCCTGGCCAAGACACCTGGGCTACCTACTTCCTCTCCCGCGACTTGGAAGCCGACTGCGCCAGGGTAGAACAACTCGGTGGCAAGATTCTTGCTTTAGGCGCTCCGCTGGCGCTCGTTCAAGACAATTCCGGTGCCATGTTTGGTTTGATGCAGCCGGAGCTTGACCGCTTCGTCGCCGGCGGCGAGCCAGGTACTCCGGTGTGGCATGAGCTGACGGTCTCCGAGAATTTTCACGCAGCACTGGACTTTTATGGTGAGCTCTTCGACTGGGAAATCCGTGGGGATGAGCACTACGCGGTTGCAGAGGAAGAAGGCGCTGCCTTTGCTGGATTTTGGCACGCTGAGGGCTTGCCGAGTTTCTGGCAAACCTACCTGGGCGTGCGGGACATCGATCAAGCAGCGAAGGCTGTGGTGGGTAACGGCGGAAAAATCATTCGCGAGCCCCACGATTCCCCATTCGGCCGCCTGTGCCTGATTGAGGATTCCACGGGTGCGGCGCTCACCTTGTGTGAGGTTGAGGATGCCCCCGAAGAACCCATCGAGCTCTAAGGTTACGGAGGTCGTTCTCCGCATTCCAGCTGGCAATGTCTCCACCTACGGAGAAATCGCCAAAGTAGTGGGGGTTGGCGCGCGGTATGTGGGCTGGGTGATGTCGAAAAGCGCCGACCTGCCCTGGTGGCGGGTGGTCAACAGCACTGGCCGCGCCCACACCTCGGCCGCCCACGTCCATTGGGATGCAGAAGGTATTCCGCACCGCGGCGAGCGCGTGGTTCTTGCTGAGTGCGGGCTGGATGCGGCGGATTTAAAATATCTCGCATAATCCGAGTAGCACTGTAGTTCGTCGTTTTAGACGACAGACCTTTCTTAGAAGGGGATCTCCTCTCCGCCTTCAGATTCCTTGTTCTCTGTCTTTTCTGTATGTGCGTGGTGTGCGGCTTCTTTTTGTTCTTTGTCTAGCTCAGTTTTAAGTTCTTGGGCCTCACGGTGTTTCCGGGTGCGGAAGCCCTCAATATCTTGTGCCATACTTCGCGCCCAGCGTTTGTTCTTAGGGGCTAGTGGGCCGGAAGGTTCGGTGATTGCCCAGGTCCCATCCTCGAAAAGCCAGACCACATCCCCAGTATCCGGGTCCAGAAGATAAAAAGCTCGTCCGTCGGTCTTCATGTTGTGGTGATGTTGGCATAACGCGACCATGTTGTCTGGGTGCGTTGGCCCGCCATCGGCGTAGTTAATACGGTGGTCCAACTGACACAGCCACGCAGGCATTCCGCAACCAGCTGCACGACAGGTGCCATCGCGGCCCTCAACGTATTTGCGCACCATCGTGCTTGGTCCGTAGCTTTGAGAAGCTTCCGGCTTGGTGCTCAAATCCCTTTTTGTTACGGCCTGCGCGGGGATATTGCCTAGCTGCCAGCCATGACCTTCTACATATACTGGCGCATCCTCGACATCACTAGCTTGATAAGCGTGGAGTACTACGCGGGCTGCTTCTGGCTCCACTTTCCCAGTGACGAGAAGGATGAGTGCTTCGGCCATCGACACCTCATGCTTTTCGGCCGCTGCCTTAACAGCCTCATGAATAATGACCCCGACACTGCTGTCAACCTCTAGTTCGATGGTGGCGCGCTGGGCGCGGGTGAGTATGGAATACCGGTTCTTCGGGCGTGTATCTTCCACCGCGATGGAGTCATCATGAACCTTGATAAGATCACGCATCCGGCGGCGAATCTGCGAGGTGGTGGGAAACGCCTGATTGGGCTTCGTAGGAGTAAACCAACGGGCCAACGAAGTATCGATGGCAGCCACTACCTCTGGGGAAGGCTGGCCCAGCTTAGCCATGACCTGGTCAATGGCAATCAAGGCAGGTAAGTCGAGCAAATAATAAGCATCTTGCAGGGCTTTGAGCTGGGGGAGTTCTCTCAGGCGGTAAATCCCCATGACTATGCGAGCAACTGCCCCGGCCGCTTTGCCGGTCTTAAGCCCAAGGCGCATGCATGCTGTGTCTGAGTCTTCGTCCAAGGCGGGAAGGACGCTAGACCAGAACTCGTAGTCCGCTTGGCGTATGTCCTTGCCTTTCATACATACTGGGTCGTTCGGATTGGAATGAGAAAAATAGGAAACAACAACGTCTGAAGTGGAAGACACTTCAACCCCCTACTGATGGTCGAGTTACTGAGAAGGGACGAACCCCCACCGTTCGAAAACCCTTTCGAAATAAGAGCTTATTCGGCATCTCTGGGGAAGTCCATACCGCGGAAAGAAGTTGTTATTAAAGGGGTAAATGGGAAACCTGATGTTCCAGGCCTTCCGTGCTATGAGCGCCGGATAAAACGAATATTCGAGATTTCCGGTGGAGTTTAGGGTGCCAAATCTCCAATCAGGACTGTGAAAGCTGTGACTTGAGTCAACCTATACAAGTGTTTAAGTCCCGCTCCTTTATTGTTGGCCTTGTCCTGGCGGCCGTCACCGCGCCTTCTGCCCAGGCTCTGACCTTCTATCCTGGAAAAGTCCCACGACGTTGACGGAGGATCCCACTGCGGATGTTCTCGGTGCAGTGGAGGTTGCACCACAGGCGCCAGGCTTGCCGACGCCCTTACAGGACCTGCTCGATAGAGCATGCGCGGAGCTGAAACGCGCTGTGCCTAGCTCATCCCAGGGTAGCCATTGTGGAAGGTAAGGAAAATACCGTGCAGGGGCACCTCGACTAAATCACCGCAGGCTGTTCAGGCCGGGCGAGTGCGAGTAGGTATCGTCCGACTTGGCCAGACGGTGGGCCCGAATCCCGAGGGTGATGACGGTGGGGTAGAGGATAAGTGCGACGACGATATACTGCGTGACCAGCTGCCACGTTTCATCCCACATGTAGTTCCACGCGAAGTGGAGACAGAAGGAAACAAAGAGCGCGCCCGCACCTATGCCGAGACGCCACCACCAGGTTTTATGGGCAGCGTAAATGGCCCAACCGATGCCGAAGCCCGCAATGGCCGTCAGTGACATGTGCAGGCCTGGTCCCGCCACGAGGCGGAGCCCCCACATCTGCAGCATGCCAATCCAATCAGAGGTCGGGTGCATCACGGCACCGAGAGAGGCGTAAAGGACGTTTTCAAAGACATCGAAAGCCCAACCTATGAGTGCGCCAACGAGAAAGCCGTGCCAGGGTCGGTTGAGTTGGCGGAAGCTGAGTAACACAAAGATCACGCCCAGCGCCTTGGCGAATTCCTCTGGATAAGCACCGGACCAGGACATCATGGATTCCTCCCAGCCCACGCCTTTGGTGAGGGAGGTGAAAGGCAGGGCCGAGAGGAGAGCTAAAGATACTGCGGTACCGGCTCCCCACAGCACGCTGGCTGTGGCCCAGCCCTTGGCCGGTGCTGCCCACATCGGGCTGAGATGCCACAGGTATAGGGCTAGTGCTAGGAAGGCTAGGCCGATGAGCAGGTTTATCAGGCTCGGGAGCGGGGCAACGAGAAAGAAGCCCAACAGATTGATGAGCGCCGCGGGTAGACAGACACCGATGAAGACCCACAAGGTTACGCGGAAGATCTTGCTCACTTGAAGGCCTCCATAAACTGTTCAGCGACTTCTTCTGGGTTTCCCTCTGAGAAGATGAGCTCGTAGTTGAGGTTGTCCTTGGCCACGCTAAAGGCAACGATCGGGATGTACGTATTCGTTCGCAGCACGAGGATGCCGTCTTGGTTTTCTACTTTTTCTTGCGGCATCGACCCGAAGGTTGTGGCCCGTACAGCGCGGCGCAGGGCTAGCTCATCATCGTCGACATCCGAGGTGAGATAGGCCTCGACCAAGGTGCCTTCGCAGTCCCAGGCCTGATTGGCCATGGATTCATAATTGACGCTACATTCGAGTCCGTCGATGGGCTGACTCCACTCCGGATCATCGAGGACGACTGGCTCTGTTTCCGGCTCGTGTTCCGGCAAAGCCAAGCTGAGGATGGCGGGCGTGCCCAGAACGAGGAGGGTTACTCCAAGCACAGCGAAAAACGGTCCTGTCATTTTCGCTGGCGGGAAACGATACGAAGTCATGCACACCACACTAACGGGTGCGTCTGACATAGAGTGAAGTGCATGAAGGATCTGTATCAGTTTGTTAATGGCCCATGGATTGAGTCCCACGTTATTCCCGATGATCGCGGTGTCGACGGCACTTTTCACGCGCTTCGCGACGAAGCCGAGGAACTCGTCCATGACATCGTTAAGGAAGACACGGGCCGCCCTGGGATCGTGTATTCCTCCCACATGGACGTTGAAGGAGTTAATGCTGCAGGAACGGCGCCGCTTTCCGAGGATCTGGACAAGCTGGTGGCGGCGGACCCAGAGGAGCTGGCTCACAACCTGGGTGTGCTGGAGCGCGAGGGCGTCGGCGCCCCGGTTACCTTCTGGGTAGAAAAGGACTCCGGCGCCGAAGAGGCGGTGGCCTACATTATTCAGTCCGGTTTGGGTCTGCCGGATGAGGCTTATTACCGCGAGGAAGCTCACGCGCAGACCCTCGCTGACTACGAAAAGCATGTTGCGGCGATGCTTGGATTCTTGGATCCTGCCCGCCTCTTTGGACTGGGCGCGAAGACGGCCGCTACGCGCATCGTGAACCTAGAGAAGGAAATCGCGGCCGGCCACTGGGATGTGGTGGCCTCGCGTGATGCGGTGAAGACGTATAACCCGGTGGACGTCGCCAAGCTGCCCAGCATCACCCGCGCCATCCTGCAGGGTGGGGGACTGCCGGAGCATCGTGCGGTGGCCATGATGCCGTCGTACTTCGAGCATCTCGAGGGCCTGTTCACCGCCAGCCGCATGGCGGATTGGCAGCTGTGGGCGACATGGCACATTCTGCTCTCGCGTGCGCCCTACCTCACCGAGGAGATCGGTAAGAAGAACTTCGAGTTCTACGGCACCAAGCTTTCGGGCGCCACGGAGCAGCGTGCCCGTTGGAAGCGCGCCGTGGGCCTGGCGGAAAACATGGTGGGACAGGAGATTGGCAAGGTCTTCGTGGATAAGCACTTCCCGCCCTCCTCGAAGTCCGAGATGGATGAGCTGGTGGAGTACCTTACCGCCGCTTATCGTGAGAGGATTTCGCAGCTGGAGTGGATGACTCCGGCTACTCGTGAGCGTGCGCTGGAGAAGCTCTCCCAGTTCAAGGCCAAGATTGGGTATCCGGACACTTGGCGTGACTACTCTGACCTGGAGTTTTCTCCGAAGGGTGCGGACTTGGTGGCCAATGTGCGCGCGGGTAATGCGTGGAATCACGATTATGAGTTGGCCAAGATTGGCAAGCCGGCGGACCGCGATGAATGGTTCGCCACCCCGCAGACGGTGAATGCTTTTTATAATCCAGTAGTTAATGACATCACCTTCCCGGCAGCGATTCTGCGCCCGCCGTTCTACAACCCGCAAGCCGACGCGGCGGAGAACTTCGGTGCTATCGGTGCGGTGATTGGTCACGAGATCGGACACGGTTTTGATGACCAGGGCTCGCAGTACGACGGCCAGGGCAACCTCAACTCCTGGTGGACGGAGGAGGACCGTGCGGCCTTCGAGAAGCTGACCGCGAAGCTGGTGGACCAGTTCCAGGGGCAGGTGCCGAAGGTGCTGGAAGGCACCGATTCTGCGGGTGTTAACGGCAGCTTCACCCTGGGTGAAAATATTGGTGACCTAGGCGGACTAGGCATTGCCGTGGTGGCCTACAAGAACTACTGCGCCGACAAGGGCCTGGACATCAACGGCCAGGTCGCGCCGTTTGAGGCAGAGGGCGCGGAGCCTGAATTGGCAGAGCACGAGTACACCGGTCTGCAACGCTTCTTCCTGGCGTGGGCGCGCGTGTGGCGCACTGCCATCCGCCCGGAGATGGCCACGCAGTATCTGGCCATTGACCCGCACTCGCCGGCGGAGTTCCGCTGCAACATCATCGCCGAGAACATCGATGAATTCTACGAGGCTTTTGATGTCGAGGGTGGTCTTGCACAGGAGGAGCGCGTCACCATCTGGTAGTACCCTTGGGGGCCATGAGTGAGTACCAGCTAAGCCCAGAACAACAGCTCGAGCAGCTCTCCTCCTACATGGAGGTGCACTACCCGCTGCCGGACTTCCGCCCGCCGTGGGCTGGTGGAGGTTCGCCGGATGCGGACCGCTACTGCGCGCTGCTCCCGGACCGCATCGTGCAGGCCTCGATGATGGTGCTGGGCTCCGCGGTGGATCACTCGCTGCCCGGCACCGCCTTTACGGAAGGCGTGAGCGTCCAGGACTCTGAGGTGGGAGCGATTTTTGTTCCTTCAGAGCAGAATGGCCGCTGGGCGGTGTCGTTGCACTCCGGTGGATGGTGGCGTGGCGACGGCAAAGCGCTAGAGATGCAGTGGCGGCCCGAAGTGGCTGCCGCAGCACAGCTGTCCGGAACCACCATCATTGATGTCGATTATCCGTTGGCGCCGGAGCACACTGTGGCGGAGATGGTTCAGTCGGTTCAGGCGGCCGTCGACTATGCCCACGAACACGGTGCCGAGCGCGTGACGGTGTGGGGCTATTCCTCCGGCGGCGCGCTCGCAGCGCTGGTGCCTGCCGACGCCCTCCTCCTCACCTTCCCTGACTTCGGCGCGCTGGCCAAGCTCCCAGAGGAGATCCGCGGTGAGTACGTCCTCGACGAGGCGGCGCTGCCAGCGACCTATTCTGACATCTTGGTCCAGACCGCAACGCAGGATGAGATTGCGGAGCGCGTGGAGATTCCCGGTGCACAGACCGCAGAGTACGTGTCAATGCACCGGATTTCTACCCCGGCCGTGGCGCGTCAGCGCATTAAAGATTCGGCCGAGTTTCTTTAATCCCTACTGCTCGCCCTTCGGGCGAATCTTCATCTCGGAGTTCTTCCACCAGCCAGAGCGCTGGATGATTTCTTGGTCGATCTCCGCCTTCAACGGTGCCTCACCCTGGGAGTTGGTGCGCAGCTCATACTTCTCAATGGAGCCCCAGTCGCGCGCCCAATCGTTGTTGAGGTAGCTCGGGATCTCATAGGAGTAGTTCACTGCCTCAGCGGTTGCTAGCGCGCCACCTCCGGAAAAGGACTGGAAGTCCGTGAGGGAGGTTTGCGCGGCGGCGTCGGGAAGAATGCGGAACTCCGGAATTTCGGTTACTCCGGCGTAGTGGTCGAAGGTTCGCTGGCAGGGGAACTGCAGGGCCACGGACCAGTCGAGGAGTGCCGGGGTGGAGGAATCAAACTGGGAGTTGATCGTGGCAAGCTCTGGGACGCGCGGCGGGGTAAACGCCATCCAGTCGTCTTCGTCGGTGGAATCATCTACCGCAACGAGACGCACAACGTTGGCCTCCTCCGGGAGCTCGTCTAGAGCAATGCGGAGGTTGCGCCATTTGGGGGTCGCGCCGACGTCGGAAAGCTCGGCCTCACCCTTGTTGGTGACCTTGCCATCCTTGAGGGTGCCGTACTCCAAGGTGAGCTCGGTGCCTTCCTGCTCTACGCCGTTGACGTCGTGGTGATAAATTTTGCCGGCGGCAGAGACCGCGAGCACGGGGGTGTTTTCGGTGGAGTCCGGCAAGTTGTACCACTGGGTGGTGATGGTGGCGGTGGAGCGCTGCGACTCATCGTAGGAGCCCATGACCGGGATCTTCGTGTAATCCAGGTTGAAGGGCAGGTGCATCTCGGAGCCGTTGACGCCCAGGGTTCCGCGCACGCCACCGGCGGAAGAGTCGGTGACTTCGGTTGCCTTCTCCTCAGATTCGGTGAGTTCCTTTTGTTCATTGGATGCAGCCGAGTCATCACCGGTGGTGTTGGCAATGGCGCCTACCGACGCCGAGTTGAGGTTCTCCGGCTCAATATCTTCCTTGATCATGTTGGGGCCGAAACCGAAGTTGTCCTCTTCTTCGTCAACCAGCGAATCCTTGAGGTCGCCGTTGACCGGAGTGAGGAAAGCATCGTTGGTGTTGGTTTCCACCATGGTGGCATCCGCCAGCGAGCAGACATCGCCGCGCAAGGATGCCAGGTTGCCCTTGCCCACGGAGTAGGAATCCGCTTGGGCCACGTAGCCCTTGGCAAAGGAGGCGCAGGAGAAGGCCACGATGAGGATGCAGGCCACCGCAATCGGTGCGGACATGGCGCCTGCCCAGCGAGAAACCTTGGCGGCGTTGGCGGCCTCGAATTCCTCGAGGGTGCCGTCGGCTTCGGCCTTGTTCTTGCGGTAGCTGTGGACGAGAGATTGGTAGAGGCCAATCGCCAGGACCACCATGGCGATCGCGAGAACCACGGTGTTGGCCTCGATGGCCTTGAACTGCACCGTGCGGTCCCACCACGGGATGCCGAAGGAGGACACGTACCACCAAGCGTTCCAGCCACCCAGGGAGATGGCGAGGAGGAAAATCACCGCGGCGATGGAGAAGGTCCGGGCGCGCGGGGAGCGCATGGCGATCTGGGAAAGGACCACCGAACCGAGTGCGGCGATGACGCCGGCGATACCGGCGTAGATACCGAAGTGGTGCGTCCACTTCGTCGGTGTGAACATGAGGAAGAAGGCAGAAAGCGCCATGATGGCCAGCAGGCGCTTAGTGGGATCTGCCTCCGCACCGACGACGCGGTGGTTCTTGATCAAGGCGTAGATGATGAGCGCCAAGCAGAAAAGCATGGTGAACATGGCGAAACGGCGCGTCAGGGAGCCATCCACGGAGGGCTCGAAGAGCGTGGAGTAGCGCACGAACTCGGAGTACCACGGCAGGGACGGGCCGACCGCGGAACGCACGCGAGTGGATTCGATGACTGACGCTAACGTTTGGTCCCCGAAGGCGGCAACCATGACGGCAGTGCCGCAGGCAAGGAACGGGGCAATGAGTGCCGCCCAGGTGACTTCGGGGGCGCGCGTGCCCATGATCCGGAACAGCGCGGGCAGGCAGACCAAGAAGATGCCCACTGCGGTCAGGCCGGTGGGGCCAGCGGCCAGGGTGATGGTGGCGATGATGGTGCCCACCGCTGCAGGCAGAAGGCGCTGGGTGGAGATGGCGCGCTCGAAGGAAGCCCACGTCAGCATGACACCGAGGGCCACGATGGGCTCTGGACGTACGCCGTTGTTATAGGGCAGCCAGAAAGCCAGGAACATGAACGCGGCGGTCCAGTGCGCGAGGCGGCGCTCGTTCACGTGGGCACCGAAGCGCGGGAGCATCTCGCGCGACAAAACGAACCAGATGATAAGCGCCGAGATGAGCGAGGGCAGGCGCACGATGATGGAGGCGCTGGAGAACTGCGCCAGCCATGCCACGAGGTCGTAGTAAGGTGCGCCGAACGGGGCCTCGGGGACGCCGTACCAGCGGTAATAGTTCGCCATGTAGGTCGCGTGATCGGAAACGCGCCCCATGGTGAGGATGAATCCATCATCGGAGGTATTGGCGCCGAAGATATACCACCAGCCGAGTACAGCTGCCACGACGCCATCGAGCGGGCGGATCTGCTTCCAGGTTTCGGGCATGAAGCCAAGGCGTTTGCCATCGAGGCGGTCAATCCGCCACAGGCAGGCCAGGCTGATGACCACCATGGCCAGGCCCAGCCACATGGCGATGAGCTTGAGTGGTGTTGGGGAGGAGGTAAACCGGGAGTTGATCTCGACGTGGATGCGGAGGTCGTCGCCAAGCTCTGCGAGGTTCTCCGGAGTGTCGTCGATTTCGGTGTAGACACCGGTGACCTGCGGGCGCAGATCCTCCTCGGTGGTCTTCTTGTGCTTGCCCACCGAGATGGTGGTCCCGTCCTCTGTGGAAGCGATGCTGAGGGTGGCGTCCTCAGGCAGCTGTGCCACCTGCTCGGCCGTGAGAGAGAAAATAACCTCATCGAGGCTTGTCACCGAGAGGCCACCCTCGCCGGCGCGGACAAACATGCCGCGGTTGGAGGCCTTCTTGGACTCCGGGGGCACGGTGCCGTAGAGCAGGTCTTGGCCATCGCGCAGCTTGTCGACGGCTTCCAGGGGGATCTCTGCATCAATTTCTTCCGGCGCCACCGAGATGAGTGGGGCGTTGATGGACTGCAGGGAGCCCTGCTGGGGCCAATCGAAGGAGGATTGGGTCTGGTTCACCGGCAGCAGCGGCGTCGCCACGAAGCACAGGAAACCAATGAATCCAGCGATGATGGCGGTGAGTCGCAGGGACTGCGGTGCACGTAATGAAGAGGTTTTCCGATCTGACACGGCGATCAGTCTACGTCACCGCCTTGGCTTCTTAAGATCGCGCCGCCACGACGAAGGGGCCGATTTGCTCGACTTCCCAGCCCTCTTCAAAGACCTTTGGGTTGAAGAACACCGCGCGGTAGCGCACGTTGGGCTGGTTGGGGTAGATGTCTTCAGCCAAGTGCGTCTTATAACCATCGCCGGGCTCTTCTAGATCGCCGCGGAAGATGAGGACGTCCGGTCCACGCCACGGCGCGGACTCAAGCGACTTCGCAAACTCTTCCGGAGTCTGCTCCCAAGATTTGGAAGCCCACTCCTCGATTTGCAGGTTGCGGGTGCTGAACTCTCCCAGCGGGTTGGCGTAGTTACTGGTGAAGGCGTTGAATCCGTAATAGGGGTTATAGGCCATGAAGAGCTTCTCATCGGTCAGGACAATCGTCTCGCTGGCCTCGTAGCCCTGGGCATCAATGAACTCACGGATCTTGCCGTAATTAGCGGAAGAATCACTGGTGTAGCGGTCCGCGCGTTCTCCGTAGCCGTCGGTATCGGTATAGGCGTGGTCCAAGGCGGTCACGTTCGTTGCCGGGATCTGCTGCGCATAGTAAACACCGCCAAGCCCCATGAGGATGGCAAAGGCCAGGGTCACGCGCTTGTTGGTGGCTTCGCTGAAGCCTTCCGGGTAGAGCGTGGGCAGGCCCATGAGGCGGACGTCAGCCAGCGCGAGAATGCCGGCCGTAGCGAAAAGCACCACGACGATCAGCTCCAGGCGGAAGCCCAGCAGCGTGCTGCCGGCGAGGGTCATGACCATGGAGGCCAAGGTCCACAGGTAGGTGCCGACCAGAGCGGTGCTCAGGGCGCGGATTTCGGGCTCGTCGATGCGCATGACGAGGTAAATCAAGCCGATCAGGCTGAGGATGCCAATGACGGACAAAGAGAGGAAAGGCGCCGGGATTTGGGTTCCCTCTTCCGGCAGGTAATGCTGCGCGGTGGACTCCAGCGGGGCAGTGGCGTGCAGGACCCCGTAGAGGTAAGGGCCCCAGGCGATCGCGGCGATGGCCAGGGAACCGGCCGCGATGGTGACTAGGTGCACGAGGGGTGCCCACGTGCGCTCAGCGACGCCGGTGACCAGTGCAATGAGGCTGACGATGGTGAGCGCCACTGCACCCGTGTAGAGCGTGTAGAAGCAGGCAGAGACTCCTAGGTAGATAGCGATTGCCGCAGTGGAGAACCAGGAAGCGTTGTAGAAAGCGTGCGAGCAGAGGACGGCCACCGCCGGGACACCCATGGCGATGACGGCGGAATAGGGCTCCTCAGCGCCAATGGTCAGGGTCACCGCCGTGGTGGTCAAGGCAATAGCGGTGGCGACTGGCAGTGAACCGCTGAGCCTTTGCCACAGGGGAACCAGGATGCACCCGGCCACGGCCAGGGAGATAAGGCTCCACGGCTGATAAACCTCCCAGCCCGGCATGTTGAGGAGATTCGCAAGCCGCCCGCCCATCCAGAACCAGCCCAACGGGTAGAAGGTGGGCAGGCCCTCGTAGTTCATGTCCGCATAGGAACTGGCTTCCGTGGTGCGGGTCAAGAATTGGGTGCGAAAAACCTGGTCGACCTGGACACCGTCGAGCCACAGGCGGGAGGCCGAGAGGGGCAAGCCGATACTGGTTAGCGTGAGCAGCGCCGGCGAAATGTAGCACACAGCGGTGGTGAGCCACGTCCGCCAACGGGGGCGCGGCGAAGTGCCAATCACCCACCACGCGCACAGAGCGCCCACCAGCAGAACGGTGAGCACAGTTCCCGCCGTGCTCAACGCACGGGTCACCATCGACGTACTGAATGCCGGGAGGGAGACCGTTTTGAAAGCGAAGAAGCCAATGAGCGTAACAAGGCCGCCACCTAAAGCGGCGGCGGCGATACCTATGAGGCTGGCGCGACGTGAAAAGCGATCGGCCTCATATTCAATGGTGGGAGACGACATGGTGGGAGACTCAGTCATGTAAGTAGTTTCCCACACGCCGCGGACTTAGCGGAACTTTAGAAAGGCAGCTTCCGGAAGATCGCCTGCGGGATGAACTTGAATCCCAAGGACACGTACTCAAATAGCGGGTGCACGAAGATGGACTGCTTGCCATCCAGCACTGCCTTGACGGTGGCCTTGGCCACGTCGGAGACGTTGACGGTCAGGGGAGCTTCGCCGGCTTCCGCCGACATCTTGGTGCGCACCTGGCCCGGGCGAACCACGAGTACCTTGGCGCCGGAGCCGCGTAGGGCCTCACCGAGGTTGATGAAGAAGCCGTCGACGCCGGCCTTGGAGGCGCCGTAGACAAAGTTGGAGCGGCGCACGCGCATGCCGGCGACGGAGGACAGCGCCACGATGGTGCCGTGGCCCTGCTGCTGGAATTTCTGGCCGAGTAGGACACCGAGGGAGACCGGTGCGGTGAAGTTGGTCTGGGCTGAGGCAACTGCCTTGGCTTGGTCCTGCCACAGTTCCTCCTGGTCACCGAGGGTGCCGAAGGCGATGATGGCGACGTCGACATCGCCGCGCTCAAAGGCGCGGTTGACGACGTCCCCGTGGCCCTCGAAGTCAGTCGCGTCGAAATCGATGACCTCGACGTCGCCGCCGCGGGACTCGATGGTTGCGCGGGCATCCGCGATGCGTGGGGAGTCCGCACGAGCAGCCAGGGTGACCTTGGCCGGGCCGCGCTCGAGGAATTCCTCGACGATGCCGAGGCCGATCTCGGAGGTGCCGCCGAGAAGGAGGATGTGTTGTGCTTGGCCTACTGCATTCAGCATGAGGTGATTCCTTTCTAGTGCAGCTCGAGGCGGCGGGACATATCGGAGGCGAAGACGCCGGTCGGGTCGATGTCGTTGCGAGTCTTGAGCCAGCCTTCGAGGCCCGGGTACATCTTGTGGAAGTTCTCCGCTGAGGTGCGGGACTCCTTGGCCAGGTAGAGGCGGCCGCCGAATTCCATGACGCGCTTATCCAGATCGTCGAGGAAAGCACCCAGGCCCGGCTTGATGGGGAAGTCCACGCAGACATTCCAGCCCGGCATCGGGTAGGACAGCGGGGCCTTGTTACCCGGGCCGAAGAGCTTGAACACGTTGAGCGCGGAGTAGTGTCCGGACTTCTGCATGTCGCGGATGATGTCCTTGAAGGGCTCGACGGCGTCGGTCGGCACCACGAACTGGTACTGCAGGAAGCCGTTGGAGCCGTAGCCGCGGTTCCACTCGCCGATGAGATCCAGTGGCTGGTAGAACTGCGTGAGGTTCTTGACCTGGTTACGCGCCGGGGCGCCCATGAGGTAGTAGGCCTCACCGATAGCCATGAGGGAAAGCTTGTTCATGGTGAAGTTCGGGAAGATATCCGGAACCGTCATCAGCTGCGGGGCATTGAACTTCAGCGGGTCCTTCGCCAGTTTCGGGGCGAGCTCTTCGAGCTGCTCCAGGGTGGCCAAGGAACCGCGGGAAATAGTGGAGCGGCCCAGCTTTGGCTCCGGGGAGATGACGTCGAACCACGCGGAGGAGTACGTGTAGTTGTGCTCCGAGCCATCGGAGTGGAAAGCCACGGTCTCATCGAGGTTATCCGTGCGGTCGGTATCCGCGATGAAGTAGGCGGTTTCCGTCTTCGTCATCTTGATCTTGGCGCGCAGGATGATGCCGGTAAGGCCCATGCCGCCGATGGTGGCCCAGAAAAGATCGCCGCTCGGGTCATCCTCAGAGCCCTCTGGGGTCAGATGGAGGACTCGGCCGTCTGCCACGAGCAGTTCCATCGAGGTGACGTGGTCACCGAAAGAACCGGCGGAGTGGTGGTTCTTGCCGTGGATGTCCGGGCCAATAGCACCGCCGATGGTGACCTGGCGGGTACCCGGCAGAACAGGAACCCACAGGCCGTAGGGCAGGGCGGCCTTCATGAGCTGGTCGAGGGTGACACCACCGTCGACGTCGACAATGCCCGACTCCGGGTCGATGGAGTGGATCTTGTTGAGCGGTTGCATGTCGATGACGAGGCCACCGGCGTTCTGCGCGGGGTCGCCGTAGGAGCGGCCCATACCGCGGGCGATAACGCCGCGGCGCAGGTGGGAAGGCTTATCAGCATTGTCCTCAGCCACCTGGGCGACGGCGGTCTTGATGACGTCGACGTCTGGGGTGGACAAAACGTGGGCGGTTGTCGCCGCCGTGCGGCCCCAACCGTGGAGGGACTTCTCAGTAGTGTGCAGTTCCATCTCTTACTCTTTGATTCGATGTGATGGGTCGGTTTTCTACACTACCTAGGCGGTAGTGCCTGTGGCGGGAGTGAAAACGTGAGATTAGGTACAAAAGCCAAGCAAACGGAACATTTGTACTGTCCGGTTGTGTGGTTTTAGTTCGGTTTTAGTACAGATCCATGATCTCGCGGATTTCTTCCGGCAGTTCTTCTTGGGAGCTAATCTCTGGGCCGTCATACTCACGGAGGATCTCGTAGACTCTTGCCCTTGAGACGGAATCGAGGATGGGAAGTTCCTCGGCGATGAGCCGCGTCATAAAACCATTGAGCGGTAGCGAGGTGTGTTCCGTCGCCAGAAAGTGGCCGTGACGCTTGTCTTCCTCGGCGCGCTCATCTTGCGCTGCTCGCTGTGCCGGGGTGAGGTGCTCTTTTTTAGAGGAGTACATGCACGGTAGCCTACCGCCCGCCTAAAGTGGGGCGGTATGACCTCTTCCAAGCAAGATAATTATGCGCTGGATGACACCCTCGCCGGACGCATCACCCAAGCCGCGGCCGTCGGCGTTATGACCGCGTTCCCCGACTGGATTAAGAATAAGACTGCGCTCGTTTTCGCCTATGTGCTGTCCTTCCTCGGGTTCGGCGCGCTCGTGGCCATTACTAATGCCGAGAGCCACGAAGATCGGCCGGAGCCGGAGACTCCCGATGTCCCCGTGTGGGCCATCCCGGTCGCCTTCGGAATTCTGCTGCTGGGCGGATGGATTACCGTAAAGACTGAGCGCAGCGTGGTGGGATTTATTCGCCGCCGCGGGGTGGCAAAACCCTGGACAGTCTGGGGCGGAATCAGTGCTGCCATCGTCTTCATTCTCAGCGAGCTTGAAGCACGCGAGCTCACCGCCCGCAACTAAAAATGCGTATGGTGGGGCACATGAGCTCAAAGGTCACGGATTTGGCGCAGGTCCGCGCCAATCGTGGTGATTCTGCTCGAACCTTGCTGTGCCAGGTATCCAACGTCCGCGCGGATGCCGAGGTTCACCGTCAGATCGGTTTCTCTGATGCGCTCACGTTGGAAGAGCTCCACCATATTCTTGAAATCTGCTTCGGGCTGCCGCACGAGGATTCCCCATGGCACTTCTTTGAGCACACCGAAGCCCGTGGCCAAAGAATCGATCCAAGCCACACCGTGCGCGAATTCTTAAGCCGCGAGGGCGAGCAGGTTGATTACGCCTGGGGGCTGTGGGATTTCGAGATCGTTGTGGTGGAGACCTACCCGCGAGATAGCGGGACGCCGGAGGCCCTGTGCGTGGGCGGCTCCGGTTCTTTCCAGACACCTTTTGATCTCACCGCCGTGAATGCGGAGCTCACCGGCCAGGAAACCATTGATGAAGTTCTGGATCTTGTGGCTAGGCCCGTTCGCGCGCTGATTGAAAGAACTCGGCTCTATGATTTCGTTCCGCTCCTCCAAGCGCTGGATCTGAAGCGTGAGGTAAGCATTGACCCTGAGGTGTTTCGCCAACTGCGCACCTTGCCGCGTGAGGTGACGAACGAGGGCAAAGATGCTTTCTGGTCCATGGCTCTAGCGCTGTCCTGTATGGGCGGGCGCGAATTGACCGATTCCGTAGCGGAGACCTCTATGGCCGCGCTGGGGTGGGTCGACGATGATGGCGAAGAATTGCATGGTCTGGCGGTCCGGGAGCTGTGCTCGGCGTCGCTCAAAGTGCTTTCTTCTCTCGGTGCCTATGGTGACAACGCCGTCGCGCCCGTGGACCGCCTGGACATTTACCGCGCCCTAGTCCGCGGGTAGAGTATTTCGCCGTGACTGAACCTACTTCTAGCATGAAGACCCAACTCGTGCGCTTCGTATCCGTCGGTGTTTTCACCGCGGCGATAGATTATGGCCTTACCCTCTTCCTCACGTACCTAGGCCTACACCGTTCTCTGGCGAAGGCGATTGGCTGGGTCTTCGGCACCATCGCCGCCTACGTGGCGAATGCCCGCTGGACTTTTGGCGCCCAAGTGTCTGGTCGCACTGCCGGTGCGGTGGGCTTGTTGTATGTGTCCACCTTCGCCGTGCAAAACTTTCTTTACTGGGTGCTTAACGCCCCGCTGATCAGCTTGGGCTTCGACGGCGCGCTCAAGGACACCATCGCCTTCGTCATTGCGCAGGGCGTGGCCACGGTGACCAACTTCGCCATTCAGCGCGCCTTCATCTTCAAAGGAAAGTAACCATGCCCGGTCGCGCCGAACGCTTCTCCCGGTCGAATTCCTTGCATGCGCAGGGCGCGAAGTTCGCGATCACGGGAGCTATTGCCGCGCTTATCGATGTCTCCCTGACCTGGCTTTTTCAAATTGGTTTAGGGGTATTCGGGGACGTGGGTTCCCGAACTGTTGGCTTTGCTGTGGGCACCTTCGTGGCTTATTTATTGAATCGGCGGTGGACCTTCAACGCGCGGGCTTCGAAGCGCCGCTTTGCTGCCGTGTTTGCCACCTATGCCATGACCTATGCGATCAACATTTTGTTGTATCGCTGGGCCTTCCCCTTTTTCGACCACAACCTAGACTGGCCCTCGTCTTGGGCACTGGCGGTGGCCTTTGTGATTGCGCAAGGCACGGCAACACTCATTAACTTCTTTGTGCAGCGGTGGGTCATTTTCCGCAGCACGCGCAAGTCCTTTGAGTTTTAGGGCCGGCGGAAGTCTTCCTTTCGGCCGCGGTTGTGCAGGCGCAGCCACTCCATGAATCCCTTCACGTCATGCTGCTGGACTAGGAAGAACCAGCCGAATCGTGCGAATTCCTGTGGCAGCAGCTTGCGCATGCCGCGCTGCCACAGAAGATAGCCGCGGTTGCGGTAGGTGAAGAAGCGCTTGAACTCGCCCTCCGGGTATTGTGTGTGCATTTTTCCGCCGAGGATGGGCTTGAACTCATCGGAGCCATCCGGGTGCAGGTAGCTGGTGGTCAGCGCGGTGCCGAAGCTTAGTCCCGAGTTGACCAGGCGGCGGTGGTATTCCACCTCATCGCCACGGATGAAAAGGCGGTAGTCCGGCACGCCGATAATTTCCATGGCTTCGGCGGAGATGAGCGCGCCGTTGAAAAGGGAGGCGATGCCGGGGAGAAAGTCACCCTCCAGTTCGCTCATGTAGCGCCGCCACACCAGACCCTGGCGCAGTGGAAAAGCGAGCTTGGCAGGCTCGTCGATATTGCACACGGCAGGGGAGACTTCGTGGAGGCTGTTGTTTTCCGCAACCCGGTAGAGCTCCTCCAGCACGTGGTGGTCGGCGGGGCGGCCATCATCATCAGCGCACCACACCGCATCCGCGCCCAGGGCGAGAGCGGTGAGGAATCCCAGCGCAAAACCGCCCGCACCGCCGAGGTTGGTCTCAGAAGGCATGTAGACGCCGCGCTCGCCGGCGAGTTCGTGGAGGAGATCCTCTACTGCTGCTTCCGCGCCGTTATCCACCACGATCACCCACTGCACCGGGTGTGTCTGGTTCACCACCTGCTCAAGGGAGGCGCGAAGCAGCTCCACGCGCTGGTGGGTGACGATCACAGCGGCCGTCGTTCCGGCCTGGGACAGGGTGGCAGTCATGCGTTCCATTGTGCCACTTGTGGGGAGTTATACGATGCTAGCCATGGCTCTAAAAAGTATCGAGGACATGTGGGCTCCATTCAAACTTACTGTGCAGGTTGGCGAGCTGACCTTGCGGGTGCTGCGTGATAGCGACATTGCCGCCATCCACGGTGTTAGTGCCAGTGAGATTTTTGGTGAGCCGCTTCCGGAATACACGTTCCCGTGGTTGAAGCAAAAGCCGGACCCGAGTTTCCGGTGGGCGCACCGTGTGCAGATGTCCCCGGAAGAATGGTCGCTGGACTTCGGCGTGCACCTTGATGGTGAAGTCATTGGTTCGGTGGATCTGCGGGCGCAGAATTTCCCCGAAAACCATGAGGTCCTAACCGGATCGTGGATCTACCACCGCCTTCAGGGCCGCGGGATCGGTACGCAGATCCGCCATGCCGCTGCGGTCTTCTGCTTTGATTACCTAGGGGCTCATCGGTTGCGCTCAGAGTGGGATCCCGGTAACGCGGCTTCCCAGGCTGTATCGCGCAAGCTGGGCTACACCATCGAAGGCAACAAGGCCGTGCTGCGCAAAGAGGATTACCAGCCGGGGCCAGAAGTGACTGTCAGTGGTATCAGCGAGGAACTGGGCGAGCTGCTCGGGGTGAGGTGCCCTAAGTGACGAAAGTATGGCCTCGCTGGGGGCCAGAAAGTTTGGTAACTAGGGCAGTAGGAACAGGGAGGTTTCCGTGAAAACAAGTGAATTGTTGCCTGTTTTCACGGAAACTTAGACGTTCTCCTCGTTGTCGAAGCGCTTGCGCAAATCGCGCACGTACTGGCCCACTTCGGGCCCTTCGTACTCGCCGACGACCTCGGAGACTTCGCCCACCGAGCGAATCTGACCGTGGTCGATCCATAGGGCGGTATCGCACAGCTGCGCCAGGAAGTCGTTGGAGTGGGAGGCAAAAACCAGGATGCCGGAGCGCTTCACCAGGTCCTGGAGGCGGACGCGAGCCTTGGTCATGAAGGCGGCGTCGACGGCGCCGATGCCTTCGTCGAGAAGCAGGATCTCCGGCTCAATGGAGGTCACCACGCCTAGTGCTAGGCGCACGCGCATACCGGTGGAGTAGGTACGCAGCGGCATGGAGAGGTAATCACCCAGCTCAGAGAATTCCGCAATCTCATCCATCTTTGCCTTCATCTGCTTGATGGTCTGGCCCAAGAAGAGGCCGCGGATGATGATGTTGTCGTAGCCGGAGACCTCCGGGTCCATGCCCACGCCGAGGTCGAAGACGGGTGCCACGCGCCCGCGGACGTCGGCAGCACCGCGCGTGGGTTCGTAGATGCCGGAGAGCAGGCGCAGCAGAGTGGTTTTGCCCGCGCCGTTGTGGCCGACGAGGCCTACGCGGTCACCTTCGCGCAGGTGGAGGTTGATGTCTTTGAGTGCTTCCACCGTGACCACGTTCTGGTCGTTCTTGCCAATGGAGCCACCGGCCGTGGAGAGCATCGCCTTCTTGAGGGAACGGGACTTGGCATCAAAGATGGGAAAGTCCACGCAAGCGTTATACGTATCAATGGAAACCATGGACGATCCTTTCTAGACCCAGTAGGAGACGCGGAAGCGCCACTGGCGCATGGCCAGGCCGGCGATGAGCAGGCCGGCGACGGTACAGCCGATGACGATGAGCCAGTGATAACCGGCGACGGGCTCGCCGATCATGGGGGCGCGGATGATCTCCATGTAGTGGTAGAGCGGGTTGATCTCAGCGATGCGCGCGCGGCTGGCCACAGCGCCTCCCTGTTCCTTCAAGGTGTTGGTCATCCACACGATAGGCGTGACGTAGAAGAGCAGCTGGGTTAGAGCCTCCAGCAGCGGGGCAACGTCACGGAAGCGGGTGGCGATGATGCCGAAGAACATGGCTACCCACACGCCGTTAACCAGCAAGAGTCCTAGCGCCGGGATGAACAGGAAGAACTCCCAGCCCAGGTGGCGCGGGAAGATAAGAATGAGCAGCAGCCAGATGATGAGGTTGTGGCCCAAGAAGAGGGTTTGCCGCCACACTAGGCGGTAGACGTGCACGGAAAGCGGTGCTGGGAGCTGTTTAATGAGTCCCTCGTTGTCGATGAAGACCGTCGAGCCTTCCTTAATGGCGCCCGAAATGAAGTTCCACACAATCAGGCCCACGGTTACGTGGGGTAGGAACTCCGCCACGGGGATCTGGAAGAGCATGGAATACAGCAGGCCCAGGGCCGCGGCCATCACGCCGGTTGCGATGGTGATCCAGAAAGGACCCAGCACCGAGCGGCGGTAGCGCTGCTGGATGTCTTGGATGCCCAGCTTGAACCACAGCTCGCGCTGGCGCGCGCCTTGCAATATATCGGCGAAGGCCGCCGACATGGTCATGGAACGCGAGGCCGGCTCCTCGCCGGGTGCAGGCGCGGAGGTCATGCGGGCGACGTCGTCACGCAGGTTTTTCTTGTCTTGCACGTCCTTCACCCTAGCGCGCACCTCCGCCAAACACCTACACACACGCCCTTAACCTGGGAAAACACGAATGAGCTGGGGAAATCGAGGGTTAGGAAAGATTTAGGTAGGGCGTATAGAGTAGGGAGCGTTCATCCGCATCGGGAGGAAGGGTTGAAGCATGACGGAACAGTATGACGTCGCCAGCGTGCGAGGTCTTTACACTGGTCTGTCCGATGGTTGGACCTACCTGAACGCGCATGCCGCGCCGCAGATTGCGGAACGCGTGGCCTCTGGTGTTGCCCGCTCTTTCCGCATGTCCGCCACGGTGAAGCCTCTGGAGGATGCCGTAGGGGCGCACTCGGCGCATCACGACTCCGGGGAGCTCCACGCGGCAGACATGTATGCTTCCGCGCGCCGGGCGGTGGCCGATCTCACGGGGGCGACGGCGGAGCGCGTCATCCTGGGCCCGTCGCTGCCGGTGCTGTACCAGGCTTTGGGCGCTGCATTGCACCCGCTTCTGCGCCGCCAGTCTTCGGTGGTGCTCTCCCGTTTTGATTCTTCGGAGTTTACGAGCGCGTTTGCACACCTCGGTACTGATATTCGGTGGGCGCAGCCGGACTTGGGAACTGGCGAGTTGCCGGCCTTCCAGTACGCTGATCTGGTTGATGGCTCGACGCGTTTTGTCGCCTTTTCTGCAGCCCATGAGCTGCTGGGCACGGTCACGCTGGCCTCGGAGATTATTGATGCGGTCCATGAACGCTCGCGCGCATGGGTGCTCGTCGACGTCTCCTCGATCGCCCCCTACCGTCTCCTCGACTTTGATGCGATTGGGGCGGACATCCTCGGCGTGGATGTGGGCGCTCTTGGTGGTCCACAGATGGCGGCGCTGGTCTTCCGCGATACTGCGATGTTCCGCCGCCTTGATGAGCTCGTTGTTGGCCCGGTCTCCGCAGGCTTGGCGGGTGGCGTTGGTCCCCTGGTGGATCATCTAGCAGAACTCGCCGGCGGGGAGCGCGGTTCGCGCCGCGTGCGCCTGACGCGTTCGATGCAAGCCCTTGCCGGTTATATGGAGGATCTCACCGGGGATCTCTACAGCTTGTTGGGCACGCTGCCGGCCGTTCACATCCTGGGTGTGACCGGTGAGGCGGCTGCCGACGCCTCCGATGACCGCCTTCCGCGCCTCACCTTCGCCGTGCGCGATGTGCCTGCGGATGTGATCCACCGACGGCTCTTCGACAATGGTTTGGTGACTACCATCGCCCCGCATACGCCGTTGCTTACAGAGATGGGTGTGGAAGAGGTCGGCGGTGCCGTCACGGTCTCGCTGAGTCCGTTCAGCACCTACCACGACGTGGAGCACCTTACCCGCGTGGTCGCGTCTTTGGCTTAGACCTCGAGGACGAGCTTGCCCGTCACCTCGCCGGAGTCGAGGGCTTTGTGGGCTTCGGCGGCGTGAGCAAGCGCGTAGGTGGCGTGCAAGTGGTGCTTGACGCTGCCCTCCTCCAGCCAAGGCCAGACGTTTTTGACGGTGTCCGCGACGATGGCGGCCTTGCCCTCCAGCGAGCGGGAGCGCAGCGTGGTGCCCTGCAGGGTCAGGCGCTTGTTAAGCAGAATAGCCATGTTGAGCTCGGCCTTCGTGCCACCCTGCATACCGATGGTGACCATGTGGCCACCCTTAGCCAGCGCGATGAGGTTCTTCTTGAGGTACTTCGCCCCCATGATGTCGAGGATGACATCGCACTGATTCTTCAGTTCCTCGGCGAAGTCCTGCTCGTTGTAGTTGATGAGGATATCCGCGCCGAGCTCCTTGCAGGTCTTGAGTTTTTCTGCGGATCCTGCCGTCACGGCGATGGTGGCGCCGAGTTGCTTGGCCACTTGGATGGCGAAAGTGCCGATACCACCCGCGCCGCCGTGGATGAGGATGGTCTGGCCCTTATCTAGTTTCGCTTCCATGGCGATGTTGGACCATACGGTGCAGGCCACCTCGATAACGGAGGCGGCTTCGGCAAAGGAATAGCCGGTGGGGATAGGCAGCAGCTGACCTTGCGGTACGGCCACGTACTCGGCGTAGCCGCCGCCGGCCAGCAGGGCGCCGACCTTGGAGCCAACCGCAACGTCGGTGTTGCCGGCATCGACGACTTCGCCTGCGACTTCGAGGCCGATAATCTCCGAAGCACCTGGTGGGGGCGGGTAGTGCCCGCGGGCCTGGAGCAGGTCGGCGCGGTTTACGCCGGCGGCTTTGACTTTAACGAGGACTTCGCCGTCGTGGAGTTGTGGTTTATTGGTTTCCCCCAACTCCAGCGAGTGCGGGTCTTCCAGGTTGGTCTGAATGATGGCTTTCATGCCACACCACCGTACTTAAATCCAATCATCCCCGACGAGGAACGCATTGACCGCGATGGTGGGGACGGCCAGAGTCGGGAATGTGGCCGTCGGAGGAGAGTACCTTGGGTATCCTCTGGGTGTTGTTGAGTTCTGAAGGAGCAAGAAAATAGCATGACCCACCCCTCCGCTGTCTCTCAGGAGGGCATCGGTTCCCGTGCCCTGCGTTTCGCACCGCGCCGCTCGGACTGGTCCCGCGCGACGATCGGGCGCGATCTCTCGGCAGGGCTTATGGTGGCCCTCGTTGCACTCCCCCTGGCGCTCGGCTTCGGTGTTGCGTCCGGTGTCGGCGCGGCAGCCGGAATCACAACGGCCATCGTCGCGGGCATCCTGGCCGCGATCTTCGGCGGTAGCAATGTCCAGGTAAGCGGCCCGACCGGCGCAATGACCGTCGTGTTAATCCCCATCGTGGCCGACCATGGTGCCGATGGGGTGCTCGTCGTCGGCGTGCTGGCGGGGCTTTTGCTGCTCTTGCTGGCCTTCACCGGCGCTGGCCGCGCGATGAAGTACATGCCGTTGCCTGTCGTCGAAGGTTTCACAGCCGGTATTGCGGTGATCATCGGCCTCCAGCAGCTGCCTGCAGCACTCGGCGTTGACGTGGACGGCGAGAAGGTCCTCGGGTTGGCGTGGGGCGCAATCAAAGCTTGGTTAGATGCCCCGGCATGGCAAGCACCCGTGATGACCCTCGCGGTGGCGGCCGGAATTGTGGTTGCGGCGCGCGTTCGTAGTGGCTTTCCCGCGGCGTTGGTGTCGGTAGCTGCCGCGACGGCCATCAACATGCTGGCAGACAGCAACCTGAAGACAATCGGGTACATCCCGTCGACGTTGCCTGCTCCGCGCTTGCCGCAAATCCCGTGGGAGCACCTGGATTCCCTGCTCTTGGCAGCGGTTGCCGTCGCGGCTCTCGGTGCGTTGGAGTCCTTGCTGTCCGCGACGGTCGCCGACGCAATGACCGTCGGCGACCGGCATGATCCCGACCGCGAGCTCTTCGGGCAGGGCGTGGCCAACGTCGTCGCGCCTCTGTTCGGCGGAATTCCCGCGACCGCCGCGATCGCCCGAACTGCTGTCAACGTGCGGGCCGGTGCAGGTACGCGCCTGGTAGCGGTGTTCCATTCGCTGCTCCTGCTCGTCGCCGTGCTCGTCGCGGCCCGGTGGGTGGGTGAGATCCCTCTCGCCGCGCTCGCCGGCGTGCTCATCGCCACTGCGATCCAGATGATCCACCCGCGGAACCTCCGCTCGGTGATGCGCGCCACCAAGGGCGACGGAGTCACGCTGTTCATCACGGCTGCCGCCACCGTCGTGTTCGACCTTGTCGTCGCCGTGCTCATCGGCCTTGTTATAGCGGGCTTCTTCGCGCTACGCGATACCGCCCGCACGGCGGTCTTAGAGTCCGCCCCACTGGAAACGGGAGACCACCGCGACAAGGAACGCGAGCTCCTCGACGAGCACATTGCCGCCTTCCGCCTAGAAGGCCCACTCTTCTTTGGTGCAGCGCACGATTTCCTCCTCGAGCTTGCTGATGTCTCGTCGGTCAAGGTTGTCGTGCTCCGCATGCGCTATCTCACGACGATCGACGCCACCGGCTCCCAGATGCTCGCCGACACCATCGGGCACCTCGAACGCCGCGATACCACTGTCTTACTCGCAGCCACGAAGCCCGAACATGTTCCGGTGTTGCGCGAACTCGGCGTATTCGACCAGCTTGCGCACGAGAATCACGCCTTCGACAACACGCTCGACGCCATCGCCCACGCCCGACTGCATGTCTCACGCATTCAGCATGAAGAGTCTGAGGGCGCGCCCCAAGCGTCGCAAAGCAATCAGCACGACGAGTAGCACTGTCGAGCCGAATTCTTCTCCCGCGGCGGAGTCTAGTACTCTGAACGTGTTGCGCGCGGTGCATGCTGACGCGTGACGAGGAGGCGTGGCAGAGCGGCCGAATGCACTGGTCTTGAAAACCAGCGTGGGGAAACTCACCGCGGGTTCAAATCCCGCCGCCTCCGCCAATTGTTTTGGGGGTCATTGGTAGCGGCTTTGCTTCTTATCCTGAGCGGCTGGAACGAAGCTCAGAACGCACCCTGCTAGTAGGAAGCCGCTGATCTGCAGGTGGGTGGCCCAGTTTCCGCCGCCGCCAGCAACAACGAGAAAAATGGAAAATGCAATCGCGACAAGGCAGTGGATGGTCAACCGGCTATGCGCGCCAAGGCGACATTGCGGCCAAATTTTCCCGATAGCCCAGCTCACTGCTGCGAGAATGACATAAAAGACGATTCCCGCTAAGGCTCCTGGAACAAGGTAGAGCATGGGTTCATCTCCTCTGGAAGGGGAATAATGGGTGTTCTACTTATCAATGTCATTGATCCGCCTCGCCAGGATGCGAGGTAGCGCCTCCGCTGCGGTGGCGGTGACCACCACGCTGGCAAGCGGCGAGAGGTCCGTGGGCTGCGGGGTGACTTCCACGATGGGGATGCCGCGTGCGTGGGCAATCTGCGGCAGGCCGGCGGCGGGGTAGACCACGCCGGAGGTACCCACGATGAGCAGCGCGTCCGCGGTGGACATGCGGCGCTCAGCCTCGGTCCATTCGTTGTTGGGCAGGGCCTCGCCGAACCACACCACGCCCGGGCGCACGAGCCCGCCGCACACGGGGCATTCGGGTGGAGTGATGCTCTCAACTGGTTCGTTCGGCAGTGCAATGTCCTCGTCATACGGCGTATCGCAGTCGGTGCAGCGGAAGGCGAACAAGGAGCCGTGCAGGTGAACCACGTCCTGGCTTCCGGCGCGCTCGTGCAGGTTATCGATGTTCTGCGTGGTCACCGTCATACCGCGTGCGGCGGCAATCGCGCGGTGCCCGGCATTGGGCTCGGCCCGCTGCGCCAGCTGGGCGCGCCACAGGTACCAGGCGAACATGGGCTCAGGCTTGGTACGCCATGCGCTTATCGACGCCATCGCCACCGGATCCACATTCTCCCAAATGCCCGTCTGCGCATCGCGGTACGTGGCGATGCCGCTATCCGCACTCATACCCGCGCCGGTGAAAACCTCGACGTGGGCGGCATCAGAAAGAATCGAGCGTGCGCGCTCAAACAGGTGCTCCATATGCCTAGAGTACGGCGATGAGCACGCAGAATGCTATGGATGCGCTAAGCGCGATGCCCATGCGCCACAGGTAGCGCCGGCCAGGTTCGTGGGCGGTGTTGATCTGCAGCTTCGAAGGATTGATGGGGAAGATAGCTATGCACATGGGGTCTGTGGGCTCGTTATAGAAGCCCATGCCGCCGGCAAAGCGAAGCGCTTCGTTGCGAACTTGTTCTTCATGGTCGGTGGGAATGCATTGCACGGCCTTCGCAGATGTCAGCGTCAATCGGACGCCTTGGATCATGATGAACACGGTGAAGGCTATCCACGCGGCTACGAGGAGAACGCCGGAGAAGGGGATGTCCGGAATGACGGTACCGACGGTGGAAAGGCATAAGCAGACGGTCATGGCGAACACTGTCTGGGCAATGAACGTGGCGGTCTTTTCAGTGAGCAGCTCCGCGCGCTGTGCGGTGGCCTCGGAGAACGGAAGCGTTGATTCCGCCGGAACCTGGGCTGTCTTTCGCGCCAGCGAGATCGGCGGCACGCACAACGGCAGCGCGATGGCGAACACTACGCCGATCCACACCAGGGCCGTTGCGTTGAAGAAAAACTTTGGCTCGAAGCGGTCCGGGGTGCCCGAGCCATCGAAGTGGACCGGGATGGGATCGGGCACCGAGTCCCAGCGCAGCAGCATGTACACCAGCGTGAGAGCACACACCACAGCGGTGGCGACGTAATACTGGCGGTTCCTCATGGCAATGAGCTTACAAAGGGGGTGGCTGGTTGGGGGCGTTGTAGGAGTCGTTCCCGTGCATGGTTCGAGTCATAAGATGCACTTTGCAGATGGCATCTGCCAAAAGGCATCTTTGGGATTAAAAACGCCATTTGCGCGGGGTAAAAGGCGTTTTTAGCTCTGAAAACGCCTTCTGGTTGATGCCGTTTATCAGATGCCATGTGGGTAGAGGAAATGGAGCAAGGGTTCGGGCTATGGTTTGGTCTATGTGTCGTTGTGCTCGGCCTCTAGGTCATCGAGAGAGATGGTCTCCAGATCGCCTCGGTGGGCGGCAGCGGCCTTGAGCTCGGAGATGTGCTCCTGCCAGGCGTCGATGCCGCCGCGCAGCGAGTAGACGTTGCTGAAGCCGCGGGCGCGCAGGGCCTCGACGGCCTGGGCGGAGCGCAGGCCGCTGGCGCAGTAAAGGACGGCGAGGTCGGCGGGGTCTAGGGGCGGGTTGTGGCCGGCGAGGATCTCATCGAGTGGGAGGTGCTGCGATCCGGGGATGAGGGAGGTGGCGCGCTCGGGGGCGGTGCGGACGTCGATAAGCGTGGCGTCCTCTGGAATGTCGCGGATATCCGTGGGGTTGTCGGGGCGCGCCGGGGTGGCGCCGTTCGCGCGCACGGGGATGTACTCCCAGGTCCCGGCGAGGGAATCGTAATAGCCCAGCGTGCCGATGAGCGGTGTGCCGATGCCCGTGAGGAGCTTGAGGGCCTCGACGGCTAGGGCGGAGCCGACGACGCCGACGACCGGGCCCATCACGCCGGCCTGGGAGCAGGAGGGCACCTGCGGGTCGGTGGGGAAGAGGTCCTCGTAGACCGGGCCGTGGCCGGAGTGGAAGACGGTGAGCTGCGCGTCGTAGCCCAGGAGCGAGGCCCACACGTGTGGAATGCCCAGCTCATGGGCGGCCCAGGAGGCTAGGTGGCGGGAGTGGAAGTTATCGGTGCCGTCGATGATGAGGTCAGCGCCGCGCAGCTGGTCGAGGGCGTTATCGGGTGTGAGGCGTGAGAACTGCTCGACCGTGCACTCCGGGTTGAGGGCACTCAAAGCCGCAGAGGCGGATTCGGTTTTGGGCTGGCCTACGGTCGCCGTGGTGTGGATGACTTGGCGGTGCAGGTTGGAGAGGGAAACGGTGTCGTCGTCGAAAAGCAGGATGCGCCCTACGCCCGCGCCTGCGAGATAGAGCAGGGCAGGCGAGCCCAATCCGCCGGCGCCGATGACGGCGACTGTGGAAGCGCGAAGCTGTTCCTGTGTGGATGTTCCCCAGAGGGCTTCCTGGCGCGCGTAGCGTGAACTCATTCCAGTCCTACCCAGGTGGTGGTGTCGTCGGTATGCAGCTGTTCTTTCCAGATGGGGACTTCCGCTTTGACGCGGTCGGCGCAGGTCGAGGCCGCCTCGAAGGCGTCCTTGCGGTGCGCGGAGGCAGCGGCGACGATGAAGGCGGACTCGCCGATTTCTAGTGCTCCAGTCCGGTGCGCGCACCAGAGGCGGACAGCAGGGAAGGCGGCGGCGACTTCGCCGGCGACGCGCTCAATTTCCTGGTGGGCGGAGGGGTGCGCGGTGTAGGTGAGGAGCCTGACACCGCGGCCGGAGTCGTGGTTGCGCACGATGCCGTCGAATAAAACGACGGCACCCGTTTCCGCGGTGGCGATGTCCGGGGCCGTGATGGGTTCAGCGCTGATATGTGCGCTGAGTAGGCCGAAGCTAGTGCTCATTGATGCCTTCCAGCTGGTTGATGATGTGGTTAAGAACTGGTTTGAGGACCGCGCAGCCGTCCTTGGCAGCACCCGTGGAGCCGGGCAGGGCCATGGCGAAGGTTGTGTTAGAAACGCCAGCAACCGTGCGGGAGAGTGCCGCGGTGGGGATGCCGGTGGAGTGCGCATAGAAGGCATGGGCTAATCCTGGCAGCTCGCGCTCGAGGCGTGGGGTGAGCTCCTCGACGGTGCGGTCATCCGGCGTGATGCCGGTGCCGCCGGAGGTGAGGATGACGGAGGGGGCATCGGCGAAGGCAGTGGCCAGGGCGGAGTCGATGTCAGCGTCCGCAACGACGACGGGCTCCGAGGTATCGAAGCCCTGCTCACGCAGGAAGTTAACCAAAATAGGGCCAGAGCGGTCCTCGTACTCGCCGGCGGCGGCGCGGGTCGAGGCAACGATAACGAGTGCGCGGCGGGTCATGAGAGCGGGAACACCTCCACGAGGTCGCCGGCTGAAAGCTGCGTGTTAGCCGGGATACGGATGAGGGCGTTAGCGCCGATGGCCTGGGACATCAGGTGGGAACTGGTGCCGCCGAGGAAGGAAGCTGTTGCTGTGCCATCGGAGATGCTGATAGTTCCGCGGCGGAACTGTTCGCGGTTGTTGAGGCCTTCGGCGGGCTCAGTAAGGCAGGCATTAAATGGAGCGGTGGCATGGCCAAGGACGGGTGCCAAGTAAAGGCGGAAGCTCACCAGCGTGGAGACGGGGTTGCCCGGGAAGCAAACAACGGGCACCTCGCCCAAGCGTGACAGGCCTTGCGGGCCACCGGGCTGCTGCGCCACGTGGCCGAACCAGCCGTCCTTTTCAAAGATTTGGCGGATGACCTCGAACTTTCCGTGGGAGATACCGCCGGAAGTAACGATGACATCGGGGCGGTGGGTAATGACCGCTTCGGCGAGGTCGGAGCGAAGAGTATCGGGATCGTCATTCGTGCGCACGAAGCCGGCCACCTCGATGTCATACTGTGCGGCCAAGGCCGCGAGCATCGGCGCATTGGAATCGGGGATGGTGGCCTCGCCCTCGCCACCGATTTCCGCGCCGCCAGTGCAGATGAGGATGTGGGCGGGCGCGAAGGTGAGGACTTCGGCCAGGCCTTGGGAGGCGAGGGTGGCGATGGAGGGGGCGTCGAGAAGCGCGTGCTCATTGATGAGGGTTGTGCCGGCCTGGACATCGGAGCCGGCGCGGCGGATGAACTGCTCCGCGGCCGCGGGAACGGTAACGGTGGCGCCCTCTTCCGGGAAGTGCGGGGGCTCGCAGTGCTCGACGGGGACGATGGTCGCGGTGCCCTCAGGGACTTTCGCGCCGGTCATGATGGGCAGCGCAAAGCCTTCGGGGAGGTCGCCAGGGCTGTCGCCTGCCGCGATGGTCCGGCCGACGGTGAAGGTGCCGCCATCTGTAGTTGGTAGTGCATAGCCATCCATCTGTGAATTGTCGAAAGGAGGCAAGTCTTGTTTCGCGCGGTACGTGGCGGCGGTACGGCGTCCGAAGGCGCTGCTTAGGGGAGTGGAGACCGCCCGGGGCTGCGGAAGGGCCGCGCGAACGGCGGCCAGGTGTTCCTCATAGGTGCGCATCGGATTCCTTCCTGTCACAGAGGCTGGCATAGTGGCAGCCATGGTTGACATACATTACTTTGCCGCAGCCCGCGCCGCCGCGGGGCGCGCGCAAGACACAGCGCAGGCGGCGACGCTGGGGGAGTTGTTGGACGTGTTGCGTGCTCGGCATACCGGCAGCACCGAGGCCGGCATGAGCTTTGCGGAGGTGCTGGAGCGCTGTACCTTCCTGGTGGATGGTGCAAGCGCTACCGAGGACGCAGTGCTTGGACGCGCTTCCCGCGTCGACGTCCTCCCGCCTTTTGCTGGCGGTTAATTGCGGACCCGTAGCGGACTGGTGAAGAAGTTCACCACGCCGGAAACAATCGCGAGCACAACTGCGCCGATGATGGCAGCACCCCAGCCGTCGATAACGAGTGAGTCCATCAGTGCGCTGACGAGGAGCAGGACCGCGCCGTTGATGACGAGGGCGAAGAGACCCAGTGTTAGGCAAGTCAGCGGTGCGCCGAGGAAGCGAAGAACCGGGGTGACGACCTCATTGACGATGATGAAGACCGCCGCGATGAGCAGGAAATTCTGGGTGGTAGCAGGGACGATGTTGATTCCGGGGACAATCGCCACTACTGCCCAGAAGGCCACCGCGACGGCAATGACGTTGAGTGCAAAATTGATAAATGTCTTCACAACTGCACTCTAACGCGGAAACTAGCCCTCTGCACCGAAGGCAGCGTCCCAGGCCTTAAGCAGGATTTCGGTTTCCTCCGCCGTGGTGACGGAAATGCGCACGCCCTCAGGGAAGGCGCGGACGAGGACGTCCTTCTCGGCGAGCTTTGCAGCGACGTCCTGCGGGGAGCCCAGCTTCGCAATGGAGTCTGCGGCGAACCAGATGTGGTTGGCCTGGGATTCCGGCACGCCAAAGTCGGCGAAGTGCTTGACCAGGCGGTCGCGCTGCTCCACGGTCTCGTCGGTGCGCTCGCGCAGCTCCTTCTGGGCGGACAGCGAGGCCACCGCACCCGCCTGCGCTACTGAGTTCACGGAGAACGGGATGGCCACCTTGCTTAAGGCCTCGATGATCTCGGCGTTGCCGAAGGCATAGCCCAAGCGGATGCCGGCCAGGCCATAGGCCTTGGAGAAAGTGCGCAGGCCAATGACGTTGTCGTGGGTGTGGACATAGTCGGTGGCCAGCGGGACGGCGTCGTTGCGGTTGTATTCGATGTAGGCCTCATCGAGCGCAACGATGACGTTCTTTGGAACCTTGGCCAAGAAGGCGTCGAACTCCTCCTTGGTGATGATGGAGCCGGTGGGGTTATTCGGGTTGCACACGAAGATCAGGCGGGTCTTGTCCGTGATGGCAGCCGCCATGGCCTCCAAGTCCACGCGGTGATCCGCAGTGAGCGGAACCTTGACCGGGGTAGCGCCCACGACCTGCGCGAAGATGGGATAAGCCTCGAAGGAGCGCCACGGGAAGACAATCTCATCACCGGGCACCGAGGTGATCTGCACCAGCTGCTGGCAAATCGCGGAGGAACCTGCGCCGCAGGTGACCTGCTCCGGGGTGACGCCAAGGTTTTCGGCGAGTGCCTTGCGGATTTCCACCGCACCCATGTCCGGGTAGCGGTTGACGTGCGCGACGGCAGTTTCCATGGCCTTCAGCGCGCCGGGCAGCGGCTCCTGAGTTGCCTCATTGGAGGAGAGCTTCAAGGCGTGCTCGGCGTTCTTTCCGGGAACGTAGGCGGGCAGGGAGGAAAGGTCTGGTCGAATCATGGTCTCTACCTTAGGCGTTGCGGGGGCCGCGAGGGCCGAAGTCGAAGTCAGCGGTCTGCGGCCCGAAGGCCTGAAGGCCCTTCGGCGCGTCGAAAGCATCAAGGCGCACCTCGAGGAAGGCGCCGCGCTCCGGGTGGGCGGCGATGTCTTCCAAGGCCTTGGCCAATTCGCCTTCAGTCGAGGCCACGTAGGACTCCATCGTGGTGTCCTTCATGAAGGCCTTAGGCAGGGCCGTGTAGTCCCACATCTGGATCTCGTTGTATTCGCGCTCCATGCCCAGGATGTAGCGCTCGATGGTGTAGCCATCGTTGTTCACCAACACGATGATGGGCTTGAGGTCCTGGCGCAGGATGGTGGAGAGCTCCTGGGCGGTGAGCTGGAAGGAGCCATCGCCGATGAAGAGGACGTGGCGGCGCTCTGGGTTGGCCAGCTGTGAGCCAAGCACGCAGGGCAGGGTAAAGCCGATGGAACCCCAGATGGTGGAGTTAATGTACTGCACGCCCTCGGGCATGCGCTGCTGGCCCAGGCCGATATTGGAGGTGCCAGCCTCGGCGATGACCACGTCATCTTCCTGGATGAAGCCGAGCATCTGCGGCCAGATGCGCTCCTGGGTCAGCGGGGCATCCGGGTTCGGTTCGAAGGGCTCGGGCTCGAATTGCTTGGTTGTGGTTGCCTCCGCTTCCGGGATGCGGTCGAGGAGGACGTCGAGAAGCTCCAGCGTATTAATGCCCACGAAGAACTCGCCGTCGGCGTTGAGGTGCTGGTCGCCGAAGTTATAGACGTGGGCATCGGCCAGGTTGTGGGTGAAGGAACCGGAGTTGACCTCGATGAAGCGCGGGTTCGTGGTGACCAGGAAGTCGGAGTTTTCGATGCGCTCCTGCACGCCCGGGGCAGAGGCCGCGCCGTTATAGGTGCCGATGAAGAGCGGGTGGCGCTCCGAAAGGATGGCCTTGCCGGAGGAGAGTTGGGAGTAGGGCAGCTGGGCCTTGTCGATGATGGCGCGGAACTTCTCCGTGAAACCGTGGCGGTTGGTGTCCTGGTCGATGAGGATGATCGGGTCCTTGGCCTTCGCGAGGTGTTCCAGCACGTAGTCCGCAGCGGCGTGCAGGCGCTCCGGATCGGAGGGGGCGAGCTCGGCGGAGAAAGGCTCGTCGGGGACCTCGATGGTCAGGTGAGTGATATCGGAAGGAATCTGGATGTGGACCGGGCGTTTTTCGCGCAGGCAGGTGTGCAGGGCGCGGTCGAATTCCTCCACCACGTTCATCGGGGAGACACGGGTGGACACCTCGGTGAAGGGGGCGATGGCGTCGAGCATGTTGGCGTAGTCGCCGTCGGCAAGCGAGTGGTGCAGGTTCCAGCGGAACTCCGTGGCATACTGCGGCGGCGCGCCCGCCAGCGACACCAGCGGGACGTGCTCGGCACGTGCACCCGCGATGCCGTTGAGTGCAGAAAGCTCGCCCACGCCATAGGTGGTGAGCAGGCAGCCAACGCCCTTCTGGCGGGCATAGCCATCGGCGGCATAGGCGGCGTTGAGCTCGTTGCAGGCGCCGACGAAGCGGATGCCCTCGGAGGCCTCGATCTGCTCGAGGAAGCTCAGGTTGAAGTCGCCGGGTACGCCGATGATTTCAGTAATGCCGATGGCCTTGAGGCGGTCCAGGATGAAATCACCAATGGTGGTCTGCATGAGAGGGTCCTTTCTATTTCTTTCGTGCGTCGTGGCGCTTCTTGCCCAGCCAGATGAGGGCCAAGGTCACAATCCAACAGGGTAGGACAATGGCGCCGGTGCGGTAGTCCGGCAGCATGAACATCAAAACGATGACGAGCGCGAAGAAGGCCAAGCACAGGTAGTTAGCGATGGGGTAGAGGGGCGCGCGGAAGGCGGCGTTCGGGCAGCGCTTGCGGAAGTTCAGGTGTGCCACGGCAATGGCGGACCAGGAGATGAGCTCCGCGCCGACGATGATGGCGAGGAGAACAATCAGGATTTTGCCCTCGAAGAGGAAGTTAAGCAGCACCGCCGAGCCCATGAGCAGGGAGTTGAAGAGTAAGGCGCGAACCGGCACGCCCTTAGCGCTCACGGAGTTGAAGAAGGGCGGAGCCTGGCCGCCGCGGGAGAGATCCCGCAGCATGCGCGCGCCAGAGAAGGTCATGGTGTTGAACACGGAGACGGCCGCGACCAGCACGATGAGGTTGAGGCCCGTGGCGGCGGCCGTAATGCCCAGGGTGCTCAGCGCGCGCACGAAGGGTGAGGTGGAGGTATCAAGTTCGTTCCACGGAGCGAGCAGCACGATGATGCCGATGCCGCCGACGTAGAAGATGAGGATGCGCCAGATCACGTTGTTGATGGCCTTGGGCAGGCTTTTAGCGGGATCCTGTGCCTCGCCCGCGGCGGTGCCGATGGAGATGATGCCGCCGAAGGAGAAAATCACCGCTACGAGGGAGAAGAGCACGCCGGTGGCACCGTTGGGGAAGAAGCCGCCGTGCTCGGTGATGTTGCTTAGCCCAAGGGCGGGCTCCGGGGTGAGGCCGAAGACGATGGCCGCGCCGACGACGATCATGAGGATGAGCGCGACAACCTTGATGAGGGAAAGCCAGAATTCCGCCTCGGCGAAGGCGCCGACGTGCACCAGGTTGATAGCGGTGACGATGACGAGAGCAACGAGCGCGGTGAGCCAGTGCGGGATGCCGGGGAACCAGAAATCCATGATGGTGCCCGCGGCGGTGAGCTCCACCATGCCGACGACGATGGTGGTAAACCACCAGTTCCAGCCGGTGACAAAGCCGGCGATGGGCCCGATGTATTCGCGGGCGTAGGCGCTGAAGGAGCCGGCGACGGGGTGCTCCACGGCCATCTCACCGAGCATGCGCATGATGAGGAAGATGATGAAGCCGCCGATGGCGTAGGCCGCGATAACGCCGGGGCCGGCCTCCTGGATGGAGGCGCCGGAGCCTAAGAAGAGGCCCGTGCCGATGCACGAGCCAAAAGCGATCATCTGCAGGTGGCGCGACTTCATGCCGCGCTGCAGGCCGTCGTCTGCACTGGTGTTGTCGCTGGCGACAACGTCCTGTGCCCTGACGGGATGGTTGGTTGTGGTCATGTAGACGCCCTTCATGAACGTATATCTGTGACGTGAGTCATTGAACTGTAGGAGATTATTGCGCACCACAGTTTTGTTTGTCACTAGACAATATTCGGAAGTATCTTTGACATATGTCAAAAGTGACACCCCCGCAGCTGACGAGCATTCAGGATATCGTCGACGAATGCGCCCAGATCCTGCAGCGCTCCGTGGAGGTAACCACCCCCGCCATCGCGGTGATTGCGGCTAGTGCCCAGATTGGCGCCATCGACAAGAACCGGGCGGCCTCTATTCTTAATCGCACCCCACCCCCGGAGCCCATCCCGTGGATGCTCAGCTTCGGCATCCAGGAGGCTGTGCTGCCGGTGCGCCTGCCCGCCAACCCGCGTTATGACATGCTGCCCCGCGTGGTCATTCCTCTGCGGCACGAGGACCGGCTGGTGGGTTATCTGTGGATTATTGATGAGCCCGCGCTGGGCGACGCCCCTTTGGTTCGCCTCGGTTCACTAACAGCTCCGCTGGCCAGGCTTATCGACGAACGCGATGCTCCCCTCGCTGCCCGCGCCCAGCAGCTCGGTGAGCTGGCCCGCGAGGTGCTCACCGGTGATCCGGCCGCGCTGGCGGGTGCCCGGGAGCGCGATCTCTTGCCCTCCGATGGGGAGCTGACCGTGCATCGTGTGCTGGTGGAAGGCGATCAGCGCGCGGTGGCCGTGGAACTTGCCCGCCCGTTGGTGCGCCGGCCCTTCTTGGTCGCGGATTCTCACGATTCCCTCGTGCTCGTTGAGTGTCGTCGCGATGACAAGGACACTGAGGCCCTCATGGAGGAGCTACAGAGTGCTGCGCTTGTCGCCGGCGCTGAGGTGGTGGCGCGCGGCTCGGCGCCGACGGCCCCGCAGGCGCGACTCATGGCGGACGTGGCCAAACTCTGCGGCCAGGATTCGCTGCGCTGGGAGGAGGCCGGCGCGTGGCGCCTGCTGCGCGGGTGGGAGCTGACCCCCGCGACGGTGGTGGCGATGAGCCCGGATGCCGCGGTGCTTCTCGACGACCCCCGCAACTCCTACTGGCACACCCTGCTGACCTACTTTGAGCATTCCCGCAACGTCTCTGCGACCGCCGCCGCGCTCTACATTCACCGCGCCACGCTGCATTACCGCCTAGACCGCGTGCGTGAGATTCTCGGGCCCGGCGTGCTGGATGATGGCTGGCGCTGCGCGGCTCTCTACGTGGCCCTCAAGCTGCATGCGGCCCTTTAGGGAAAGAATAGGGAAGCCCCATTTTGTCCCTAGGGGAAGCCCTCAGGTAGAGTGATGGACGGTTCATTGCGAATCGCTGGAGACGTGCCAGAGCGGCCGAATGGGGCTCCCTGCTAAGGAGTTGACTTACTTGCGTAGGTCCGGAGGTTCAAATCCTCTCGTCTCCGCAAACTACAGAACCCGAGTCATCGTCTCACCGGTGGCTCGGGTTCTGCGTTTTGTTATTGGCAACGGCTTTTCCGGGGCAAGCAAGTGCATATCGATCAAATAAGCCCCGAAAATCCGCGGGATCAGGGGCCTTATTTGTAAGAAACGTACCTACCCTGCCAGTGCGGGGAAGACGCGGTTACGCAACAGATGCGCAAGCTCGCGGTCGGGTGCTGCTGGGTTGACCCAGGCGGTGTCGCCAATTTCGGCGGCGGCGTGGGGTTCGTCGGCGGTGACGGTGCGGGTGCAGGTGAAGATGGTGCCGACGACGACCTCGCCTGGTTCGTTGGCGGCGGGAGCGTCGAAGGTGCCGAGTTCGTTGAGGCTCTCGGCGTCGAGGGTGAGGCCTACTTCTTCGGCGACTTCACGCAGGGCGGCGTCGACAAGCGCCTCGCCTTTCTCAGGCTTGCCGCCGGGCAGCTGGTACTTGGTGGAGGACTTCTTGCGCACGGTGAGCACGTGGCCTTGCGGGTTGCGGATGACGACGGCTGCGACTTCAATCATGGCCGCCGATTGTAGTGGGGTAGGGGGAACGTTAAAAAACTTTGTTTGTCACTACAGGTTGGCAGGGTGTGGGGCAAGGGTTTTGTTTCAGCAAACCATATCAATTGTTAATTGTTAATCATGGAAATTACTTTATGGGTTTCGGCAGGTTAGAGACTCGAAGCTTCAACGGGTACACTGCCTTCAGTGCGCCAAAGTTGGAAGATTTTTATCAGAGATGTAGCCAGGCTTGGCCGCGTCCCCAGGGCGTGGATCATCCTCATCGGGCTTATCATCACCCCCGCGTTGTATTCATGGGTGAACATCGCGGCTTTTCGTGATCCTTATGGCCATACCAACAACATCAAGGTGGCCGTGGTCAACGAGGATAAGGGTGCTAACAACGAGCTGACGGGGAAGATAGATGTAGGCAGCGAGGTCATTGAGAAACTCAAGAAGAATGACCAGCTAGGCTGGCAATTCCTTGATCGCGACGAAGCCGAGAAAGCCCTTTTAGAGGGGGACGTGTATGCCTCGGTGACGATTCCTGAGGACTTCAGCGAGAACCTCGTGAGCATGCTCGACGGGAAGTTCACGCAGCCGCAACTGGTTTACCGCGTCAACGAGAAAAACAACGCCATCGCCGTGAAGATCACGGATACCGGTGCCAAAGGTCTGGACAAGCAGATCACGGCGGCTTTCAAAGAGCAGGTGGCCACTGTCGCGGCGGAGAACGTCAAGGACACCGGTACTGACTTCGAGCGAAAAGTCACGCGCGCGATGAACAACACCAGCTCCGCGTTCGGGGAGACCGCGCAGGAGATCGACGGCAATCGCGAGAACCTCGCGCGCATCCAAGCCAAACTTGATGCCGCCGCTGACTCCACGTTGGGCGCCAAGTCTACGGTGGCTGATGTGAGCACCGCGCTGGGCGACGCCCAAACAGCCCTCGCCGAGGTCTCCTCCCTGGTCGAACAGGCCCAAGGCGGTATCGGGGACTTCACCGATAAAACCACCGGTGCCTTCGTTAGTGGTGCAAGTGCGGTGGCGGACGGTACCGCCCAGGCGCAAGAATCCATCGCGGATGTCACCGCTGGCCTTAACCAGGCCGGTGATCGCTTCGATTACGCCACGCAGCGGGCCAACACCGCTATTGACGCGAGTGCGGAATCGATTGCGCAGCTTAAAGCCCTGCGCGATTCCGCAACGCTCTCACCGCAGGTGGCCAAGGAAATTGATGACGCCATCCAGCGCCTCGATGAGGGTAATGAATCCAACCGCCAGCTGGTGGGGAACCTCAATGCGCTGAGCAAGGATACCCAGGCCGCGGCGGACAACGTGCAGGCTAGCGCGGAGGCCATCAACCAGGCGGCAGCCGATACCAAGGCCACGTCGCAGACGCTGCGCGATACCGTGACTTCCGCCGTGCCCGAAATCAACCGCGCCATGAGCAATCTGAGCTCCATGGCGAGTGCTTTGAGCTCCACCCTGGAAGCCCAGAAGGGCACCATGCAGGAGGCAGACGGTCTCCTAGATGGTGTGGCCCAGCAGCTGCGGGCCACGAAGGACACCTTGTCCGATTTCGATGCCAACCTCCTTGCCCTGCAGGACAGCCTGCGCGCTATGCAGGGCGATGTGGGCTCGCTGCGTGCTGCGATGAACTCCAAAGTCGTTCAAGATGTCACCGGGCTGGACGCGGAAGAAATCGGTAAGTTCTTTGCCGAGCCCATCGAGCTGAAGACCGAAACCGTGTACCCGGTGGACAGCTACGGCTCCGCCATGGCGGCGCTGTTTACCAACCTCTCACTGTGGATTGGTGCCTTCGTCCTCATGGTGATCTTCCGGGTTGAGGTGGATAAGGAAGGCTTCCACCGCGTCACGGTGGGCCAGGCCTACATGGGCCGTTTCCTCCTCATGGCCCTGATGGTCATCGTCCAGGCCGTCACGGTGACCGTCGGTGATCTGCTCATCGGCGTGCAGACCGTGAACGCGCCTGCTTTCGTCCTGACAGGCGTGCTTGTGGGGCTGGCCTACTTGAGCATCATCTACGCATTGTCCTCCTCCCTGGGGCACCTGGGACGTGGCCTCTGCGTGGTCTTCGTCATCATTCAGATTCCGGGTGCCTCGGGCCTGTACCCGATTGAGCTGTTGCCCAACTTCTTCCACACCATCTACCCATTGCTGCCCTTCACGTATGGCATCGACGCCATGCGCGAAACTATCGGTGGCTTCTACGGCAACCACTATTTCAAGAACATGGGCGTGCTCGCCTTCATGTTCATTCTGTTCTTTGTCTTCGGCCTGCTGCTGCGCAAGGCATTGGCGCACTTCAACGTCATTTTCAACCGCGAGCTGCGGGACACCGAGCTCTTCGACTATGAAAACGTGCAGGTGGTTGGCTCCGGCTACCGCATCGCGGACGTTATCCAGGCGCTGGATAGCCGCAGCGGCCTCAAGAAGGACCTGGACCGCCGCGCTCATGACTGGGGCTACTGGCTCAAGCTGGTGGGCATTGCCGGCGTTATTGGCGTGGTAATCCTCATCGTTGTCTCGGGTCTCTTGCCCGACCAGAAGCCGCTGCTTCTGGCTATTTGGACGGCGTGGTGCTTCCTCATCATTATCGCTGCGGTCACCCTGGAGTACTTGCGCATTAGCCTGAAGCAGTCCGCAGAGCTGGTGACGCTGGATGAGGATGACATCAAACATCCGGCTCGCATCGGGGCCGACTCCACTGAGGGGGATAACTAATGCGTGGAACACTCGATCTTTTCCTCAACGACATGCGCATCGCATGCCGCAACGTGATGAGTGCGGTGATGCTCGTGGGTCTCGTTGTCATCCCGATGCTGTTTACCTGGTTCAACGTGCTGGCCAGCTGGGATCCCTTCGATAACACCAGCCAGCTCAAGGTGGCGGTGGCCAGCAAGGACACTGGTTATGAGAGCGATCTGTTGCCGGTGCCCATCAACGTTGGCGACCAGGTGCTCAATGAGCTGCGCGCGAACGAGCAGCTGGATTGGGTTGTGACCACCTCCGATGAGGCGATTGAAGGTACCAAGTCCGGTGAGTATTACGCAGCCATCGTGCTTCCGGAAGATTTCAGTACCGACATGATGAACTTCTACACGGATGGTTCCCAGCCTGCGGATTTGTCCTTCTATATGAATGAAAAGAAGAATGCGCTGGCGCCGAAGATTACAGGTCAGGGTGCAGAGGGCGTGTCGGCTCAAGTGGCCGAGGCCTTCACCACGACGGTCGGTGATGTCTCCTTCGACCTGGTTACCTCACTCTCCGATTTCTTGAGCCAGGGCGATACCAAGGCTGTGTTGGACCGGATGCAGGCGCGCGCGGATGGTGTGCAGACCCAGCTGGATATGGCCGCGCGTACCGCACGTTCCCTGGCTGGCCTTGTGGATACCGCAGTTCCGCTCATGGAAAGCGCCCAACGCATCGCGGACTCGGCGGACCTAGAGCTGCCGGAGGTCCAGTCCTCCTCGCTCAACGTTTCTACGGACGCCTTGCAGCAATCCCTCGATGCCACCAGTGCTAGTTATGACGTGGTGCGCCAACGCATTGATGCGCTTTACGACGACGCCTCCGCCTCCCGTGCCGACCGCGTCGCCGCGCTCAACACCTTGGCCGGCCAGGTAGAAGGCACCATTGCCCAGTATCAGAACCTGCACGGCCACATTGAGGCCCTGCCGCTTCCTGCCGGGGATAAGGAGAAGGCGCTCAGCCGTATCGAGGAAGCCATCGACGCGCAGCGAACTCTCCACGCGCGCCTCACGGCGGCCGCGAACGCTCCCGAACCGACGAAGCCGGATCTCTCCAGCCTCGATGATGCCAAGAAGGCAGTGGAAGGAATCTCCACCTCTGGTCTGCGTGAATCTCTGCGCGCGCTGCAGGATTCCCTGGGCCAGGTAAGCGCGGATCTGGATACTGCGAAGACTCCTGTCACCATTGATTCATCGTCTTTGACGGATGCGCGGGATGCGGTACAGAAGCTCGCCTCTGGCCTGCAGGATAAAGCCAACAAGTTCGGCGACCTGCGGAAGGATATCGACTCCGCTGCGGCATCCGGGGATCTGAAGAAGCTGGCGGACCTCATCGGCTCCGATCCGGATGCTCTGGCGCACGCGATTGCGGCTCCGGTGGACGTCGACAGGCAGGCGGTCTACCCCGTCAAGAGCTTCGGCGCCGGCATGACGCCGATGTACACGGCGCTGGCGCTGTGGGTGGGTGCGCTGCTGACTGCGGTGAGCGTACGCACGGATGTTGTGGACAAGGACAAGTACTCGCCGATGCAGCGCTTCTTCGGCCGCTTTGGAATGTTCGCTGCGGTTGGTCTCATGCAGTCGACGATGCTCATTTTGGGTCTCATCTTCTTCGTGGGTATCGAGCCTGCCCACCCGATTCTCATGCTGTTGGCGGGCTGGGTTAGCTCGCTCATCTTTATGCTGATTTGCTATACCTTCGTGGTCTCCTTCGCCAACGCTGGTAAAGCCTTGGCGGTGCTGATGTTGGTGGTTCAGGTGTCCTCCTCCGGCGGTGCTTACCCGTTGCAGGTGCTTCCGGAGTGGTTCCAGAACATCAGCCCCTGGCTGCCAGCGACCTACACCATTCGTGCACTCCGCGCGGCCATCGCCGGAACCTATCACGGTGATTTCTGGCTCTCCCTGTTCGCTCTCTTGCTCTTTGCCGTACCGATGCTCGTATTGGGCGTGGTCTTCCACAAACCGTTGGAGAAATTCACCAACGGCTGGGTAGAGACCTTGGAGAAGACCAAGCTGATGTAGCGCCTATTCGCGCCTCGCACTGTGGAGTGAGGAGCGGGGCGCTACAGTAGCGCCTATGACGAAGGCACGTTTCCCGGGCTCGGTGTATGGAACAGGGGAGGAACCCGACCCGCGCTTCAGCATGGCTAATGAGCGCACGTTCCTGGCGTGGATTCGTACGTCCTTGGCCTTTATCGCCGGTGGTGTGGCTCTGGAGACTTTCGAGCTGCCGCTGAACACAACGCTGACTCGCGTCGTCTCCGTCATCATGCTGATCGTCGCCATCATCCTGCCGGCAGTGGCGTGGTTTCACTGGGGTGCCTCCGAGCGCGCGATGCGCCATGGGCGTCCGCTCCCGGCTAGCCCGGCGTTGGCGCTGATCGTTGGTGTGGTGATCATCATCGGGCTGATGATTCTGGTGGGCGAGCTGCTAGCGTGAGCGAGCTTTTTGATCCCGGCCTCCAACCCGAGCGCACCCGCTTAGCCTGGCAGCGCACGGGTCTAGCCGGCCTCATCGCGGGTTTGCTCGTCGTGCGTTCCGTTGCACCATGGGCGGCTCTGATTGTTGGGGTAGAGGTGGCCGTGGTGCTGTGGCTGGCCACCGCCAAGCTTCGCCATACTGACGAGATCCTGGATCGGACCCAATCACCTGCCCTGCCCGGGGCCCCGGCACTTGCCGCCGTTGCGCTGGGGACGATGCTCCTCGGGGCGGTGGCTTTCTTCGCGCTGTGGTAGCTCGGCTTAGACTTCCACAACGCTGCAGGTTGCGGGAACGAGGTCTGGGGATCTGCGGAGGAGGGGAATTGGGTGCGGACTGCCCACACATTGGTGAGCATTTTTTGCAGCTAATCTGCAAAA
>DXEO01000113.1 GCA_019114925.1 Candidatus Corynebacterium faecipullorum | reverse complement strand
TGGACCAGTTCTGAATGGTGGTGTAGCGGCAGCGGCCGCCCCTCTTCACGATGATCTCGATAACACCGGTGTGCAACGAATCCGAGTTATAGATCGGCGCGGTACAGCCCTCGATGTAGTGAACGTAGGCGCCCTCCTCCACGATGATGAGGGTGCGCTCAAACTGACCCATGTTCTCGGTGTTAATACGGAAGTAGGCCTGCAGCGGAATATCCACGTGAACGCCCTTCGGAACGTACACGAAGGAACCACCGGACCAGCACGCGTTATTCAGCGCGGAGAACTTGTTGTCTCCGGCCGGGATAACGGTGCCGAAGTACTCCTGGAGGATCTCCGGGTATTCGCGCACGGCGGTGTCGGTATCAACGAAGATAACGCCCTGTTCCTCGAGGTCCTTACGGATCTTGTGGTAAACCACCTCGGACTCATACTGCGCGGCAACGCCAGAGACAAGACGCTTCTTCTCGGCGTCCGGAATACCCAGCTTGTCGTAGGTCTCCTTAATGTCCTCCGGCAGGTCATCCCAAGTCTGGGCCTGCTTCTCGGTGGAGCGGACAAAGTACTTAATGTTGTCGAAATCGATTCCGGAGAGATCCGGGCCCCACGTCGGAACCGGCTTCTTGTTGAATACACGCAGCGCCTTGAGGCGGGACTCAAGCATCCACTCCGGTTCGTTCTTCTTCTTCGAGATATCGCGGACGACATCCTCACTCAAACCGCGGTGTGCTGCCTGGCCGGCTTCGTCGGAATCACGCCAGCCGTACTCATAGCCACCGATGGAAGAGATGATCTCGTCATCGCTCATCTTGGTTTCAAGGCCGGGTGCTGGTTGTGCCTGTGTCAAAGCCCGCTCCTTTCTAGTTCGGTTAGTTCGCCTCCCGTTCCGCCGAAGATGGTGGAACGGGAGTTAAGGGGATATTGGTGGTGCAGATTCCATGGCCATCTGCAATGGAGGCCAAGGGCTGCACGTGTTTGCCTAATAGTGCGGAGAAAACTTCCTGTTCAGCTTCACACAACTCCGGGTGCTCGGCGGCGACGTGGGCGACCGGGCAATGGTGCTGGCAAATCTGTACTCCGTTGCCCACCGACGTCACCGTGGCCGCGTAGCCGTGTGCATCGAGCACCTCAGCCAATCGGCGTGCCACCTCTGGGACAGACTCTTCGTCCTCTACCAAAGGTGTCACGTCTTCCACGAGACGCTCGAAGCGGGCCTTAGCGAAGCGGCGAACCGCCTCCGGACCACCCGCTTCGCGCAAAGCAGTGAGCGCTTCCGCCGCCAATTGGTCATAGGCGTGCCCGAATTGAGCGCGACCCTGATCAGTGAGGCGGAAATGTTTGGCGGGGCGACCACGGCCTGCTGTCTGCCCGGGGCGGGAGAGCGGGCGGCGGTGCACCACCTCGGTGAGTCCTTCCTCCACCAGAATGTCTAAGTGCCGACGGATGCCGGCTGCAGAGAGACCGAGACGTTCACCCAAATACGACGCCGTTACCGGGCCGTCCTTGAGAAGCAACAGCATGACATGTCGGCGGGTATCGCCCTCTGTTGAGCGAGTTTCCCTTGGCAACTCCTTCGTCACGGTGTACACCTCCTTGAATGAAACACTCTCTCTTTAGACAACACTAGTGTTCCTTAATTCATTCCCGATTTCCAATCTTTGATTCGTGTCGCGGGCAGCTAGTCGCTTCTCACCACCGAGCGACTAAGGTAAACAGGCATGAATATGGAGCGCGGCTACACCCAATCGGGGCGATTGCACCGAGTCATCTGGGGTGTGCGCGATGAACTCCCCCGCATGGGAGTACCAGGATCCCGCTCCGCGCTCCTCCACCAGGATTTTCCTGGCTCCACCGAAGGTGCGAATCACGCCGTGCTTGGCGACGTTCACCGCCGCACCATTGCCCAGCTGCGCACATTTTTTAGCCTGAGATGGCTCGGGACCATCGGCGCGTTGCTTATTGCGCTCGGCGGCCTAGGTGCCGGTGCCCTTCCCGTCGTGGGTAACCCTTATGAGTCAATGCCTTTTGGCTCACTCATGACGCGCATGCTGCAATCAGCATCCGCCCTTGTCTTCATTGGTGTCGGATTCATGGTGACGGCATGGGTATGCATGGCCCCGTTGGTGGGTGCGCCGCTGCGCCTGCGTAAGAACTCGGCGAGCGCAAGTACAAACTCAACACCTAGCGAAGATCCGCGGTTTAGCCACTCCCCGCGAGTAGTCACGCAAAGTCAGATGTGGCGAACGTGGTCGGGCTGGGTTCTCCCCTTGCTTGTCACCGCGCCGCTGTTTACCCAAGATATCTACTCTTATCTCGCCAACGGATCCATCGTGCTTCAAGGGCTTGATCCCTATTCCGCGGGCCCCGTAGAACTTTTGGGCACGGACAATGATCTTGCCCGGTCCGTCCCCTTCATTTGGGCAAACTCCCCTTCGCCCTATGGCCCCGTGGCCTTGGGCCTGGCAGCTGTCGTGAGCTGGCTGACCAACGATTCCATCATCTGGGGCGTGGTGCTGCACCGCGTATTTTCCCTGTTCGGCATCATCGCTGCCGGGTGGGCCATTGCACGGCTTGCTACCCGATGCCGCGTATCCCCCGAGGCGGCGCTGTGGCTGGGCATCCTTAACCCCTTGACCATCCTCCACCTCGTCGGCGGAATCCACAATGAGTCCTTCATGCTGGGGCTGGCTCTCGTCGGTGTAGAGCTGGGCCTGCGGGCGGTCAATGACGAGCACACCGCCCGCTGGCGCGTAGGAGCTTTGTTTCTAGCCTCGGGTGCCCTGATCTCCTGCGCTGGCATGGTCAAGGTAACCGGCTTCATTGGCCTAGGTTTCGTCGGCATGGCGGCGGCGCGCAGGCTCGTCGACAAGCACGGCATCCCGCCGGTACGGGCGTTGCTTGGCGCCGGCGTGACCCAATTACTGGTGCTCGCAACCTCCATTGCCGCTGTCACTGTTATTACGGGGATCGACATAGGCTGGATTTTCGGTCAAGGTGGCGCAGCGACTATCCGTTCCTGGCTTTCTGCGACAACCTCCGTGGGTGTCGGCGCAGGATCCCTTGGGATGCTGCTGGGTTTAGGTGATCACACCGAGGCCATCCTCAGCGTCACCCGTACCGTGGGCGTCATTATCGCCGCCGGTTTCATGATCCGCATGCTCTTTGCGGCCTACCGCGGCGCCATCCACCCCGTGGGCGGTTTGGGGGTGTCCACCTTTGTGCTCGTGGTGTTTTTCCCCGTTGTCCAGCCCTGGTACATCCTGTGGGCCGTACTGCCACTCGCGGCGTGGGCCAACCGCCGCTTCTTCCGCATGGCCGTCATGATCTATTCCGGATTGATGAGTTTCATTGTCTTGCCCCGCGGGCTCGGGCTTCCTCCCGGGACGGTATTTGTCATCTACCTTGCTGCCTTGGTGACCTTCCTCGCGCTCGCCGCTGCGGGGTGGGTTGCATTGCGCCGCTCAGGCGTCCGTGTCCTAGACTAAGGCTCCGTGACTACATCAGCTCTTGTATTGGATAACGTCATTAAGACCTATGGCGACGTCAACGCAGTTAACGGGCTGAGTTTCCGCGCCAATTATGGCGAGATTTTGTGTTTGCTGGGCCCTAACGGTGCCGGAAAGACAACCACTATCGAGATGTGTGAAGGCTTCAAAAAGCCCACTTCCGGCCACATTGAAGTCTTAGGCCTTGACCCCGCACGCAACCCTGATGCAGTGCGCTCCCGCATCGGCATCATGCTCCAGGGCGGGGGTTCCTACTCCGGCATCAAGGTCAAAGAGATGCTCGAACTCAGCGCTTCCTATAACGAAAATCCTTTGGACCCGGAGTGGCTTCTGGATACCCTCGGACTGCGCGGAGTGGCAAAGAATAGCTACCGACGTTTGTCCGGTGGGCAACAACAGCGTCTATCGCTCGCCCTGGCCATCATTGGCCGCCCGGAATTGGTCTTCCTCGATGAACCCACCGCGGGCATGGATGCCCAATCGCGTCTTGCTGTCTGGGACCTCATCCGTTCTTTGCGGGCCGATGGCGTCACCGTCATCTTGACTACCCATCTCATGGACGAGGCTGAAGCGCTCAGCGACCAGGTCGTCATCATCGACCACGGAGGGCTCGTCGCCAGCGGCACCGCAGCTTCCCTGACGGAGACAACCGACATCCCTCAGCTGAATTTTGATACCGCAACCCCGGTGGACCTGGAGGCCTTGCGCGAGGTGGGGATCTCCGCCGAGGCCATTCGACCCTTGCACTACCGCCTCACCTCTACGGTCAGCCCAGCCGTGATCGCGACGCTTGCCACGGGTTTGGCCACGCAAAACGTTGTCCTCCGCAACCTGCACACGTCGCACCGCAACCTCGAAGAGGTCTTCTTGGACCTCACCGGACGCGAAATGCGCAGTTAGAACCACTGCTAACTTCCGCTACGATTCTTTCACCACGTTGTTTAATCAAGGAGACGCTCCATGAGCACCTTCGCACCCGGCACTTTTAGCCCGCACCCGCAGCGCGTCGGCGTAGCGGCCATGGCGCGTGCCCAAGGGGCTATAGAATCCAAGCTGATGCTGCGGCACGGCGAGCAACAGTTGCTGAGCATCATTATTCCGCTCGCTATCCTGATCGGCGCTGCGAAGCTGAAGGACACTACCGGGCATGGTGTTGATGAGGTTTTCCCCATGGTGCTCGCCGTGGCCGCCACCTCGTCTGGTTTTACCGGACAGGCTATTTCTCTAGCCTTCGATCGACGCTATGGTGCTCTCAAGCGAACCGGCGCTTCGGGCGTTCCTGCCTGGGCCATCGTGGTGGGCAAGATTCTCGCCGTGCTCTCCATGGTGGTGCTCCAGGTCTTCGTGCTCGGCTCCGTGGCAGCTTTTCTCGGTTTGCAAGTTTCTGTCGGGGGCGCTGCCATCGGCGTGCTCACCTTGGCGTTAGGAGTGGCCACGTTTACAGCCTTGGGCCTGCTGCTGGGCGGAACCTTTAGCTCTGAGGTAGTCCTGGCGGTGGCCAACCTGATTTGGTTTCTCCTCCTCGGCGCCGTCGGGTGGGCGATGTTTTCCCAGGGTCTCGGCGATAACGGGGTACTCACGCTCGTGACCACGGTGGCCATGGCTGCTGGGCTCGATACCGCCCTCGACGGATCCTTCCCCGGCATTGAACTCCTTGTCCTCGTGGGGTGGGCTGCGGTGGCGTCGTTTGGCGCGGTGCGTTGGTTCCGTTTCGAGGGCTAAAAGTGATTCTTCTCCCTTGCGTGGTGTGACCCATCCGTCGATATTGGTTCCCGGATGGGGCCGAACGGTAGGCTGAATAGCCGTGAGTACCGCCAATATTTCTTCTCAACGTCCCTTCGCGGCTGCCGGCGCGGCCTCTGGCCCGTCGCTGAAAATGCAGCGCATTATCGCCCTAATTCTTCTGTTCTGTCAGGGTGGCATTACAGTGTCGGGTTCCATCGTGCGCGTAACCGGCTCCGGCCTTGGTTGCGTCACCTGGCCTAACTGTCACCCCGGTTCCTTGGTGCCCATTCAGGGTGCTGCCCCCATGCTCCACCAGGCCATTGAGTTTGGCAACCGCCTGCTGACCTTCGTTGTGGCGGCGGCAGCCATCGCCAGCATCGTGGTCGTTCACAAGGCGCAGCGCCGCAAGGAGCTCAAGGTTTATGCCTGGGCGGGGCTCGCAGGTATTTTTGTGCAGGCACTCATCGGTGCTCTGTCGGTCGTGCTGAAGCTTTCTTGGTGGAGTGTGGCATTGCACTTCCTCCCATCTATGGTCCTGGTGTGGATCGCGGCCATGCTGTTCTCCCGCATCAATGAACCCGATGACGGCACTCCCACTCGCCTCTTCCCTGCCGCCGTGCGCACCCTCGCGGTGGTGGCCACGGTGGCGCTGTCTATCGTTCTGTTGACCGGTACCTTCGTGACGGGCTCGGGTACCCACTCCGGTGATGCGGGTGTGGGCATGGAAGGCCGCCTCGGCGTGGACACCTATGGCATGGCCATCACCCACGCGGTCTGCATGTACGTATACTTAGCGCTGACGCTCATCGTGGTCTTCCTCCTGCACCGCACCGGCGCTCCCAAGGTGGCTAAGCAGGCCGGCTGGGTGCTCATTGCCTGCATCGTCATCCAATGGGCTATCGGTGTCACCCAGTTCTATCTCCACATCCCCCGCTGGACCGTCCCCTTCCACGTGGGCATGTCCTCAGTGGTCACGGCCTTCACCGCCCTGCTGTGGGCGCATGGCTTGCGCCGCGTCAGGGACGAGGATGGCACTACTGCCAGCACTGCCCAGCGCGGTGATGAGAACGCCCCCGGAGCCCACAGCTAAGCAGAGCCAACGGAGCCGGTAAAGCCACTAAAACAGGTACTCGAAGCGCCGCCGTTCTCACCAGGAAGTGAGGATGGCGGCGCTTTTTGCTGCGCGGGGACCTCGGCTTCGTTTAGCCTAGACACCATGCATGCTATTCAGGTGACCACGACCGGAGGGCCCGAGGTCCTCACCTACGCCGAGGTAGAATCCCCCACGCCGACGAAGGAGCAGTTGCTTGTCGATGTCTCCGTGGCCGGTGTCAACTACATCGACACCTACTACCGGGAAGGCATCTACAACGCCTCCGTGCCTTTCATCATCGGCCTTGAAGGAAGCGGACGCGTTGTGCACGACCCCCAGGGGGAGATCGCCCCGGGCACGATGGTGGCCTGGGATCACGCCTTCGGCTCCTATGCGGAGCAAGTCTGCGTGCCGCGCGACCGCGTGGTGGCCGTCCCCGATGAGATTCCCTCCGCCGTCGCAGGGTCCATGCTCCTCCAGGGCATGACGGCACACTACCTCACCCACGGCGTCTACCAGCTTGGGGAAGGCGCGTCCTGCCTCATTACCGCCGGTGCGGGCGGCGTGGGGCTTATTCTCACCCAGATGGCCAAGTCCCTGGGTGCCACTGTCTATTCCGTGGTCTCCACGGATGAGAAGGAAGAGCTGGCCTACGGCGCGGGCGCTGACTGCGTCTTCCGCTACAGCAGCGGTTTGGCTGAACAGGTGCGCCGTCACAATGGCGGGCGCGGCGTTGACGTGGTTTACGACGGCGTTGGCAAAGCCACTTTCAATGAGTCTCTAGAGGTCGTACGCCCACGGGGCACGGTCGCGCTCTTTGGCGCCGCGTCGGGTCCTGTCCCACCGATGGACCCGCAGCTGCTTAATAAGCACGGTTCCATCTTCCTCACCCGGCCCTCGCTTGGGGCGTGGACCGCCCAGGAAGGCGAATTCCAGATGCGTGCCCAGGCTGTGGTACAGGCTGTCATTGATGGCGAGCTGGACTTCCGCGTCTCCGCGGAATATCCACTGGCGGAGGCCACGCAAGCCCACCGCGACCTTCAGGAGCGCAAGACCACCGGCTCTATCGTTCTGCGCGTGAAAGAAGACTAGTCCAGGGAGTAGCTCCCTGGACTAGGTGGAGATAATTGGGGGTTCTCTGACCTGGTTGGCAGGCCGCCTCGTTAGAAGAGGGCGGCTGACCAGCCGAGCATGCGCCCGATGGGTTCCCAGCCCACGACGGCGTCGATAGACAGCCCGATGAAAAGGACTGACAGATAGTTATTGGAGTAGATGAATAGGCGCATGGGCTTGACCTTTGCGCCCTTCTTCACCCCTTGGTGGAGGCGGATTGCCATCCACAGGAAGACCGCACCCGACGCCACCGCGGCCACCAAGTAGATCCAAGAGGCTGCCGGGATAATAAGGAAGGTCACGATAACCGTTCCAATCGTGTACCACACGATCTGGCGGGTTACTTCCACTTCCCCGGCGACGACGGGCAACATCGGCACCCCGGCCTTGCGGTAATCCTCTTTGTACTTCATCGCCAGCGCCCACGTATGAGGCGGAGTCCAGAAGAAGATGATGAGGAACAACACTACGGCCTGCCACCAGCGGTCAGGCTCCCCTGCCGGCGCGTTATCCCGAATCACTGCCCAGCCCACCATGGCGGGCATGCAGCCTGCTAGGCCACCCCAGACAATGTTCTGGGAGTTTCGCATCTTAAGGAACTTCGTGTAGACGATGACATAAAAGAAGTTGGTCAACAGCACGAAGAACGCCGCCAGCCAGGAATGCGCCAGCACGCCTAGCCAGAAAACGGATAGTGCCAGCATGACCCAAGCGAAAATGGCGGCATTGCGGCGCGAAATAGTCTTGCGCACCAGCGGCCGAGCACGAGTGCGCTGCATCTTCTGGTCAATCTCATAGTCCACGACATTGTTGAACGTATGGGCCGCAGCGGCACCCATCCATCCGCCAAAGATCGTGGATATGATGAGCCAGAAGTTTGACGACACCGCCTCGAATCCACGCTGGGCCTGGAGCATAGCCGGGATTGCTGCCACGAGGAGGAGCTCAATGATCCTCGGTTTCGTTAGCGCAAAATAGGCCTTGATGGTCTCCAAGGAATAGTCCTCCGTATATCCGGCACGTGGGTGTATGGCTTATAGGTCTGAAGTAGTGGTCGTCTGCTCACGCTAAAAAGTTCCCGAGATATCCCGAGAGCTGTGTGGCACGTTCGAGCTTTTCTCTTCGAAGAACTCGCCTGCCAGAGCCGATAGCGCGGAGCAACGGCGTCAACCATGCCAGACTACCGCCCGAAACGTGGTTTATATAATCCCCCGCCGAAGATCGAAAAACCTTTACACTGATTAACGGTATATCTGTTTCCAGAAGCGAAGTGAGGTTTTCGCCTTGTCGAACGAAAAGTTGTCCCCAGAACTACAGGCTATGGTCCAGCGCCGTTATCCTTCGGACTGGGGTGACCTCGACACTCGCGCCGTGGATACCGTCCGCGTGCTCGCTGCCGACGCCGTTCAGAACTGCGGCTCCGGCCACCCCGGTACCGCCATGTCCTTGGCACCTCTGGCCTACACGCTCTACCAGCGCGTGCTCAACCACGACCCAGCAGATGTTCACTGGGCGGGACGCGACCGCTTCGTCCTCTCCGTGGGACACTCTTCCCTGACGCAGTACATCCAGCTCTTCCTCGGCGGCTTTGGGCTCGAGATGGAGGATCTGAAGTCTTTGCGCACGTGGGGTTCTAAGACTCCCGGCCACCCGGAGGTTCACCACACCGACGGCGTAGAAATCACCACCGGTCCGCTGGGCCAGGGCCTGGCTTCAGCGGTTGGTATGGCCATGGCCGCGCGCAAGGAGCGTGGATTGTTCGACGCTTCCGCCCCGGCTGGGGAATCTCCCTTCGATCACTACGTCTATGTCATCGCCTCGGACGGTGACCTGCAGGAGGGCGTGACTGCTGAGGCCTCCTCATTGGCAGGCACTCAGAAGCTGGGCAACCTCATCGTCTTCTGGGACGATAACCGCATCTACATTGAGGATGACACCAACATTGCCT
>DXEO01000112.1 GCA_019114925.1 Candidatus Corynebacterium faecipullorum | reverse complement strand
CTTATCGTGCGCGTAGATGCACACCGGGCGGCCATTGATGCGGCCGTGACCGGTGACCACGCCGTCGGAGTAAATCGCGTCCGGGTCGCCGGGGGTCTTGCCCAGGGCGCCGGTTTCGACGAAGGAACCTTCGTCGAGAAGCGCGGCGATGCGTTGGCGCGGAGTCGAACGCCCCGCCTCGTCGCGGCGCGCCCGGGAGCGTTCACTGCCAGGGTCCTGGGCACGCTCGAGGCGCTCGCGTAGGTCCGCTAGCTTGTCAGCGGTGCTAGTCACTTCCGAATCTTCTCCTCGATCCATTCCTCCATGTGCTTGCCCACGATACCGATTGCGGGCTCGTCGGGAACCGCCAGGTGGTCGCCCGGCAGCTGCACAATCTCCAGATCCTTCACGATAACGCCCCAGCCACCGTCCGGGTTAATCTCCGCATACGCCGGCTCGAGCTCGATGGCGCCATCATGCATGCGCTCGGAGCGGAAGAGGATGACGGGCACGCTTACCGACGCCCACCTTCCCATATCCAGCGAACCCAGAATCTGGTTGTCCACGAAGGATGCGCGCTGGTGCTCCAGCACGCCGGCGGACAGGCCGTGCTCGGAGGCGTCGGTGGAGCTGAGGAATTCTGCGAGCATGGCCATGAGCGCATCTTCGCCCACGGTCTCCAGCATCTCGTAGGGCGGCTCGAAGTCGAGGCCATAGGTCTTCTTGGCGAAGGCGGCGTAGCGGCCCCAGCGGGCCTTGGTTTCCTCCAGCGTCTTCGGGGCTGGATGCGCCGGCTGGGTGGTATCCAGCAGAGCGATGAAGGCAACCTCAGCAGTGTCCTCGCCGCGGGCTGCGCGCTCCTGCAACTGGTAGGCCACCTCATAGGCCAGCGCGCCTCCGAAGGACCAGCCGCCAAGCACGATCTTGCGGCCGCGCGCGTAGTGCAGGATGTCCTCGATATAGGCGGCGGCGCGTTCCTCCAGGCTGCCCTCGATGCGCTCCACGCCGTAGACGGCGACATCCGCCGGGAGGCGGCGGGTCAGCGGCTGGTAGACCACGGTGGTGCCGCCGGCCGGGTGGAACATGAAGACGGCGGGGCCATCGGCCTCCCGCAGCACACGGATATTGCCCTCGACCTCGGTCTCTAGGCCCTCGCGGACCAAATCTGCCAAGTTCTCCAGCGCTTCGGCTTCCTGAACCTGCTGCGCGGTGACCTCGACACCGGCGCGCTCGGTGAGGCGCTCGGCAATCTTCTCAGCCGCCTCATCGCTGACCTGCGGCAGCGCAGAGGTCACGCCGGCCGCGACCTTACCCGTGAAGGTAGCCCAGGTGCCGAAGACCATGCGCTCCGAAGCATCGCGCGGGGCGACGCCGACACCCGCAGTAGCTTCCTCGGCCGATTCTTCAGCAGATTCCTGCCCTGCAGCATCCTTCGCGCTCACAGCGGAAGAGTTGTCCTCCGCGGTGCCCGCGGTTCCAGCTTCAGCGGCCGCCTCGGCCGGTGCCTGTGTGGCAGAACCGGGCTGCTCGGACACGGCCTCTTCGACCATGGTGATGACGTCGGCGAGGGAGGCGTCGCGAAGCGCCTGCACCTGCAGCGGCGGAATCCGGAAGTCATTCTCCACGCGGTTCTTGATGCGCATGCCCATGAGCGAATCCAGGCCCAGGTCAATAAGCGGCAGCTCGCGCGGGAGATCGGAGACGTCGTAGCCCATGGACTCCGACACGATGAGCGCCAAGCGCTCCTCCACGCTCTCCTTCGCCGGGTCCCAGCGCACGGCATCGGCGCCCACATCGGGGTCAGCAAACTGCGGCGCAGTTACGGCCTGCGGCAGGCTCGGCTCCGGGGTCGCGGCGGGTTCAACAAGGTTGAGAGTCGACGCAAAACCTTCCGCGATGAGCTTGGTCGTCGCACCATCCACGTAATGCACCGCCAGCGACAGCCCGCCCAGCGTGCGGCGAACAATCGTGGTGACCTCGCCCTTCGCGGGCAGATCCAGGTGCTCCTCGCTCGCCGCGATGTGCGCGCCCGGGGTGACTGCCTCGGCGGCGGCCTCCAGAATGGCCAGCGCGCTCGGCGCCTGATCAGCGTTCGTGGAGAAGGCCACCGCGCCTTCCGGCAGGCTCACGCGCGCACCCGGCAGGCCGGACACACCAGAAGATGGACGAGCATTAGTCCAGAAACGTTGGCGGCGGAATTGGGTATGGGGGGCGTCGACAAGCGCGCCGGAGCCAAAGACCTTGGTGTAATCTACCGGCGTTCCCGCGACATAGAGTTTGCCCAGCAGATCCAGCAGTGACTCAGTGGGCTCTACCTTGCGTTTCAGGCTGTAGAGCAGCTGCGCATCCGCCTTGCCCGCGGCAAAGGCGGTGGACATCAGGCCCATGAGCGCAATCGGGTTCGGGGAAATCTCCACGATCTGCATGTGACCGGCCGCGAACGCCGCTTCCGCCGCCTCCTGCAGGTAGACGGGCTTGCGGGTCATCCGGATCCAGTAATCCTCGTCGTGCAGCACTGCGCCCGGGCGGTAGACCTTGCCGCGGTCGACGGAGGAGAAGAGCGTCGTGTGCAGCGAGCGGGTCTCAATGCCCGCGATCTCTGCGTAAAGCTCGCCCAAGAGCGGATCAACAGCGGAGGTGTGGCCAGCGCCCTTGACATTGAGCGCGCGGGCGAACTTGCCCTCACCCTCGAGGCGCTCCACAAGCGCGAGGACCTCCTCGCGCGGGCCGCCCACGGTGGTCATGCCCGGGCCGGTGTACACGGCGGGCTCGATGGAACCCGGCAGGGCGTCGATCTCCTCGGCGGAGAGCTCGACGACGGCCATGGCACCTTGCTGGTCCTCCGGCAGCGAAGCCTCGCCCTCACCCATCAAGCGCGCGCGGTGGCAGGCTATGAGCATGGCGTCAGCTGCCGTGATGCCGCCCGCAGCATAGGCCGCGCCGATTTCACCCATGGACATGCCGATAACGCCGGCCGGACGCACGCCGAAGGTAGCCAGCAGGTCCGTCAGCGCAATCTGGATAGCGGTGATGGAGACCTGCGCAGTTTCGGTGTTATAGGTCTGCTCGTCATCGCGCACCAGCTCCAAGATGGACCAGCCGGATTCGCGCTGCACAATGGCATCGAGCTCCTCTAGGCGCTCAAGGAATTGCGGCGACAGAGCAATCATGTCCTTGGCCATCTTGCGGTGCTGGGAGCCAAAGCCGGAGTACATAAAGACAGGGCCGTGCACCGTCGGGGAATCCGCCGCGGCGATGCCCACGGAGACGGTTCCCTCGGCGACTTGTCGCAGGCGCTTGACAGCTTCCTCGCTTGACGCCGCCGTCACTACCGCCCGCGAGCGCCCATGGTTACGGCGCGCAAGGGTGCGGGCCAGGGAGAGCAGGTTCGGGTTCTCGGCTTCGATGTAGTCCGCCAAGTCGGATGCAGCTGCGGCGCGGCGGGATGGCAACAGGCCAGAAACGGGCAGGGCCACCGGGTGGCCCTCACCGATGGCGACCTGCGGGGCGTCCTGGTGGGTCACCCCGCGGTAGTCGGTCAGCACCACGTGAGCGTTAGTGCCGCCGAAGCCGAAGCCGGAAACACCAGCGATCTTCTGGCCGGAGTACTCAGGCCACTCGCGTGGATCCTCGACCACTTCGAGATGCTCAGCATCAAAGTCGATATAGTGGTTGGGGCCCACGTAGTTGATATTTGGCGGGATGACGCCGTGGCGCATGCCCTCGATGACCTTGATGAGGCCCACCACGCCGGCGGCGGACTCGGAGTGGCCGATGTTGGTCTTGGCAGACCCCAGCAGGGTCGGGTTGGCGGCCTGGCGGCCTGGGCCCAGCACGCGGCCCAGCGCGGTGGCCTCGATGGGGTCACCGAGGATGGTGCCGGTGCCGTGGGCCTCAACGTAGTCCACGTCCTGCGGGCGGATGCCAGCGTCGGCGTAAGCACGCTCGAGGACGTCGACCTGCGCGTCTGGGTTGGGGGCGGTCAGGCCGTTGGAGTGGCCGTCGGAGTTGACCGCGGAGCCCTTGATGACGGCGTGGATGGTGTCGCCGTCGCGCTCGGCGTCCTCCAAGCGCTTGAGCACGAGCACGCCGGCTGCGTCCGAACGGACGATGCCATCGGCGTCGTCGGAGAAGGCGTGGATGGCGCTGGTGGGCGAGGTGACACCCAGTTCGCTGAAGCCGATGGAGGCGTGCGGCGAGGCGAGGATGTTCACGCCGCCGGCAAGAGCCGTATCAGCTGCGCCCACGCGCAGATCCTTCACCGCTTGGTTGACCGCCACGAGGGAGGCCGAGCAGGCCGTGTCCACGTTGAGGGAAGGCCCGCGCAGATCAAAGGCATAGGACAGGCGGTTAGCCACGATTGCCGAGGAGGTACCCGTCATGGCATAGGGGTGCATCTCGGCTGGATCGGCGGTGATGAGCATGGCGTAGTCATTGTTGGTGGAGCCCATGTAGACACCGGTGGCGGTGCCACGCAGTTGGTTGGCGGGCAGACCGGCGTCCTCGAGGGCCTCCCACGCCACCTCCAGGAGAATGCGCTGCTGCGGGTCCATGTTGGCCGCCTCCAGCGGGGAGAGGCCGAAGAACTCGGCGTCGAAGGAGGCGATGTCCTCGATGTAGCCGCCGTCGGTGTTCTGCTGCTCCATCTTCTCGCTGGTAATCGGGTCGGAGGAGTACTCCGACCAGCGCCCGACGGGCAACGGCCCGGTGCCAGCGCGGCCCTCGACGAGCATGTTCCAGAACTCGTCGACGTTCTTGGCTCCCGGGAAACGGCCGGCATAGCCGATGACGGCAATATCGCCGCCCGCGAGGGAAGCAGAACGCGGCGAAGCTCCACGCGGCGCGCTTTCTGCAGGGGCGCCAGCTGCGCCGTTGACGAGGCGCTCGGCTAGCTGTGCGATGGTGGGGTACTCGTAGGCCACGGTGGGCTCAAGCTTGATCCCGAGGAGGTTTTCTAATTCGCCGGAGAGAACGACTGCGTCACGCGAGGACAGCCCGAAATTCTCCAGTGGTTTGGTGTCCGTGATTTCCTCTGCCGACAGGCCGGTGGTCTGCGCAACCCAGGTGCGCAGCCAGCCACGAAGCTCTTCAACGGTCATAAATCTCTAGCTTTCTTACGCGGACTAAAACTAACTAAATGTGCGGTCGATTTTGCGCAGCGCAAAAGCGCGCACATCGATGCGTCTATAGGGGTTATCGGACGATTATCCCACTTTGTTAACTTGGGTTTCACAACCGACATACCCACAGGCAGCGGCAACCCCCGCTCCGCGGTTGCGCGGAAACGGGGGTTGAAAAGGTGTGGTTTCGGAAGGCCTAGGAAGCGAGGTAGCTCTTCTTTGCCACTCGGCGGGCAATCTTGCCCGAGGAGGTGCGCTTGATCTCATTAGCGTTGAACCACTGGATGACGGCCGGTGTTACGCCGTGGTGCGCGGAGACTGCGGAGCGGATGGCCTCAGAGGCGGCGGCGTCATCAGCCGGGTTGGCACCGTCGGCGCGCTCAATGAGCAGCACGAGCTCCTCGGTGCTGCCGCCTTCCACGGAGAAGGCGGCGATGGAATCCGCGCGCACGTGGCCCGAGGCCTCCTGCACGGTGCCTTCGATGTCCTGCGGGTAGTGGTTGCGGCCAGCCACCACGATTAGGTCCTTGAGGCGACCGGTGATGTAGAGCTGGTTATCCACGATTGCCGCCAGGTCACCCGTGGCCAACCAGTTGTTATCCTCCGGCGCGTTCGGCACGCGGGAACCCTCCGCTAGGCGCTCCCCCAGCGTGTTGTGGAATGTCGAGGCGGTCTCCTCCGCGCGGTCCAGGTAACCGGCTGCGCGGTTATCACCGTGGAGCCAGATTTCGCCCACGCGACCATCCGGCAGCTCTGCCTTGGTCTCCGGATCCACGATGGTCAGGTGCTGCGCCACCACGCCCTGGCCACAGGAGACATAGGCCACGGAGTCCGCGGACTTCTCTACGATGACCGCCTCGCCCGCGGTCAAGCGCTCGCGGTCGAAGTGGGAAATAATCGGGCGCTCCGGGGTCTGCGGGGTGGTAACGATCAGCGAGGCCTCCGCCATGCCATAGGAGGGGCGCAGGGTATCGCGGCGCAGGCCGTACTCTTCCTTGCCGAAGACCTCCCAGAAGGAATTCACTGCGGACTCCGTGACCGGCTCCGAACCGATCACGATGCCATCGACCTTGCTGAAGTCCAGCGTCTTACCTTCTGCCGGTGCGCCATAACGCGCGGCAAGCTCAAGAGCGAAGTTAGGAACCACGGCATAGGTCCCCTGCAGCTGCTCATCGATAGGCTGGCGCTTGAGCTGGTCAATCCACCGTTTGGGCTGCTGCACGAAGTCACGCGGCGTCATGATTTCCAGGTTGAAGCCCAGGATGGTCACGAAGGTTGCCAGGATGATGCCCATGTCGTGGTGCATCGGCAGCCAGGACACCACGCGCGCCGGCATCTTGATCTGCACCGCGGTGAAGATCTGCAGCACGTTGGTCATGATGTTGCGGTTGGTCAGCAGCACGCCCGCCGGGGTGCGGGTGGAGCCGGAGGTGTACTGCAGGAAGGCCGGCTGGTCCAGCGGCGCGGTCTGTAGCGCGGCAAGCGCGGCCTTGCCTTCCTCCGTCTCCAACGGGTTCACCCAGCTCTGCGCCAGGGAATCCGGCAGAGAGTCAATCGAGATGATGCGCGGGCGCTCAGACGCCGGGCGGTCCGCGAAATAAGCTCGGTTAGCCGCAGCTGAAATGTTGTTGGTCAGCACGATCGACGGGTTCGCGTCACCAAAGACCGCCCGCAGGTGGTCGGTGTGGCCGGGCTCGTTCGGATCGTAGAGCGGAAGCGGCGTCATGCCCGCGTACATCGCGCCCAAGAAGCCGAAGATGTACTCGGGAGAGTTGCCCGCCAGGATGGCCACGCGGTCCCCCATCTTGCCCACCTGCTGCAAGCGTGCTGCCACCGCCTTGATGCGGGTATTGACCTGGGAGCGGGTGATATCACGCGGAGTACCCTCCGGGTTATCGCTAAAGACCCACTGGCGCATGACCGGGCGATCCGGGATTCCCGCCTGCTGCTCCGCGGCATAGACGTGTTCGGCGAGCCCCGCCAACGTGAGGTGTGGCGGCAGGGCGATATTGCCCTTCTCGTCGAAGAACTGGCCGATCAAGGCTTTCAGGTCCATGTGGGAAAGCTCCTTCGTAGGGTAGAGAGGGGCACGCACCCCAACTTCACGTACTTTTGATATTGAAAATATCAGAAGAGATGTGCCGAGCGTTACATGGCGCGCGGTGGAGGTGGGGTGCGGGGGCGTCGCCAAGCACTACTGCGCGTCGATGGTGTCCTTCGCCCACTGCGTGACCCACTGATTGGCCGTGGCGCCTTCGATAACGTCTGGGTTGTAGGCATACAGTGCATGAACACCGTTGGCGTCGATGAGATCACGCGCGCGCTCCAGGCCATTGCTGACATCCAGCGGTGCATCACAAATCGAGTCATTCGGCGCACAGATTTGGAAGGTGCGGTCCGCCAGCTCTCCGAAGCCGTTGGCGCGCTCACCGCGCATGGTGGCACCCGGGACGATGCCCTGAATCAACGTGGAGACAGGCTGCAGCGCGATCTCCGCGCCCACGCCGTCGAGGGGCGCGCCCGGGTTAATGCCCACGCCGTCTTGGCGGCGCCCATCCGCAATGAGTGCAACGCCCGCCACGCTCTCTGCGGGCACGGGCCCGTTACCGCCGCCGATCCGGTCCGCCACATCACCCGCGATGACCGCTCCCTGCGAAAACCCGCTCAGGATGAACTTCGTGTCCGGGCAGGTCTCGTGCATGTAGGTCAGCTCGCCCTCTAGGCGCGAGGTTCCCTCGTTGCGGGAATCGTCGTAGCTCATCTCATGCTGCGCATTGATGTTTTTGAACTGCGCGGTATACGGCAGCGTCCACACCTTGACGTCCTCGGGAACGTAGGCCTCCTTCAGTGGATTCGTAATCGAAAGCATGAAGGAGTTCGGGTTCGCGCCCGGGTTGATCGGATCATCGTCCGCAGCGGATTCCCACGTTCCCGGCGCGGAGATAAACTCCACGCGCGGGCACCAGTCCGGTTGCTCGGGGGTTGCGTTTTCTTCGCCCTCCCCCTGGGAGGGGGTGGGCTCTGCAAGGTTTCCTTGCTCTCCTTGCTCGCGTGTGTTGAGGAAGTGGACCGCTCCCCCGCCAATCACGGCCAGGAGAACAACGACAGCAAGGACGGTGAGTGTTTTACGCATGAAGAAATTTCTACCTTGACAAGGAGCAGGATTGGCTGGAAAAACCCTGCCACATTACTGAGCGCAGAGCTTGTTGCCCTGCTCGGTGATGAGCTGGACGACGTCCTCGTGGCTGAGTTCCGTGCGGCCCTGCTCAATGAGTTGCCCGGCCACAGCCGGAACGGTGACGGTATCGCCTTGGCAGGAAGCCTGCGCAGCACCAACCAGTTGGTCTTCGACACCGTCGATGTTCACGCCTTTCTCAGCCACGGCAGCCAGGAAGTCCTGATCCGGCCCCTGCGCAGGCGCAGGCGTTGGGATTTCGGAGACCTCGCGCGCACCACGGTCTTCCGGCTCCTCGCCTGTCGTTCGCTCGGAGGGTGCGTCACCTGAGGCAGACGCAGAGCTTTCCGACGGCTTGCTTGCCGAAGATTCACCACTCGAGCGCTCCAGCGGCGCCACGGAGGTGTCGGTGGCCTCATTCTCGTCGACGGTGGCGGAACCGCAAGCGCTCAGCAAGGTGCCGGATGCAAGCAGCACCGCCGCACCAGCTGCTGCGGTCGGACGGGCAGAGAAAAGACGCATAGCAGTTCCTACTTCTTATCCGCCTGAACCTGGCCCATGACCTCACGGATGACGCCGTGTTGGAAGGTCTGTGTCAACCCGCCTGCCGGAATGGAGGCATAGTCCTTGGTGGGCCAGCCAAACTCGCCCTGCTCCCAGCCGTGCTTGCCCCACTCGTCAAAGATCTTGCCCTTGAGGATGTAGTGCGCGCCGGATTCCATGGACCAGTAGATGTTGCCGTGTTCGAATTCCTGGAAGAAGCCACCGTTGACGGCCTTCTCTTCGCCGACTGGGTAGCCCAGCTCTGAGTCAGCAGCCTTCAGCTCCTTGTACTTCGCGCCGATAGCACCGTGCACGATGTGGGTAGAGCCATCCGGGTTGCGGGTCAGCACGCCGTTCTCAAACTCCTGGACCTCACCCTCGCCCACCTTGCGCGGTTCGGATACCGGGTACTTGAGGTCGCCGCCCTCGAAGCCGTTCTTACCCCAGGCATCGAAGAGATCCTTCGAGATGGGCCAAGCGCCTGTCTCCGGAGTCCAGTAGATGGAACCGTTCTCGAAGTGGACGTAGCGGCCGCGGCCGTCGGGTGTCTTCTCCTCACCGGTCTTCGGGAAGCCCAGCCAAGAGGTCGGGCCACCGAGCTCGGAGTAGCGCGCACCAATGCGGCCAATCACGGCGTGGGCACCGGTCTCCGGGGACCAGTAAGCAGTACCGGCCTGGAAGTCCTGGGCCTTGCCGCGCTCGGCGACGTCATACTCGTTGTTCACGCAGTTACCAATGATGCCGGACTTGGTGGCCTCCGCGATAGCGCCGATCGGGGTGCAGTCAGCGCCGCGGTCACTCTTGTCCAGGCCGAGGGAGTCAGCGATGTAGGGCCAAGCCTCGGTCATCTCGAACTGCCAGTATTCCCAGCTGTGAACGCCAGTCGGGCGGAACTTGACCA
>DXEO01000111.1 GCA_019114925.1 Candidatus Corynebacterium faecipullorum | reverse complement strand
CATCTTAAGACAAAGGGATTGCCGTCGCACCCATCAATGCGCATGCGGTCGCCATTCGCGTCAGCAAACCCTTCCCCAGTTCTTTAACCGTGCCCACTCTCCTCCCCTGGCGGATCTCTACAGCACGCAGGGCGCCCCGCAAATGCTACCCCTGGTGCAATTTTCAACCATTGTGGCTAAAGTGATTCCGGAAACTTTCTTCTTCATGCCTCCCAAGGAGAACCCCACTATGTCTCTGTCCCGCCGTTCCCTCATCAAAGCTGGCGCTCTGGCGCTGACCGCCGGCGCCATCGGCAGCCAAGCACCCGCTGCCCTCGCTGTGGGCCCAGCCGTAGGCACCATCATTGACTTCTCCGCCGGTGTCCCCTCTGCGCGCGCGATCAAGACTGCAGGCCACCTCGGTGCCATTCGCTATGTTTCCCAGCGCCGCCCCGGCGCCGACTGGATGAAGGGCAAGCCCGTCACGCTGGCGGAGACGAAAGCCAACGCCGCAGTCGGCCTGAAGACCGCCTCCATTTACCAGTTCGGCCGCGCCGACACCGCCGACTGGCTCAACGGTGCGGCGGGTGCCGCCGTCCACGCCCCGCAGGCCATCGCCATCCACAAGGCCGCTGGCGGGCCGACGGGCCGCCCGATCTACATCGCGATCGATGACAACCCCACCCGCGCCCAATACGAGAACCAGATCCGCCCCTATCTCAAGGCCTTCTCGACGGCGCTGAACGCGGCCGGCTACCAGACCGGCGTATACGGCAATTACAACGTCATCGACTGGTGCGTCAACGACCACATTGGCCAGTTCTACTGGATGCACGATTGGGGCTCGGGCGGCAAGATTCACCCGCGCACCACCATCCACCAAAAAGCCAAGAACCAGGCCACCATCGACGGCGTGACCTGCGATATTAACACCGTCTATGCCAATGACTGGGGCCAGTGGACCCCGGGCCAAGGTGCGGTGACGCCGCCCAAGGCCAAGGACATCCCGACCGTGCCGGACAACATCCCGCTGCCCAACATCACCCTGCCGGATCCCACTGGTCGCGGCTCCAGTGTAAGCAGTGATGGCATCACCATCGCGGGTTCTTCCATCAGCAATGACCAAGTCCGCGGCGCGGTGGATATTCTCAACACCGTGCGCAAATCCATGGGCTAAATACCCTGCAGCAGCGCGGCGTCCTACCGCGCCGCAGGGGTCTTCGAGGCCGACGTTCTAGACGTTGGCTGAGAGGACGGCGCAGAAGAAGACGGCTCCGCAGAAGTCGCGGCAGCCGATGTCGCAACCGTAGAGGTCGCAGAGGGCGCAGCACTGGACGTCGTCAAGCGCGTTGCAACAGCAGCGGGATTAGCCAGCGCCTCCTTGTTTAGGTTGTTGCCCTTCACCAGGTTCTTACCGGTGATTTCCTTGCGCACATAAGACGTGAGCTCCTCAGCGCTTCCTTCGATGGACGCAGCTACGACGAAGTTCTCCCCAAATGACACCGAGGAATGGCGGTCCTTGCTGTCCGACCATCCCCACTTAGAGCCCACGACGTCGCTCAGCTTCGCGGTGCCATAGTTCTGCTCATATCCATCAGCCGATACCGCATCGGCGTGAGACATCGCCACCAGAACGGGGTGCGTCGGATCATCCTCCATGAGTTGGACGATAAACCGCACGACGTCGTACGTAGAGGTCATGGAATGTCCCCAGTCCTCCCCCGCCGATGTGGACTCCAAGCCATATTCCTTAGCGATGGCATCGATGGATCGCGGATATTTCTCAAAGAGCCGTGCGGCGCTCTCGTCGGAGGAATCAGCAATCATATCCAGTGCTAAGTACTTTTCCTCGAAAGACCCGCGTTCCAGCACGTAGGTTGCGATGTAGAGCTTAATCAGGCTCAACGCATAGCGTGGCTGGTGTTCGGTGGCCGAGCCCATGTGCATGCCCGTCTCAATGCGGTAATACGTGATGGCCTTGGACTCATCGCCCTTGAGGAACTGCCCCACCGAGTCAGGGACAGCGGCCAGCTGCAGCTGCCCCTTCCTATGCGTGATGGGACCAGGTTTGCGTGCGCTGGTCTGCGCTGAACCGCCAGCCGCGGAGTCTTCTTCGTGCGCTGGCGAGCACGCAACTAGTGAGGCTGCACCGAGTACGCACGCCAGAAGGGCGGCGCCAGCTCGCGCTGATGCCGCCCCGTGAGAAGGCTGAGAGTAAAACACGATGTTTGATTCTACTCTCTACCGCCTGAAACGGTGTGATTGAGGCGTTTAGTGATCCACCGGAGCCTCAACACCCACGCCGGTCAGGGAGCGAACCTCCATCTCGGCGGACAGCTCATCCAGGTTGTCCGGCGGAGTCATAATGGAAACAATCCAGCCGGCAAAGAAGGCCAGCGGGATGGTGACCAGACCCGGGGAGGACAGTGGGAAGATGGACCAGTCAGCGTTCGGGAACATCGAGGTCGGGGTGCCGGAGACTGCCGGGGACAGGAAGATGAGCACCAAGCAGGAGATAACACCGGTGTACATCGACGCCACGGCACCCGCGGTGTTGAATCGACGCCAGTACAGGGAGTACAGGATGGTCGGCAGGTTGGCGGAGGCAGCCACGGCAAAGGCCAGGGACACCAGGAAGGCAACGTTCTGGGACATGGCCAGAATGCCCAGGATGATGGAGACAATACCCAGGACGACCACGGTGAACTGGGAAACGCGAACCTGCTCAGCCTCGGTGGACTCACCGTTGCGGATGACAGAGTGGTAGATATCGTGCGCGATGGAGGCCGAAGCAGTGATGGCGAGGCCGGCGACAACTGCCAGAACGGTAGCGAAGGCCACCGCGGAGATGACCGCCATGAAGATGGAGCCACCGATTTCCATTGCCAACAGCGGTGCTGCAGCGTTAGCACCACCCGGTGCGGCGAGGATGCGGTCCGGGCCAACGAGTGCGGCAGCGCCGTAGCCCAGCACCAGGGTCATGAGGTAGAAAGCACCAATGATGACGATGGCCCAGGTCACGGACCGGCGAGCCTCAGTAGCGGTCGGCACCGTGTAGAAGCGCATGAGAACGTGCGGCAGACCACCAACACCGAGCACGAGTGCAATACCCAGGGAGATGAAGTCAAGCTTGGTGGTGAGGTTCTTGCCGTACTTCAGACCCGGCTCCATAATCTGGGAGGCCTCGTAGCCGCCCTCCTTAATCGCAGCGGAGCTAGCGTGCATATCGATCGCCTGGGTGAAGAGCGTGCTGAAGCCGCCCTTGAGCATGACGAAGGTGAGGATGCACATGATGACCACACCGGTCACCAGGAGCACGGCCTTGATCATCTGCACGTAGGTCGTACCCTTCATGCCGCCGACAAGGACGTAGATGATCATGAGAATGCCCACGATGCCGACGACGACGGCCTGCCACTTGAACTCGTGAATATCCAGCAGCACCGCAACCAGCGAGCCGGCGCCGGCCATCTGAGCAATGAGGTAGAACAGCGAGACGAACAGGGTCGAAATCGCCGCCGCCACGCGCACCGGGCGCTGCTTGAGGCGGAAGGACAGCACGTCCGCCATGGTGAAACGGCCGACGTTACGCATCGGCTCGGCGACGAGCATCAGCGCAACGAGCCAGGCGACGAAGAAGCCCACTGAGTAAAGGAAGCCATCGTAGCCATTGAGTGCGACGGCACCCACGATACCCAGGAAGGATGCGGCGGACAGGTAGTCACCAGAAATAGCCAGGCCGTTCTGGCGGCCGGAGAAGCTACCGCCACCGGTGTAGAAATCAGATGCTTCCTTGGTGGACTTACCGGCACGAAGCACCACGTACATCGTGACGATGAGGAATGCGGCGAAGATCGCAATATTCAAAATCGGGTTGCCGGCGGAGGATTCCGCTGCGGCCAAGGTCATGGTCTGCATTGTCTAGCCCTCCAGTTCCTGGCGAATAGCCGCGGCTTGCGGCTCGATATTCTTATTGGCGTAGTTGACGTAGATATACGTGATGATAAAAGTGGTCAGGAACTGGGCCAGACCGAAGATGAGGCCAACGTTCCAACCTCCCCCAAGTTCAATAGCCATGAAGTCTGGCGCAAAAACGGCGGTCAGTACGTAGAGGACGTACCACACAAAGAACGCCACAGTCATGGGGAAGGTGAACTTGCGGTATGTGCCGCGCAGCTTAGAAAACTGCGAGCTATCGCGCATCTCGACGAACTCTTGCGGCGTTGGTTCGCGGCGCGAGTTAATCGAAGCAGGTGCGTCAGTCATGTCGCTCTCCTTACAAAGGGTCTTTTCTCCACAAACCGTGGTGAGAGACAAAGGTAGTGTTCTCAATCACGTTTTGCCTTGCACAGTAAGTTACCTAACCCCTCTTGCAAGGTTGTAAATCCTGCCAAGAAAAGTTAATAACACGCACTTTTACTACCCCCTACCCCTGCATCTACGAGGCGTTTTCAGCTCACCGCTAGCACCCCCACAGGAGAATTCAAAGAGGGAATCCAATTTAGCAAACCGAAACTTCGCAGCATTTTTAACAGATCTTCGCTCCCCTCCCCCTTCTCGATTCCCATCTCTCCGAGAGCACACAACAAAGCCCGCCTTCAGCACCCCACCCTTCTTCCCAAACATTGAAGGAAAAAGAGCACGGTACGGAAGACGGGCTCCATCGCTCACGGGCGCTAATCGCCCCGAGTGTCTAGGCTTTAGGCGCCAGGAAACTCACGCGGGTCCTTGAACATGCGGCCAAAACCTTCCTTGCCATCAAGCGCATCGAGAGCCGCAACATCCTCTGCAGTGAGCCCAACCTCCGCAGCAGCGAAATTTTCCTCCAAACGCTCGCGGCGGCTGGACTTCGGGATGACCGAAATCCCCTTGCTCAATAGGTATGCCAGGACAGCTTGGCCGGCGGTTATATCGTGCTTCTCAGCCACGGCCATGACCTCTGGGTTGTTGAGGATAATGCCGCGGGCCAACGGCGACCACGCCTCCGTCACGATGTCATGGCTATCGTGGAATTGACGCAGCTCCGGCTGCGTGAAGCCCGGATGCAACTCAACCTGATTGAGGACTGGAACGATACCGGTCTCATCGATCAGGGTATGCAGAGTTTCCTCATAAAAGTTGGCCACGCCAATCGACGCAATCTGGCCCATGCCCTGCATGCGAGCGATCTCCTCGAAGGTCTCCACGTACAACCCACCCTGTGGCCAAGGCCAGTGGATGAGGTAGAGGTCGAGATAATCCAGCTGCAGTTTGTCCAGGGACTCACGGAAAGCTTGGCCGACTTTGTCCTTGCCATGGTGGTCATGCCAGACCTTGCTGGTAATAAAGAGCTCATCACGGGTCACGTCGCCGGCCTTCATAGCGGCGTTGAGAGCCTGGCCCAGCTCTTCTTCATTCTCGTAGAGGGTGGCAGTATCGAAGTGGCGGTAGCCCAGGTCGATGGCTTCGCGCACGGCGCGGACAAGCTCCTCCCCGTGCATCTTGTAGGTGCCGAGACCCAGGAGCGGCATCTCGCGGTCATCATTGAACGTAGTTTGTGGGACACTCATGGCCTCCATTGTGCCGCACTCGCACGTACTGCGTGGCGGAAAAGGGCGGCACGGATCTTTCAACCCAGACGAAAACGCGCGAAACGCCCTCACCAATGTGTACCGTGCTCTACTGCACGGCCGGTAAGGGCGTCGTTTCGGGAAACGGAAAGGGCTATGCCCTCTACGCTAGGCGCGGATGAGATCGATGACGAAGGTCAGCGTGCGGCCAGACAGCGGGTGTGCACCACCAGCCGGGCCATAGGCCTTCTCCGGAGGGATAACCAGCTTGCGGCGGCCACCCACCTTCATGCCCGGGATTCCCTCCTGCCAGCCGGCGATGAGGCCAGTCAGCGGGAACTCGATGGACTGGCCACGACCCCACGAAGAGTCGAATTCCTGGTTCGTCTCATAGTCAACACCAACGTAGTGGACCTCAACGAAGCCGCCCGGCTGGGCTTCGGCGCCGTCACCCACCACAATGTCTTCGATGACAAGGTCCTGGGGAGCAGGCTCCGTTGCCGGCTCAATTACGGGCTTTTCCATTGGGGATTATCCTCCTTGGATTTCTTTCTTCTTTGCTGGCCGCATACACGTAGGCCGAGCCACAACGTCCTCCAGTATAAGCGGAGATGTGGGACTCGGCCCTAGAAATGCAGCGTATAGGCTATACGCTAAGCCATGGCAGCCTGCGGAAGACCGCCGCTAAGGCTAACGTTTAGCGCTCGCTACGCGGGGTGACCTTACGCAGGGTTTCGCCGGTGTAAATCTGGCGCGGGCGGTTGATCTTGGTGTTGAGCTCAAGCTGCTCGCGGTACTGAGCAATCCAGCCCGGCAGGCGGCCGATGGCGAAGAGGACGGTGAAGAAGTCCGTCGGGAAGCCCATGGCGCGGTAGATGAGGCCGGTATAGAAGTCCACGTTCGGGTAGAGCTTGCGGGAGACGAAGTAGTCGTCGTTCAACGCAATCTCCTCGAGCTTCATAGCCAGATCCAACATCGGGTCACCGCCCAAGTGATCGATGATCTCGTGAGCGGTGTCCTTGACGATTGCCGCGCGCGGGTCGTAGTTCTTGTACACGCGGTGGCCGAAGCCCATGAGGCGAACGCCCTTTTCCTTGTTCTTCACGCGGTTCATGAAGTCGGTGGCGTCACCACCGTGGTTGTTCTGGATATCCTCGAGCATCTCCAGAACGGCCTGGTTAGCACCACCATGCAGCGGGCCAGACAGCGCGTTGATACCACCGGCGATAGCAACGAACAGGTTGGCCTGCGCGGAACCGATCATGCGCACAGTGGAGGTGGAGCAGTTCTGCTCGTGGTCAGCGTGCAGGAT